>JALHDH010000175.1 GCA_022839105.1 bacterium
TCGCCGACCGCCTGGAACAGGTGGCAGACATGCACCCCGAGCACGTATTCAAGCCTATGGGGAAAGTCGACCTCGAAGTGGACCTGGATGTGGTTACCGCCGAACTCTACGAAAGCCTCAGCCAACTCGAACCCTACGGCATGGGAAACCCGATTCCGACCTTTGCTGCACGGGGTGTAAAAGTGAAGCTGCAGCGGGTGTTCGGGGACGGCGTGCACGCCCTGTACCTGCCGTACAAGGCCAGCGACCCCAGGAACGCCCGGATCATCTCCGTGATCCGCGCCCAGCTCATGGACGGCATCGGCTCCTCGATGACCCTGTCCCCCCTGGAGCCCGAGGACCGGGAGCGCGTGGAGGAGATGCGCTCGCGGCTGATCGAGGACGTCATCACCGAGTCCGGTGACGAGGAACTCATGGAGAAGTACCTCGAGGGCGAGGACATGGACTTCGCCACCCTCTCCGCGGACCTGCAGAAGGCCACCGCGAACGCCCAGTTCTTCCCCGTGATGCCGATCGTGGCGCCCACCGGCCTCGGCATCCCGCAGCTGCTGCGCGTCATCTGCCTCGGCTTCCCGTCGCCGGCGGACCACGTCCTGCCCACGATCTACACCCCGGCCGGCGCGGAACGGCCCCCGCTGAAGCATTCCGTGGACGAGCCGCTCGTGGCCTCGGTCATCAAGACCACCACCGACCCGTTCGTGGGCCGCATCTCCGTGGTCCGGGTCTACTCCGGCGTGCTGCGCCCCGACCAGATCGTGCACATCTCCGGCCACCTCTCGCAGTTCTCCGGCAGGCCGGCCGACTCCCAGTGGCACGCCGACCACGACGACGAGGAGCGCGTGGGCACGCTCGGCCGGCCGCTGGGTGGTTCCCAGACGCCGGTGGACAAGGCCGTGGCCGGCGAGATCGTCACGGTGGCGCGCCTGAGCAAGGCCGAGACCGGCGACACCCTCTCCGACCCGGCCAACCCGGCCGTCATCACGCCGTGGGCCATGCCTGAACCGCTGTTCCCCACGGCCATCCAGTCCGCCAAGAAGGGCGACGAAGGCAAGCTCATGGGCGGCCTCCAGCGCCTGCAGGCCGAGGACCCCACCGTCCGCGTCGAGGTGGACGCCACCACCGGGCAACTGGTGCTGTGGACCACGGGAGAACAGCACCTCCAGGTGATGCTGGACCGCCTCCGGAGCCGCTCCGGGGTGGAGGTGCAGACCGTGCCCGTGCTGGTGCCGCTGCGCGAGACCCTCAAGGGCAAGGCCGAGGTGCAGGGCAAGCACGTCAAGCAGTCCGGCGGGCACGGCCAGTACGCGGTGGCGGAGCTCCGGTTCGAGCCGCTGCCACAGGGTTCCGGGTTCGAGTTCGTGGACGAGGTGGTGGGCGGCGCGGTGCCACGCCAGTACATCCCCTCGGTGGAGAAGGGCATCGTCGCCCAGATGGCGAAGGGCATCACCGGCTACCCGATGGTGGACATCCGCGCCACGCTCTACCACGGCAAGGCGCACTCGGTGGACTCCTCCGACGCCGCCTTCCAGATGGCCGGCTCCCTGGGCCTCCAGGAGGCCGCGAAGAAGGCCGGCATCGTGATTCTCGAACCAGTGGACAACGTGACGGTGGAGTGCGACGACGAGTACGTGGGCGGCATCATGTCCGATCTGTCCACCCGCCGCGGGCGTGTGAAGGGCAGCGACCAGCTCGGCAACGGCCGCACCCGCATCACCGCCGAGGTGCCCGCCTTCGAGCTGGTGCGCTACGCCACCGCCCTGCGCTCGCTGGCCCGTGGTACCGGGACCTTCTCTCGGCAGTACCTGCAGCACGAGCCGGCTCCCGCACACCTGACCGAGAAGCTGGTGGCCGGGGCGTAGGCCGGCCGGCGTTCTGCGAGGGCCCCCGGGTGCGATCCCGGGGGCCCTTCGGCGTCTCCCGCGGGATGATTGTGGGGAGGCTCACACCACCCCCCGTGGATTCGGACCCCACGGACTCGGGCCCGGCCCATGAGGCGGCACGGCCCGGCGCACGGAGGAGACGCACATGGACCGCACCGAACTGGACGACGCCGGACGCGAGGCTGTGGAGCTCGCCCGCCGCTGGGTGGCCGAGTCCGCCGACCAGCCGGTCGACTACGCCGCCCGCCTCCTCGCCCGCGTCCTCTCCCACCCCGGCGGCCTGGAGTTCACCGTCCGCTTCGTCGACGGCGTCATCCGTCCCCAGGACCTCGACGTCGCCGCCCGCATGCTCGCCCGCCTGGCCCGCCAGGACACCTCCTTCCTCCCGCCCTACCTCGCCGCGGGCATCACGGCCGCGGGCCCGGCGGCCGCCGCCGCGCCGGATGTCGTGATTCCCGCGGTGCGCCGCGTGTTCCGCCGGCTGGTGGGCGACCTCATCCTCGACACCACCGGCGACGGCCTCACCAGCGCGCTCGCCCGCATTCGCGCGGCCGGCAACCGTGTCAACGTCAACCTCCTCGGCGAGGCCGTCCTCGGCGACGGCGAAGCCTCCCGCCGTCTCGCCGCCAACACCCGCCTCCTGGCACGCGACGACGTCGACTACCTCTCCCTCAAGGTGAGCGCGGTCATCGGCCCCCACAACCCCTGGGGCTTCGACGAGCTGGTGGACCGCGCGGTGGAGCGGCTGCTGCCGTTCTACCTCGCCGCCGCCGCCGCCTCCACATTCATCAACCTGGACATGGAGGACTACAAGGACCTCGCCCTCACCCTCACGGTGTTCCGCCGCCTGATGGACACGCCCGAACTCCTCGGCTACGAGGCGGGGATCGTCCTGCAGGCCTACCAGCCTGACGCGCTCGCCGCGATGATGGAGCTGCAGGAGTGGGCCGCGCGGCGGGTGGCGGCGGGTGGCGCGCGCATCAAGGTGCGCCTCGTCAAGGGCGCGAACCTCGCGATGGAGCGCGTGGACGCCGAGATGCACGACTGGCCGCTCACCACCTGGCCCTCCAAGCAGGCCACGGACACCCACTACAAGCGCGTCCTCGAGTGGGCCGTGACGCCCGAGCGCACCCGGGCCATCCGCCTCGGCGTCGCCGGCCAGAACATCTTCGACATCGCCTTCGCCTGGGTGCTGGCCGGGAAGCGGGGGGTGCGGGCCGACGTCGAGATCGAGATGCTCTCCGGCATGGCCACGGGCCTGGCCGAGGTGGTGCGCCGCGAGGTCGGTGCGCTGCTCCTGTACGTGCCGGTGGTGGACCCGAAGGAGTTCGACGTCGCGATCGCCTACCTCGTGCGGCGGCTCGAGGAGAACTCCCTGCCGGAGAACTTCATGTCCGGCGTGTTCGACATCGCCACCAACCCCGCCGTCTTCCACCGCGAGCGCGACCGCTTCCTCGCCTCTCTCGCCCCTCTCGTCTCCTCCCCCGGCGACGTCGACGCCGTTCCGGCCCCCATGCGCACCCAGGA
>JALHDH010000063.1:0-39314 GCA_022839105.1 bacterium
CGGACATTCGAGACGGTCACCCTGCTCGACGAAGAGTCCCGCGTGCTGGCCAGCACCTCTCCTGGCCGACTGCTCTTCAGCCACTTCGATCGCAGCGGCCACACGCCGGTGGACAGCCTCCAGGAGGGGGCCTTCTGGGTCCATCGGGACTCGCCGCAAGGGGTTCGCGAGATGGGGGCCACCACTCTTCTGAAGGTCCAGCCTTTGGGAACGTATCCCAACCTGACCCTGGTCCTGGAGACGGATCTGGTCCCGGTCCAGGACCGGATCCGCACCTCCTTCACCCACAGCCTGGTGAGCACCCTGGGTTTCTCCATCCTGGCCGTGGTCCTGGTCTGGCTGGTCGGGACCTGGGCCATCGGGCCCGTGGGCCGGCTGGTGGCGGCCTCCAGCGACCTTCCAGGCCGCATCGAGAGCGGCCGGCTTCCCCCCATCTCCCAGAGCCCCATCCTCGAATTCGAGATCCTGACCCGGACCTTCGACCACATGGCCAAGGAACTGCGGGCCCGCTTCCAGACCCAGGCGGAACAGAACCAGGAACTGGCGCGCATCAACCGGGTCCTGCTGAAAGAGAAGCTCCAACGCCAGGCCCTCGAAAAGCAGATGCGCCAGACCCAGAAGATGGAGGCCCTGGGCCTCTTTGCGGGAGGGGTGGCCCACGACTTCAACAATCTCCTGGCAGCCATCCTGGGTTCCGCGGAGGTCTCGGGTGCGGACCTCCCCGCCGATCACCCGGCCCGAGAAGGCCTGGACCTGATCCGGGCCTCGGCCCTTCAGGCCAGGAACCTGGTCCACCAGATCCTGACCTTCAGCAACCCGACGCCTCGCTCCGGACAGACCATGCACCTGCAGCCGGCCCTGCGCGAGGCTTGCGCCTTCGTGCGCTCGGCCCTGCCGGCCACGGTCGACTTCGAGGTCCGGTTGGCCGAGGAGGTCGGTCAGGTGGACTTCACCCCCGGAGACCTGGCGCGGGTCCTGGTCAACCTGGCCACCAACGCCGAGAACGCCCTGAGGAATCGGGCCGGAGCCCTCCTGAAGGTCGAGCTCGGGCAGGTCCGCCTGGACCTGGACCAGGCGCGCAGGCTGGAACTGGACCCGGCCGGTCCCTTCGCCCTCCTGCAGGTCAGCGACACGGGCCCGGGCATCGCACCCGAGGTGCTTCCCCATCTCTTCGAACCCTTCTTCACCACCCGGAGCCACGGAACCGGGCTGGGGCTTCCGGTGGTGCGGGAGATCGTCCGGGGACACGGTGGCGCCATCGAGATCCTGAGCGCTCCCGGGATGGGGACCTGCGTGCAGATCTTCCTGCCGATCCTCGAGCAGATCCCTTGCCCTCCTCCATTCGAACCCGACGGGGCCTCGTCCGGCGAACCGCCCGGAGGCACCGAACGAATCCTCTTCGTGGACGACGAGCTCTCGCTGGTCCGACTGGGGCGACTTTCCCTCGCGCAACTGGGTTACCGGGTCGAGGCCTTCAGCGATCCCGAGCAGGCCCTGGAAAAATTCCGAGAGGATCCCGAGGCTTGGGATCTGCTGATCAGCGACCACAGCATGCCTGGGATGAGCGGGACCCGCCTGGTCCACGAGATTCGGGCCTCAAGACCCGATCTTCCGGCGGTCATCTGCACCGGCCTGGGACGCGAGGACTGTCAGGAGGAGGCCCGGGAGCTGGGGATCCAGGAGGTGCTGATCAAGCCCGTGCCGATCCCCGAGCTGGCCGTGGCCATCCGCCGGGCCTTGGAGAGGCGAAGCTGAAACGCGGCCGGACAAGACCCGGCGAGAGGACTCCGGCACATCTGGACTTCCTCCTAGACAAGAGGGCCGCCTTGCGTGAAGATGGATTAAACCCACCCCGGGCCCTCGGGAAAACGGGAGAAGGAGCTTGCAGATGTTTGCCTCGGGCGGCTTCAACAACCTCAACATGATGGCGGGGATGCCCACGACGACCGGGATCCCGACGGGCAACAGTCCGGGGTTCATGGCCGGCCCCAACGGTCTCAACGACGTCATGAAGCAGTTGGACCAGATGTTCAGCAAGCAGATGAAGTCGATGAACGACATGCTCAAGAAGATGCTGGGCAGCTCCAAGAACGCGAACGCCGCCTCCGGCATGTTCCCCTGCATGGACCTGAGCTCCCAGATGGAATCGGTCATGAAGATGGGTGGCCTGACCAACCAGATGATCGCCAAGGTGGCCTCCATGGTGACGCCGGAGGCCTCGATGGCCGCCCTCGGTGGCTTCATGCCGCTCAGCCAGGGCGGCTCGGCCGGCACCGTCAGCGCCTCCTCGCTCGGCAACGGCACGGCCTGGGGCCGCTCGCTGGCTTCCGACGCCTTGAAGCACTCGGTCAAAGGTCCAGGTGGATGGTGTTACAAGTACGTGGCTCAAGCCCTGGCTCGCCACGGCGTGAGCGTCCACGGCGGCAGCGCCTACATGGCGGCCGATCAGTTGGCCACCAAGAAGGAGTTCCGCGAGGTCAAGGTCAGCCAGGCCGACCTCAAGAAGCTTCCCGCGGGCGCCATCGTGGTCTGGAACCGGGGCAACGGCCACGTCCACGGCCACATCTCGATCTCCCTGGGTGACGGGCGGGAGGTCAGCGACCTGGTCCGCAACCAGACCACCAACTACGGCACCTCCTACCGCGTCTTCCTGCCCAACAAGTAGTGCCTGCCCCCACCTTCACCCCGATCCAGGACTGGCAGCTCCGGGTCCTGCCGATGCAGGTCTTTGTTCCGGATCTGCCCGAAGGCTTCGCCATCAGCACGGTTCTTGCCGAGGACTCCCCGGACTGGGGGGCCTCCTACCAGATCGTCCTGGAGGGTCCCGAGGGGGCCGAACTGACCCTTCAGGGTTCCACCGGCGGGGTGGGCGACGTCTTTCGGGGCCAGAGCCGCAAGAAGTTCCACAACCCCTGGCTCGGGGAGGGCGTCATGGAGTTCTACGAACCCGACTCCGAAGAGCCCGTGGACTTCCGAACCCACTGGCTGCAGACCGGCACCGAGGCCCCCTTCCACTCGCTTTCGGGGCGGGGCCTGGAACCCGAGCAGGCCCTGAGGCTGGCCGAAAGCCTGGCTCCCCGACAGTAGGACAGGACCCGGTCAGACCCACGAAGCCCGGTGTGGTTCAGCCCCGCCGGGCTTCTTCGTGGGACATGGTGACCGTGATTCCGGGGAAGATCACGGTCACGTTCCGGGAATCGACGGCCTTGACCACGCCATTGCCCCAGCGGGGGTGACAGACGCGATCTCCGCACCCCTTGGGCGGAGCCTGGGCCGAAGAGGCCGAGGTCTGCAGGAAATCCTCCTTGAGGGTCCTCTGCTTGCCTCCCTCGAACAGGACCGTCACCAGGTCCCGCTCGACGCCCTGGACGGTTCCCTGGCCGAAGACCTTGTGCGTCACCTGGACCCCCACGGGGAAGCGGGCGGCCACCTCGGCCTCCCTCTCGGCGCGGGGACCGACCCTGGGCGCCCCCAGTTCTGCAGCCCGGGCCCGAGCCGCCTCTCCCCGGACCGTCTGAACCCGGGCTGCAGGCCCTGCCAGCGGGCGGGAGAAGGCCGGCCTTCCCTGGCCGGAGGAACGGTCCGCGCCCCGCCAGCGCCCCGAGCCGATGGCCGGCCCCTCGTCGTCCAGATAGTGCCCCGAACCCAAGGAGCGATCGGGGGCATCCAGGAGCTCCTCCGGAACCTCCTTGAGGAAGCGCGAGATCCGGCGAGGCAGGCGAAAGCCGCGCATCTCGCGGGAGCGGGCCCAGCTCAGGAAGAGCTGTTCGCGCGCCCGCGTGATCCCCACATAGCACAGACGCCGCTCCTCCTCCATGCCGGAGTCCCCCTCCTCCAGGGCTCGAAGGTGGGGGAAGGTCTCCTCCTCCAGCCCGGCCAGGAAGACCACGGGGAACTCCAGGCCCTTGGCGGTGTGCACGGTCATCAAGGTGACGCGGTCGACGGCCTCCTGGTAGGCGTCCTGGTCGGAGAGCAACGAGACCTGGCCCAGGAAGGCCTGCAAGGGCGGTTCGTCCTGGTCGGCTCCCTGATCGAACTCGCCGGTCACGTTGAGCAGCTCCTCGAGGTTCTCCAGACGCGCCTGGGACTCGACCTTGTCCTGGGCCTCGGTCTCCAGGACGCTGCGGTAGCCGCTCCGGGTGAGGATCTCCACCACCAGCTCGGTGACCCCGACCCGTTCCCGGGCGACCCTCTCCCTGAGCGGCTCCATCCAGGCCTTCAGGGCCAGCATCCTCTCGGCGGCCTTGCCCCGGATCCCGGCCTCGCTGGCCCGACCCAGGGCAGAGAGAACCGGAAGCCCCGACGAGCGGGCCAGGGACTCCAGCCTCTGGACGCTGGTCTCTCCGACCCCCTCGGTGCCATCCAGGATCCGCCGCAACGAGATCGCGTCGGCAGGATTGGCCAACAGCCTCAGGTAGGCCAGGACATCCTTGATCTCCTTGCGCTCATAGAAACGAAGGCCCCCGACGATGTCATAGGGCACCGCCTTGGAGTTCAGGGTCTCTTCGAGCAGGCGGGACTGGGCGTTGGTCCGGTAGAGCACCACCATGTCCTGATAGGCGCGCCCCTGCTCGCGGAGGCGCTTCATCATCCCCACCACGAAGTGGGCCTCGTCTCGCCCATCCGCGGCCGAGAAGACCCGCGGACGGGGACCCTGCCCCTGGTCGCACCAGAGGTTCTTGCCCTTTCGCCCGGTATTGTGGCGGACCAGGGCGTTGGCCACGTCCAGGATCGACTGGGTCGAGCGGTAGTTCTGCTCGAGCTTGATAACCCGCGCCTCGGGATAGTCCTGCTCGAAGCGCAGCAGGATGCTCAGATCGGCGCCCCGGAACCCGTAGATGCTCTGGTCGTCGTCACCCACCACGCAAAGGTTCCGACGCCGGGATGCCAGCATCCGGACCAGCTCGTATTGAACCTGATTCACATCCTGGTATTCATCGATCAGGATATAGCCGAGCTGGTCCTGGAAATGCTCGAGAAGGTCGGGATGCCCCTGGAACAGCTCGACGGTGCGGACCAGAAGATCATCGAAATCCAGGGCTCCGCTGGCCTTCAGCCGCTCCTGGTACAGGGTGAAGGCCTGACCCACGTCGCGTTCCAGGGGGTTTTTGGAGTGAACCAGGGGCTCGGGGCCCATGAGGTGGTTCTTGGCGTGACTGACCCGAGAGAGCATGGAGCGCGGGGGAAAGCGCTTCTCGTCGAGGTTCATCTGCTTGAGGACGGATTTCATCACCACCAACTGCTCGGAAGAGTCGTAGATGGTGAAGCCCTGGGGGATCCCCAGGCGCTCTCCGAAAAGGCGCAGCCACCGGCAGCACACCGAGTGGAAGGTCCCCAGGAAGGGGAAGCGGCCGGGTCCGCAGAGCTGCTCGATCCGCTGGGCCATCTCGCGGGCCGCCTTGTTGGTGAAGGTGACGGCCAGCAGCTCGTGGCGCCGGGCCAGGCCCTGTTCCAGAAGCCAGGCGATGCGCCGGGTCAAGACCCGGGTCTTGCCGCTCCCGGCCCCGGCCAGCACCAGCAGGGGGCCTTCGGTCTCGGTGACGGCCTCGCGCTGAGGTGGGTTGAGGCCCTGGAGGATGGGATGAATCGACATGGGGAGCGGCAGTTTCTCCGGGCGGATCGCCGGTCCTCTCGAAGACCCGTTCGCCCACGGGATCCCGAGAGGTTTCAGTCTACAAGGTGATCCCCAGGTTGCGCAGGATCCTCAACACCGCAGGCAGGAAGAGGACCGAGGCCAGCAGGTTGGCCCCCACGCCTGCGGTCATCACGAAGCCCAGGGTGGCGATTCCCTGGTGGTGGGCGGAGATCATGGTCCCGAAGCCGATCATGGTGGTCAGGGCCGCCAGGCCGATGGCCGGGCCGGTCGAGTGGTTGAAGACCCCGTCCCCGCCCTCCTCCTGGACCCGATGGACCACGTGCACCCCGAAGACCAGGCCGATTCCCAGGATCAGGGGCAGAGCCAGGAAGTTCGCGCTGTTGAAGTCCACCCCGGCGTATCCCATGATCCCCACCATCCAAAGCACCCCCACCGCCTTGGGGAAGATCGCCAGCAGGGCGACCTTCAGGCTGCGGAAGTGTACCAGCAGCAGGACCCAGATGGCCACCAGGGCGTACCACCCGGCCTGCTCGTTGGCGCTGCGCAGCTCCTGGGTGTCGTAGTACATCACCACCGGCATCCCCACGACCCGCGGGTCGACCTGCTGCAGGCTGTGCACGAAGCGCTCCTGGGGACCGCGCTCCCAGACGTTCTGCCGCGGGAAGATGCGCAACTGGATCATGCCGGTCCGACCGACCTCGCGCACCTTGAGGACCTCGGGAACATCGTCCAGGCTCAGGGCTGGCTGGGAGACCTGGTCCTTCAGGAAGCGGATCAACCCTTGAAGGTCGGCGAAGAAGTCCTTCTGGAAGGCGTTCAGGCCGTCCTCGATGGGTCCCGGACCCATCCCCTCCAGCGTGGAGAAGAGCTGATCCAGGGCGTTCTTGAAGCGGTCGGCTTCCCGACGCACCCCACCGTCCTGGGAACGGCTCAGGTCGGGCCAGGCCTCGCGAAAGGTCTGGTCCAGCGCCATGAAGGAATCGCCCATGGCCAGGAGGTTTCCGGCCATGGGGCCCCGTGCCGGAGCGGTCGAAGCCGGCTCCCGGACCTGGGCCATCTCGCGGGCGATGGCCTCGAGGTAGGGCCGCTTGGCCGGATAGCCCTCGGGGATCATCGGCACGATCGACTCGACACTGGCCACCGTGGGCAGTTTCCGGAAGGCCTCGGTCAGACGCCTGGCCTCGTCGATCTCCTCCACCAGCGAGATGCCATACAGCAGCGAGTGCTCGCTGGAGTGGATCAGGTGCATCTCGGTCTGCACCGAGCTCAATCCCTGGGCCTGGAGGTTCAGAAGATTGTAGTCGTAGCGGACATTCCGCGCCTCGAAGACGCAGAGCACCGAGAAGAGCAGGCAGATCGAGGCGACGATCCAGGGATGAGCCAGCCAGGCGCGCTCCATCCGGGCCAAGGTCCGATACTGGCTGATCCCCGTCCCGACTGCCCCTCCAAACCAGCGGTGCTGCAGGAAGAGCAACGCGGGAAGGACCGTGACCATGGCGGCATAGCACAGGAGGATTCCGGTTCCCGCGATGGTCCCGAGCTCGGCGATCCCGATGAAGTCGGTCAGGTTCAGGACCCAGAAGGCCAGCGCGGTGCTGCCGGCCCCGGTCAGGTTCTCGGCCCCGGTCCCCGCCAGGGTGATCCTCATGGCCTCCAGGGGACTCCAGCCCTTCACGAGCTCCTCGTCGTAGCGATAGATGAAGTGGATCCCGAAGTCGATCCCCAGGCCGATCAGGATCGTGGTGAAGGTGACGGTCAACAGGTTCAGGTGCCCGACAGCCAGCGTGGTGAAGCCCATGGTCCAGGCCACGCCCAGCACCAGCGTGAAGATCGCCATCAGAGGGCGGAACAATTCTCGGAAGGACAAGGCGAAGACCAGCGAGACGAAGACCAGCGAGAGCAAGGAGGAGCGCGTCGAATCCTCGGTGGAGGAATTCCCCTCGTCGGTATCCAGGACCGGTTCCCCGGTCAATCCGACCTGGAGTTGGGGGTGGCTGCGCTGGACTCCCGGCAGGATCTCCCGGATCCGGCGCACCGCGAAGGGAACGGCCTGGTGACCTCCTTCCCCCGCCTCCAGGGTCGGCCGGACCAGCAGCAGGTGGATGCGCCCATTGGAGACCGTATTGTAGAAGACGGTCTGGCCCGCCTCTTCGAGTTCCTGGGGAGCCTGGTCGGACTGGGAGGCCTCGCCGAAGAAGGCCGCCGCCCAGGGCGAGCTGTACTCGTAGCGCCCGCGGGTCTCCAGGCTGACCAGCAACTGGCCCAGGGCCTCGTTCAGGAAGGGCAGGATCTCGGCCAGGGAAGCGGCCGGGTCCGCCCCGCTCTCGACCGCCCCGAAACTGTCCAGCAGGCCCGACATATCCTCGGAGGAGGCAAGCGAATCGAGAAGCGGCCGGCTCCGCGCCAGTTCCCCGGCGAGCTGCTCCAGGGTCTCCAGGTCCAGGTAGTGCAGGGCGTGGGTCCTCAGGAAGGGGAGTTCCACCCTCTCGAAGACGTCCCGGAAGGTCTCGGGCTCGGCCCGGAGCCGGGCAGCCAGGTCATCCAGGAAGGCCATCCGGTCCTGGGCCGTGCCCCCCTCCACCACCACGACCATGTCCTCGGCCTTGGGGAACTGCTCGACGTAACGGTCCTGATTCGCCTGCAATTCGGGAGAGCGGCGGATCAGGTTGGCGCGGTCCGCATCGAACTCCAGGTGGTTCCAGGTATAGAAGGCCGAGCCCATGGCCAACAAGGTCCCCAGGACCAGGATCAGGATCGGGAACCTCCAGGTCAGATCGGCCAGACCCGCCAGGACCCGGGCGGTCCTGGAGGCAGGGGTCAGCGAGGCCGCAGGGCTCGATTCGCGGGCAGACGGGCCCGTGGGCTGCGAGCCCGAATCCGGGGTATCGGGAAGTCTGGAAACCATCTCAGCTCGAGGACCGGGTCCTTCAGGGTGCCTGCGCCGAGCCCCAGCCGGCCGAGGCTCCCGAGGCATCTGCGCTCAGGGTGACGGCGACGACGCCCACGAAGATCAGGAGGGTTCCGAGCCAGCGCAAGGGAGAGACCTTCTCGCCGAGCAGGGGACCGGCCAGGGCCGCGTTCAGCACGTAGGTCAGGGCGGTCATCGGCAGGGCCAGCGAGAGATCGGCCCAGGACAGGACCGAGAGCCACAGGAAGAAGAAGGCCGCGGCCAGCGAGATGCCGACCCACACCTTCCAGGTCGAGAAGATGCGCACGCCGGTGCGCCACAACGAGAAGAGCCCGGTGATGCGAATCTCCCCGACAGCCCGCATTCCTTGGGACATGAAGATATCCCCGATGGTGGCAGCGACCACCGCCAGGAACATGACCGCAAGGGTCCTGAAGAGAGGGTTCTCGATCAAAGCAGAAGAATCGGGCATCGGATCGTCAGGCGGACCCAGGCCGTTCGCCAGCAGGGCCGGGAGCCCCTTCCGCCGGAGCTGGAAAAACCCCTCTGCCGACGGGAGGAGCCACGGCTCCCACCACAAAAGCAGGGACGGCGTCTTGGAAGCCCCATTCGGCCCCAAGCGCGAATCCGGTCCGGACCCTGGCCGGGATCGAGGGGGTCTGAGGCCCGGCTTCCGGCAAAATCTGTTCGTGGCCCTGGTTGCCTGCCAGATGCCTTGGGGAAGGCGACCAGGGATTGAGCCTTGGCGAGGTATTCTCGGGATGCGACTGCGGATCTCCATGCTCCTGGCCCTCTGGGTCCTGATCTCCCTGGGCACGAGCTTCGCCCAGGGAGGCAGCCCGACAGGCTCTACGACGGAGTCGGCACCTGAAGCCCAGAAGGCACTCCTGCTGCTGCAGGTCGAGGTGGCCGGAACCATCCGGAGCGGCTCTGCCGTGATCGTCCGGAGCGGCCCTGAGGCCCTGGCTTTGACCAGCTTCGAGGCGGTCCGGGGCGCCGCCGCCATCCACGCCCTGGTCCCGGGAAGGGGCCTGGTCATGGCCCATCTCGAGAAATTCGCTCCGGAAGCCAACCTGGCGCTCCTGAAGATCTCCGTCGCCGATCTGCCCGCCGCCCGACTCGGGGACTCCGAACTGCTCCGGCCCGAGGATCCGATCGAGATGCTCACCGCCGCCCCCGTCGAGGAGGGGAACCTGGCCACCGCCATGACCCCGCTGATCCGCCGCGGCAAGGTCGGCAACATCCTCAACCGCCCCGGCGGCACGGTCCTGCAGCTTCTCTTCGACGCGGCCCTGACCGACGAGAGCACGGGTGCGCCGATCCTCTCGGTGAATTCGGGCGATGTGGTGGGAATCGCCCTGTCCCGGGCCAGCGCCGGCAACGATGCCGCCCGGACCGCCATCCCCGGCAACCTGGCAGCAGCCTTCGGATACGACCTGGCCAAGGCCTCGGGGGCCACCGCCTCGATCCGGGTCCTGGACGGTTCGCAGGCTCCGGTGGAGGGCGGGCCGGGTCAGAAGACGGCCCAGCCTCGAAGCAACTGGATCGGCTACGTGGTGGCCATCGTGTGCGGTCTGCTGGTGGTGGGGGTCGTGGCGGCGGTGGTGCTGCGCCGCGGGAACAAGCCCCCCCCCTTCTCGATCCTGCCCCGACTCCCCGAGGGAGTGAGCATGGCCTTCGTGGACGCGGAGGGGAACCTCCTGCCCATGGACCGCGACCCCATCCGGGTCGGCCGGGCCGCGGACAACGACTGGTCCTTCAACGACTCCTCGGTCTCCAACTACCACGCCCGGATCAAGAAGAACACCCGAGGCTCGGGCTACGAGGTCGAGGATCTGCGCAGCACCAACGGCACCTGGGTGCGGGAGCGCAGGATCGGCGGAGCCGAGGTGATCGATCCCGGAACCAAGGTCCGCTTCGGAAAGATCGAGGTCCTCCTGATGACCCGAGCCCAATCCACGGGGTGACGGCTCCTCAGTCGCCCGAGGCGGGCGCCGCCCTGCCGACCCGATTCGATGTGTTCCTTGCGGTGGCCGGCCGCAAGTCGATCCACGCCGGGGCCCTGGCCGAGTCCTTGTGGTTGCCCGAAGCCAGCCTTCTGGAGCCGCACCTGGAGGGGCTGGTCGCCGAAGGCCTGCTGGCGCACCGCCAGGACGAATATTGGCGCGCCCCGACTCCTCGCGCGGATCTGCTCTTCGGAACCCTGGCCTTCGCCCTGGCCTACGAGTACGATTACAACGCCTACCTGAGCGCCGAGCTGGTCGAATTCGTCCGCAAGACCTACCACCTGGACGTCTTCCTGGCCGCGGATCTCAAGCCGGAGGGGCTCTCCAACGAGGTCCTGGGACGCTTCCTGGAGGATGGCCTGCTGCTGGCCTTCCGCTACGAACCCTTCATGGGGCGCCTGGTGAGGAATCCCTTCCTGGACGGGGTCTGCGAGTTCCTGGGAGTGCGTCCCGTGCGCCGGTTCTTCGGCCGGAAGGTCCGCCTGGAACTGGTGATCGGCGAGAAGTTCATGGCGCTGCACCGCAAGGACCTCGAGCAGATCTCGAGGGCCAGCCGGATGCTCTTCCCCCCGGGCCTCCCGGCCCCGAACTACCGCCCGACCCATTTCCAGAGGATCATCCGCTACGACCTGGTTCCAGAGAACCCGGACCTCTTTGACCCCCAGGTGAGCCAGAACTTCCGGGATGCCATGGAGATCATGCACCAGCGGGTGAAGGAGCGGACCCCGCTGGACCTGGAGGCGCTGCGCGAGTATCACGGCGTGCTCATGCGCGGCGCCGATTTCGCCGGCACCCTGCGCACCGCGGCGGTCCGCGTGCACAACAACCCCGGCTTCAAGACCGCCCCCCCCCGAGCCATCCCCAGGCTTCTCGAGAACCTGGTCCAGGAATACGCCATGCGAAGCCGGACGGTCTCCAACCTTCCCGAGGTGCTGGCCCTGGCGGCCTTCGTCTACAACGAATTCATCCACATCCACCCCTTCGAGGACGGAAACAGCCGCACGGCAAGGGTTCTCCTGGCGCATGTCCTGCGCCAGCACGGAGCCGGATTCGAAGAGGTTCCCAAGAGCTTCGAGGTGCGCTTCCTCCAGGTCACCAAGGGAGCCCACAAGAGGGATGACCGGGAGCTGCTGGAGCTGCTCAAGGAGATCCTGCTGGCCCACCTCAACCGCGAGGAGCTTCACAAAGCCCGGGAGTTGAGCTGATCTGCAGTTTCCCAGCGCAGCCTGTCCGGACCCGCCACCTCCCGGGCCACCCGACTCGAATCCAGAGAAGGGCCTCCCTCCAGGGTCCAGCGCCAGAAGGCCAGGCTGAGCGCACGCAACGGAGCCATGTAGGGCCGGTAGTTCAATCCCATCTCGGCAAAAGTCATGTGGTCCGCCCCTTCAAAGATCGCCATCCAGGCTCGTCCGGCCGGCAGCAGGGAGAGAACCCGGCTGCGATCCTCTCGGGGTCCATCCAGAAAGGGGCCATGGTCGCGGGTCCCCGTGACCAGCAGCAAGGGGCGGTCCAGGCGGGCGTGATCCCCGGGCGCGAAGAAATGCCCCGGCGTGGGAGGCGACATGGCCAGCAGGGCGCGAGGGCGCGGATCCGCCAGGAGTCGGCGCTGCCCCCCGGGCAGGCTCAGGGGGATCCCGCCCACCGCCAAGGTCGTGAAGGCCCCCAGCGAGTGCCCCGCCAGCCCGATTCGCTGGGGGTCCACTCGGGGGGCGGTGATCAGGTGGTCCAGGACGAAGGCGATATCCCCGGGGCGAGCCAGAAGCACTTCAGGATCCCGGACCATGTCCAGCAGGGCCTCGCCACGTTGCTCGCGAGGCAGGCGATTGAGGCGGGCCAGGGCCTCCGGTCCGCTGCCCCGGTGCTCCAGGACCGCCACCGCCAGGCCTGCGGCCGACCAGGTCCGGGCCAATCCCCCGTAGCCCTCCCGACCTCCCCCGAATCCGCTGGAGAAGAGCACCAGCGGCCAGGGTTCCGGCATCCCGGCGGCAGGAAGATGGAGACAGACGGGGACCTCCCGGGATCGGAGGGAATCGTAGAGGTCCAGATGGAGAGGTTCGGACACGAGGGCTCCTTCGGGGCTCCGGATGGGGAACCTCGGCCCGAAAGCCGGACGAGCCCCCTCCCGGGCCGGACTGTCGAGAAAATTTAACAAAGCCGATCTAGTCGCCTTCCTGGAGAAGCGTGAACATGAGACTGAAGATACCGGTGAAGGAGATACCGCAATGAACATGTACGGCCTGCAGTCAACCCCCCCCCCGATGCCCCCCGAGCGCAGCAAGCTCGCCCAGGCGGCCCCTGGAATCGGCGGCATCCTCGGCGGAATCGCCGGCGCCGTGATCGGCACGATCATCTGCCCGGGCGTGGGCACCATGATCGGCGCCAGCCTCGGTGGAACCCTGGGCGGCGGCATCGGCTCCCTCTTCAAGATGGGTGACGACGCCAAGAAGTCCAACATGTACAACCAGCAGATGGGCCAGTACTCGCAGCTCCGCCAGCAGGAACTGCAGCAGTACATGCAGTCGATGATGATGTCCAACATGGGCGGGATGCAGATGCAGGGCATGATGATGCCGCAAATGATGATGCCCCAGATGGGGATGGGCTTCTAGGCCGAAAACCCAGCGGCTTCTCCCGCCTTCAAGGTAGGATCCCCGCCAGGGGGTCACGAAAACCGGTCCCGGCGCAACTGAGCCCGTGACCGGCGCGCGCCCCGCGCGAGACGGTTCGCCGTCCGTGCGGAGCGCGTCGTCTTTTCTGCCAGAAGGAGACGAGCCATGCAACCCCAAGGCCCCACCCCCTCCCAGCCCACCAACGAATTGCTGCAGCTCCTGGTGGATGTTGCACAAGGCCGGCGAATGGCGGCCGAGGTCGAGAAACTCCGCTCGGAGCGCCGAGCCCGGGTCGAACTCGTCCTGCAGGATTTCCGCCAGCGCAGCCAGGGGCGGGCCCTGGACGCTTCCCGACAGGTCGAGGCCGCCTTCGAGGCACACTTCGCGGCCCTGGACCAGGTCGCCGAGGCCCTGGCCCTCCCCGAGAGGGCCCGACTCGAAGAAGCCTCCCGGATCCTGGCCGAGACAGCCATCGAGGTGGACCGTGCCCTGCGAGCCTTCGACTGGGCAGACATGACCTCGGGCGAAACCCCCTACCCGCTCCTGAACCTGCTGCGCCGACTCCGCGAAGTCCTGGGCCAGCCCGAAAACCCTCGAGCCCAGGAGATGGTGGCCTGGAGCCGTCCCCTTCTCGAGCATGCAGCCCGGACCATGGAATCCGATACCCGCCTGGCTCCCCTGGTGGCAGCCTTCGAACGCTCGGCCGAAGCCCTGGCCGCGGGAGGGCCCGAGATGTTCTCGGAAATCGTCGGGGCCTGCTCGCAACTCGAGACGGCCTTGTTGGAGGAGCCGGTCGCCGCCCCTCCCCCCTCCTCCTGGCTGGAGGCCCTGCTGATCTCGGGCAGGGCCTATGCCGAAGGCGAGATGCCCGAGGAGATGGTCACAGAGGCCCTGGACGCCCTGGAGCAGCGCCTGATCGTGGCCTATCGGGATTTCGAGAGCGCCGTCCTGGAGAACGCCAGCCCGGGACAGGGAGTGCAGGATGAGATCGCCCGCACCCGGGACCTTTTCGCCCGGCTCAACGAGGTCGTGGAGGCCATCCGGGCGGACCTGGAGACTTGCGCCGAGTTGCCCGCGCTCTTCGACTCGCTCGAGCAGATCGGCCGCTCGCTGCAGGAAGCCCAGAGATACTTCGACGAGAAGGACTCCCAGGCGGGGCAGTTCCCCTGCCCCCGCTGCGGCGCGCTCAACGAGCCCGGTTCCCGGGTCTGTTCGGCCTGCGCCGCCCAACTGCCCCGGCTGGAGCTCAGTCCGGCCCCCACCGAGCTTCCTCCGGTCCAGGACCTGCACTCCCAGAACATGTTCGAGATCGCCCAGGCCGCCGAGAAGGCCGCCACGGGCGAGATCTCGGCAGAGCAGTTCGCCGGCTATCTGAGCTGGGGCTTCGAGTTGGCCCAGCGCGGAAGGGAGGCCCTGGATCGACTCTCGCCGGAATCTCTCCAGAGCGACGAATCGCGGATCCTGGCCGAGCAGACCCGCGAGGGGATTCACGAAATCCAGGCTGGCCTGGAGGAACTGAACTCCTGGATCCGCGGTGGAGGCCAGGACCTCTATCGGGCCGGCACCCGCCGCATCCTGCGCGGAGGTCAGAAGCTGGTGGCCGTCCAGAACGCAGCCGAATGATGCCCTCCCGCCTCCTCCCCCACGCCTGAGATCCTCCCTCCGTGCTGAATCAACGCATCGGTGAAATCCTGGCGGGTCGGCTCCGAATCCTGGAGCCCCTGGGGGAGGGGGCCATGAGCGCCGTCTTCCTGGTGGAGGATCTCCACCTTCCCGGGGCCCGATGGGCGGTCAAGGAATTCCTGGAATCCTCGGTGCCCGACCGCGACCGCGACATGGCCTTGCGCCTCTTCCAGCGCGAGGGGGAGATCCAGGCCTCCTTGAGCCATCCCGGCCTTCCCCGGGTGTTGTGGCGCTTCTCCGAGCCCGGAGGACGCCACTACCTGGTCATGGAGCGGGTCCACGGGGTTCCACTCGAGCAACTGCTCTGTGGCCGCGTGCGACCGCTCCTCCCCCACGAGGCTCTGCCCATCGGCCTGCAGGCCACCCACGTCCTGGAGTACCTGCACCGACACGACCCTCCGGTGGTCTTCCGCGACCTCAAGCCCTCGAACCTGATGGTCTCGCCGCTAGGCCGGGTGCGTTTCATCGATTTCGGCATCGCCCGCTACCATCACTCGCCCTCGGCCAAGGACACCCAGGAACTGGGGACTCCGGGATTCTGCGCCCCGGAACAATACCACGGACAGAGCACCCCCCAGAGCGATCTCTACTCGTTGGGGGTGACGCTCTTCTTCACCCTCACCCTCCAGGACCCCCAATCCTACGGATTCAAGTTCCCCAAGATCTCCAGCTTCCAGCCGGTCCCTCCCGTCCTGGAGGAGACCCTGGAGCGTTGTCTTCAACTCCGGCCCCAGGACCGACACCCCTCGGCTTCAGCTCTCAGGAAGGATCTGGAAGCCGCCCTGTATCGGCTTCCCCCCATGCCAGCCGGATCCACGCGCCCCCTGGCCGGCCCTCTCTTCGAACTCTCCCAGCATGTCGAGCGGGTGCCCAGCAACCGCTCAGCGCCTCTGTGGCGCTTCTGGCGGCATTGGCTGCTGCGGACCTTCAACCTGGACTCGCCGTGGCCCGGCCGGACCCGTTCGGCCGCTCCGCCCCCCTGAACCACCTTCCCGCCCCCTCAAGGCGAGGGCTCGGCCGTGTCGAGCATCATCCCGCGCAGGGCATGCTCGCGAGCCTCCTCCTCCAGGCCCAGTTGCCAGGACAATCGGGCTGCGGCCAGGTGCAGGGTGGAGTCCTCGGGCAGCAGAAGCAGGGCTTCCGAGTTGGCCAGAAGAGCCTCGGAGAGGAGGCCCTGATCCGCCAGGTTGGCCATCAGCAGGATCCAGGCCGATGGATCCTTCATCCCGGCTGCCTCCCTGAAGGCCGCCCGGACGCGGGCCCTATCGGAACCGGGCAGGATCCGGATCTCAGCCTGCACGGACACCCCCGGTTCCTCCGGCTGGACCTCCCACAGGTATTCTCCCGGCGGGATTGCGCCCGGAAGCTGCAGGGAATTTTCCTCGCACCGGGCGGACCAGATCTCCTGCCCATCCCGGGCCAGGGTCAGCCGGACCGGGCCCGACGGGCTCCAGGAAAGGCGCGGCGGGAGGGCGTAGAGGCGTTGCTCGGTCAGGCGCGGCATGGAGACCCGGAGGGCATACACCTGTGCGGCGGGCGGGGCCCCAGGCGCCAGCGGGGGTTGAGTCTTGGGGACGCTGGGGCGCGTCGCCGGGGGGGGTGGTGGAGCCGGGGGAAGAGCCGGTTCCATCGGAGGCGCGGCCGCGGGGGGCGGGGCAGGTTCCATGGGCGGAGCGGCTGTGGGTGGCGGTGCCGAGCGGGGCATGCCGGGCGGTTCCTGACCCCACGGGGGTTGAGATGGGCTCCCCGCCGCGGGGGGGTCGACCTCCATGGCTTCCCCGACCGAGAAGAGGACCGCCAGGGCCTGGACCTCGGCGCGCTCGGGACTGGCTGGATCGGCCAGGGCCTGCAGCCCCCCTCCCATGCGCCGGAGGTTCTGCCCGGTCGGCGCCAGGACGCTGGCCGGAGCCCCCTCCGAACGAACCCGGCAATCCGGCGCCCCTTGCAGGACCGTGGCGGCGGAGATGCCCATCCGCACCCGGCAAGGGCCTGTCAGGCGCTCACGATGTCCGTCCCGGAAGAAGGTCAGGGTGGCCCGGGCGCCGGCGGGGACCTCGACCTCGGCCCCGGAGAACACCGACAAGAGCGTGCGGGCCGCCGCATTCCCGACTCGAACGGGGCCCACGACCTCGGTGAACATGGCCACCCGGTCCGCAGCCAGCGTCCCCAGGCCCGCCAACAGGATCAGCATCCCGGTCAGGAACGCCTTCTTCATGCTGTCTCCATCCCTTCGCCCCGAGGACGCACCTCGAAGACCTCGATCCGAGCGGTCTTGCCCTTGAAGGGGTGGACCCCTCGCGAAACCCATTCCAGATCCGGCAGGTCGGCCTGGCACTCGGCCCGGGTAGCTTCGCTCACCAGGATCGGCGCCTCCAGTCGCCCGGCCAGGCCCTCGATCCGGGCGGCCAGATTCACATCATCGCCCACGGCGGCGTACTCGGTCCGGGTCCGGGCGCCCACGTTCCCCACCACCACATCCCCGGTGTGGATCCCGATCTTCACCTGGTAGAACCCGGGACGGCCCCCACTGTTCCGAGCCAGTTCCCGCAGACGCCGCGCCATCTCCACGGCAGTCCGGACGGCTCGCGCCGCGTGATCCGGTTGAGACTCGGGGGCACCGAAGATCACCATGATCTCGTCGCCCACGAACTGCTTGACTGTGCCCTGATGCCGGAACACGATCTCCACCATCTCTTCGAAGTAGGCGTTCAGCATCGCCAGGACTTCTTCAGGGGTGTGGCGTTCGCAGATCGGCGTGAAGTCGTTGATATCCGAGAACAGGACCGTCACCCGACGACGCGTCCCACCCAGCGCGAGGCTGGCGGGATTCCGGGTCAGCTCGCGCATCACCGGTTCGGACACGTAGCGGCCGAAGAGGCTGCGAATCTGCTGACGGGCCCGGTCCAGGGTCCAATAGCGGAGGCCCCACCCCGATCCGAAGGCCAGCCCCCCCGTCAGTGCCAGGGTCACTCCGGGAACCCACAAATCCAGTTCCTGAAGAGCCATCAGACCCGCGGCGAATCCCAGGGGAAGCCCCAGGAAGGCCAGCGGCAGACCGACCGCGGGCCGCAGCCCCAGGGAAAGGACCAGACCCAGCAGCGAGACCCCCGCCACCAGGGCGACGCTCAAGCCGGGTCCGCTGGGCCGCAGGAAGCGGCCGGTCAGGAGGGTGTTCAGGGCGGCGGCGTGGATCTCCAGCCCCGGCGTCAGGCTCAAGGCCCCTCCCCTCCAATCTCGAGGAGTCCGGTGCAGATCCGAGGTCTCGTACCCTCCAGGCCCCACAAGACAGACCCGCCCCTCCAGATCGGGGAGCTCCTCGCCGCGGTCCAGGGCTTCGAGAATCCGGCTGAGCGGAAGGCGGGTGAAGATCGGGCCGGGATCCTGGAAACGCAGCAAGGTCCCCTGCTGCTCGGCGACCACCTCGACCCCGGCCAGGGTGACCCGACCGTCCTCAAGGACCATCTCGGCCCCCAGGGCCAATTCCGCCAGACGCCCGGCCAGGGTCCGGGTCCGACTGACCGGTCCACTCGACCAGAACAAAGGGATGCAGCGCACGGTCCCATCGGGATCCGTGGCGACGTTCAGGAAAGCGGTGTTGCCCAGGGGCTCGGCTGCAAAGTGAAGGGTCGGGACCGAGCGGCGAGCGGCCGAGGCATCGGCCCCGCCCGAGAGCGGCGGACCGAAGAACTCCCCCAGCACCACTCGCCCCCCCAGAACCTCCAGCCCCAGGGCCAGTTCGCCCTCCTCCAGGGCTGCCAGGATGGGGCTGTCCTGGGGCAGCCCTTCCCGCCGGGCGTGCAGGATCAGATCCAGGCCCACCGCGATGGCCCCACGATCCAAGAGGGCCCGGATGGCTCGAGCGTAGTCCCCCGTCCACAGGGCAGTCGGTTTTCCCAGACGGGCCCCCACCCCGGGGTCCACCTCCACCAGCACGATGCGAGGATCGACGGGAACCGGACGGCGCAGGCCCATCCAGGTGTCCAGGAGGGCGGCCTCCGCTCCCGCGAGCCCATGGGAGAAGTGCAGTCCGCCCCCCAGGAGGAAGGCCAGAAGCCAGGCCAGGAAGGCGCCCACCTGGACGGTCCGGGGCAATGGCCCCTCCAAGGCGGATCTCAAGCGCATCGAGGGAAGGCTTCGCCGGTGCCAGCGTCCCCTCCCTCCGAGGGGCTCCATCCGCTCTCGGGCCAGGGGTCCACTCGGTGTCCGTACATGCCAGACGGCCGGGAGGCGTCAGGCGCCACCGGCCGTCTGTCCCGAGTCGGAATCGGATCAGCCGCCGTACTGCTTCCAGGGCTGCTTGTCCGCCAGCGCCAGAATCTTCGGGGGGTAGCTCGAGCCGCCGTTGTAGCGCTTCAGGGCAGCACTCCAGGCTGCCAGGTACCTGGCCCCGTAGTCGATGTTCTTGGCCGAGTCGAAGACGTCGGGGGTCTTGGCGAAGGCGTGGTAGCGGTCGTCGATCTGCATGACGCCCTTGCCGTGCTGACCGTCGAAGGACAGGGCCCTGGCGTTCCAGGTGCTCTCCTGCCAGGCCACGGCTTTGAGGATGTTCTCGGGGATGCCGTACTTCTTGGCGGCCGCGGACAACTGCTGGCCGATCTGGGGCTTGCTGGGGTTGGCCCCGTAACTGGGGATCTGGGTGTTCCCCTGGGCCTGGACCGGTTGGTTTCCGACGGCACCGGCTGCACCGGCGGCGTTCCCCCCCATGTAGTTGCCCAGCATCTGGGACATGCTCGCCTGGGCGTTGGCTCCCTGGGACTTGATCTGGGCAGCCATGGTCTGCATGACCTGCTGCATCTGCTGCATCTGCCTGGCAGAGAGGATCTGCAGGGCCTGCATCAGCATCCCGTTCAGGGCCGAGCCGGCGTTGAGCATCGAGAGGGTGCTGGAGGCGCCGAAGTCCGCCGGCATCCCGAAGGCACCGGTCATGGAGGTCATTCCGGCGTTCCCGGTCATTCCGGGCATTCCCGTCATCCCGGTGCCGGCAAACATCTGGATTGAATTCATCCCAGGGAGCATTTTCCACCTCGCGGTCACGTGTTCTTGCCTTGAGGCCTTCTTCACGACATTCCATGGGGAAGTCAACGGCCGGGCGACAACCTTCCGGACTGGAAAAGTCGACAGACCCGCCGGCAGGACGGGTCTGTTCGGGAGCAGGGGCAGGCCGGTTCCTAGCTGTAGAGCTGCGGAACCCGAGCGCCGCCGATGAAGGCCTTCCAGTCGACCGGTTCGATCCGGGCGCCCTCCTTGGGGCTGTCGGTCCCCATGGCCATGCCGTTGCCCAGGTAGATCTCGATGTGGCTGGCCTGCCCCGAGGGGATTCCGCGGTCATTCTTGTAGTGGTAGAAGATCAGGTCTCCCGGCTGCAACTTGTCGCGAGAGACCGCCGAATTCTTGAACATCGCCTGGTATCCGCGGGCCGTGGTGCGGCCGGCCTTGACTCCGGCCTTCTGCAGGGCATAGGCCACCAGGCCCGAGCAATCGAACGCTTTGGGCCCCTCGGCCCCGAAGACGTAGGGCTTGCCCTGCTGGGCGCAGGCAATGTCGATGAAGTTCTGCACCTTGGCGGTCGGACCGGTCTGGGGGGTGGCCACCGAGGAAGTGCTCAGGGGGGCGGCCCCCGCAGCCGCGGTGAAGGCGCTGGCCGGGTTGGCGCCCCCGTTGAGGAAGTTGGCCATCAACTTGGACATGTCGGCCGAGGCGGTGGCCTGCTGCTTGGAGAAGGCGGCCAGGAACTGCATCATCTGCTGCATCATCTGGAGTTGCAGATGCATCATCATCTGGTTGAGCATGGCCATCATGCCGTCCATGGCGGGCATGCCCATCACGCCCATTCCCGACGTCCCCATCATGCCGGGCATCATCCCCAGGCCTGAGGCCCCGGTCGTGTTGAACGAGCTGGGCATGCCTGTCATGCCGGTCATGCCCGGCATCCCCATTCCATACTGCATCGGGAAGGAACCACCCAACATAACGACCTCACAAGTGTGGATTCAGGAACTCTCTCGAGAGTCTCATCACGACACCTCTGCCCCGAGTCAACGGCAGGAAGGCAGGAATCCGGCCCTTCCGAGGGGGCGGACTTCTGTTCCTGGCGTTTCGCAGCGGGCGGACCAATATGAGAAGAGGCCCGCGCCTGGCGGACCTCCTCTCCCTTCCCGAGTCAGCCGGAGGCTCAGGTGCGCAGGTAGCCGTCGATGGAGTTCGAGTTCAGGGCATAGGTGTTCTTCTTGACCGAGTTCGAGGAGTTGCCCTCGATGGTGTACACCTTGCCGTTGGCCACCTTCTCGACGATGCCGATATGGTCGGTCCGGCCGTCCCGGTTCCAGTCGAAGAGGATGGCGTCTCCGGGCTTGGGGGTGTACTGGCCGCTGTTGCCCCAGATCCCCTTCTTCTGGCCCCAGCTCTTGATGGTCGGGCAGTAGTTCCGGTTGGACAGACCGTCCAGGTTCAAGACGCCGTGGTCCTTGAGCAGGTTCATCGCCCAGGCGGCGCACCAGGGAGTGGTGGCGCAGTTGATCCCGGACTTCTTGGTGACCTGGTTGATGGCCGCCGTGTTCCGGTTCTCGTGAAGCCCCACCATCTGGTTGGCGTGTGCCAGCATCCCGCCCGTTCCCTGAGCCACGGGGCCTGCGTTGGTGACCCCGCCACCAGTCAGGGGAGCCGCAGCCCCTCCCCCGGCGGCTCCATTCATGTAGGAGTTGAGGGCCTGAGACATGTTCTGCTGCTGGGTCTGCATCTGGGCCATGAAGGACTGCATCGTGGACTGAGCCTGGGCGGCCGTCATCTGCATGACCACATGCAGCATCTGCATGGCCATGTTGTTCATCATTTCGCTCATGACGAGCAACTGGTTCAGGGCACCCACGTCGGCCATGCCGGTCATGGGGTTGCCACCCATCATCCCCATTCCAGGCATGCCCGTCATCGCGCCCATCCCGGGCATTCCGGTCATCCCGGTCATCCCCATCATGCCGGGCATCCCCGTCGTCCCCATCATCCTGGACATCCCAGACATTCCGAACTGCATCGGGTTGACTTGACCTAGCACGGCCCACCTCGCTGGCGTGAAATCTTCATGCCCTCTTCACGACAACCCGACCTCAGGTCAAGATCGGCCCGCAGGTTCCCGGGAGCGAGCCGAGGTTCTCAGTCCTCGGCCGCCCGGGCCGCCAGGCGACCCTCCACCAGACGCTGGAGGAAGACCGCCACCTGTCGCGTCTCGCGCACCGCGGTCACCAGGGCCTCCAAGGCGCGGTCCAGGACCTGCTCGTCCAGGTCCGGAGTCAAGGACTCCAGGTGTCCCAAGCCCTCAAAGAACTTCTCCAGGCCGTTCTCGACGGACTCCTGGGAGGCGTGCCAGGCCTCCAGTTCGTCGGCGGGGGTATTCGGAGCGGGCGAAGGGACCCGTCCGAGCACTTCCAGGGACTGCTCGGAACGACGGCGCAACTCGGCCACGGTGGCCTGGAAGGCGTCCCAGTCCCCGTTCCCCGAGCGCAGCTTCTCGGCCTCGTTGAAGAGCTTCTGGAGGTAGTCGGGCAGGTTCTCGGTCAGCCCCAGCGGCATTCCGACCGGGGCCTCCGGGACCCGCTCGGGCATACGCGCGCTGCAGGAAGGACACGATCGGTCCCACTCGCCCACCTGGGCTCCGCAGCGGGGGCACAGGAAAGCCACGCTCGGAGGCTCGGGGCCAGGGGGCTGGTCCAGGCGGGCCTTGAGGTCGACCAGGGCCTCGCCGGTGACGCGAACGGCCTCCAGGGCGGCTTCCAGGGCCTCGAGCTCCTCGGCGTTGACCACCCGGACCAGTTCCTCCAGGGCATTCCCGTGGGCCTCGACCTCCGGGGGCACCTCGCCCGCCGAAGCCAGGGCATTCCAGGCCGGCTGAAGCGACTCCAGGCAGGCCACCAGGAGATGCCAGTTCCGACGCCCCTCCAGCACGGCCCGACCGGCACGCAGGATGGAGTTCACCGCGGGGACCGTGGAGAGCACCGGGCGCGTCGACTCAGACTCGCGAAGCCTGGCCTGACAGGTCTCCAGGACCCGGACCTGACCCACCATGGCCGTCACGTCGCGGACCACGGCCTCGACGTCATTCTCGGAGACCGAGACATGCAGGCTGGCCATCATCCCCCGAAGCCCTTCGAAAGCCTCCAGGGCATCCGCCACGATCTCCTCGTCGTCAAGCGAGAAATCCTGACCGGGGATCGAGTTCTTGAATCCCTCATAGAGCGCCCCGAGGGCCAGGTCGACTTCCTGGAGCTCCTTCTGGGTGCAGTCAAAGGGAGTCCTGGTCTGCTTGCACTGGGTCAGGACCTCGACCAGTCCGCGCAGCGAAGGGACCAGGAGAGGGAAGGTCTCATCAAGGGGGGGAAAGGTTGTCGTCACGAATCTAACTTCTCCCGAGGTTGCGGAGGTTCCTCCGCTGCTCTCCTGCTCGGCGTCTCGGCCCTTTCAGTCCGGGGCCCGATGGCGGGCGGTTCCCGGCCCGCCCTCGGCGATCTCCAGGGCTTCCCGGAGCACCTCGATCCCCGCACCGGGTCGCAGGGATCCCTCGCTGAGGTGGCGCCGCCAGACCCTGGATCGAGGGCGCCCCTGGTAGAAGCCCAACAGGGGCCGAGCCAGGACGGGAAGGCCGACTCCTCGACGAATTTGAAGCTCGGCGTATTGGAAGAAGGCCTCCAGGATCTCCCGACGCGACAGGACCGGACGCTCCTCGCCGAAAATCTTCTGGTCCACCCGGGCCAGCAGGTAGGGATTCACGTAGGCCTCGCGCCCCAGCATGACGCCATCCACGACCGCCAGATGGGCTCGGGCCTCCTCCAGCGTGCGGAGCCCCCCGTTCAACACGATCTCCAGCTCGGGATGATCCCTTTTCAGGCGATGGACCTCGGCGTATCTCAAGGGAGGGATCGAACGGTTCTGCCTGGGGCTCAGTCCATCCAGGCGTGCATGGCGGGCGTGGATCACGAAGGTCCGACAGCCGGCCCGGACCAGTCGGCCGACGAAGCCGACCAGCCACTCATGCGAGTCCTGCCCGTCGATCCCCAGACGGCACTTGACCGTCACCGGAATGGACACCGCTTCGATCATGGCCTCGACGCAGGCCGCCACCACCTCGGGTTCGGCCATCAGGCAGGCCCCGAAGCGGTTGGACAGACCCCTCTCGCTGGGGCATCCGACGTTCATGTTGATCTCGTCGTAGCCCCAGTCTTCCGCCATGCTGGCGGCCCGGGCCATCAGGTCCGGATCGCTTCCGCCCAGTTGCAGGGCGACCGGATGCTCGCACGGGTTGTAGTCCAGGTGCTCGCGGCGATCTCCCAGCACCACGGCGGCGGGGTTGACCATCTCGGTATAGAGCAGGGCCCGACGCGTCAAGAGACGGGCCAGGAAACGCTGGTGCCGGTCGGTCCAGTCCAGCATGGGGGCAATGCAGAAGGTCCGCTCCATGGGCGGAGCGCTTCGCGAAGAGCCCGGGAAGCCCTGGAGACCCAGCCGGCAACCCCTCGGTCGCCTCGCCGGGCCGGTTCAGTCCGCCGGGAATCCCTCTCCGTCCAGGAACTGCCGGGCCCAGATCTCGGCAGAGAGGAAGCGCCAGATATCCCAGGAACGGTCCTCGCCCGCGGCGTGTCTCTTCAGGATCCCCTCCACCTCGGAGGGGTCGAGGATGCCCCGCTCCCGGAAGCGGGAGTCCCGGAAGACCGACTCCACCCAGTCCTTCAGCTCATTGCGGAACCAGTGCGAGACCGGCGTCGGAAAGCCCAGCTTATCCCTGCGCTCGACCACCTCCCGGGGCATCAGGCCGCTCATGGCCCGACGCAGGACCAGCTTGGTCTCGGCCCCCGAGATCTTGAACTCGGCCGGAAGCGAGAAGCAGAACTCCACCAGGCGATAGTCCAGGAACGGGGTGCGCGACTCCAACGAGAAGGCCATCGAGTTGCGATCCTCGTAGCGCAGCAGGGACGGGATCGAATGCAGGGTCAGGTCGTTGTACAGCCGCTGCAGCAGCCGGTCATCGAAGGTCCGCGGAGGGCGCGAGCGGGCCATCCCCCGCGCGCGGCCCAGCCAGTCCCGCACGGCCCGCCCCTCCATGGCCGAGGCGGCAAACTCGCCGGTCAGATAGTGGGGAGGCTTGATCCGACCGGGACGATTCGCCCCCAGCCGGGTCAGCCAGCGCGGACGACGGGCCCGGCGCAGGGCCCGCTGGGCGTCCTGGGCGTGGCTCCGCCCGGTCAGGGCCTCGATCAGGCGGACCTCCTCCCACAGGCGCGACTCGTCCTCCTCGCCGGAGGCGATCCGCATCGCCAGCGAGGTCAGGTGCTCGGGAAAGTAGGAGTGGTAGCCCGCCAGGATCTCATCGCCGCCCTGCCCGTCCAACAGGACCGTCACGTGCCCCCGGGCGGCCTCCATCACCTTCCACTGCGAATAGATCCCGGGGGCCGCCGAGGGCTCGTCCTGATGCCACATCATGCGGGGGAAGAGATCGGGAAGGCCCGTCGGCTGGGGTTGGACCTCGTGGGCGTGGCTGCCGCAGCGTCCGGCGATGGCCCGGATGAAGAGGCTCTCGTCGCAGTCCGCCTGGGGATAGACCGAGGAGAAGGTGTCCATGGGGTCCGGCCGCATGCGGCTGGCCAGGCTGACGATCGAGCCCGAGTCCAATCCACCCGAAAGGCAGGTCCCCACCGGCACGTCCGAGCGCAGGCGCAGTCGCACGGCATCCACCAGAAGGTCCCGGAAGGCCTCCGCCGCCTCGTCGATCCGCCGCACAGCCGGGGTGCCGAAGACCGCAGCCGCGTCGCTGGGTTCGAATTCCAGATCCGTCCGGGTCAACTCGCTCAAGCCCGGGGTCCCGGCCAGCGAACTGCGCGCCCGGGTCAGGGCCGCCTCCAGGGCGGGCTCGGCCTGGAGCGTCCAGAATCGCCAGACCCGAAGCCGCCCCTCTTCGAGGGTCAGGCTGTGGGCCGGAGGAAGCCGATGGATCTCGGGATAGAAGGTGGCTTCGCCCTCGTCGTCCACCAGGCCCTCGGCCAGGAAGCGCATCAAGGTGTCCGGACGCATCCTTCGCAGGGAAGGGTCGTCCGCCAGCAGGGCCTTGGGCTCGGAGGCGAAGCGGAACTCGCCGTTCTTGAAGGCATAGTAGAAGGGCTTGACCCCGAAGCGGTCCCGCGAGCAGAAGAGGCACTCCAGCCAGGCCTCCAGGACCACCTCCGAATCGGTGTCGCTGCTGAAGTGGTGCCCCAGGTCCTTGAGTTCTTCGCGCAGTTCCCGGTAGTTGTAGATCTCGCCGTTGAAGACCAGCACCGCCGATCCGCGGTGCATGGGCTGATGCCCCCGCTCCGAGAGATCCAGGATCGAGAGCCGGCGATGGACCAGTCCCAGACCGGCCTCCGGGTCGCTCCAGATCCCCTGGTCATCCGGACCGCGATGGGCCAGGAGCCGGCTCATGCGCTCCAGGCGCCCCGGGTCGACGGGGCCCTGGCCGCTGAGGATGCCCGCGATTCCACACATCGCGCCTACCCCGCCGTCCCGACGGACTCTGCAGCGGGCTGGAAGGCCTGGACCCGGACCGAGCCGACCTCGACGGTGCGCAGGCTCCCTCCCGAAGACTCGCTGGCCAGCAGGCCGGCGGCGTCGCCCAAGGGCACGCTCAGGCGCTGCTCGATGTAGATCTCGTGCCAGACCTGGAAGCACAGGAGGTTCAGGACCCGGTTGGCCAGGTTCGTCTGACCGGCCCGGAAACGCGCCATCAAGTCGCCCACGGCCTGCGGGTCGAAGAAGCCGTGCACGGCCAGACGCTCGGGCGCCAGGGCCCGGGCCGCGTAGTCGAAGAGCCAGGTGTTGAGCCACTGGTTGACCGGCATCACGAAGCCTTCCTTGGGCCGATCGATCGCGATGTCAGGGATATGGCCCCGGGCAGCCCGCTTCAGGACCGACTTGACCTCCTGGCCGTGGATCTTGAAGCGTCCCGGGATGCGGGCAGCAAACTCCATCACCTCGGTGTCCAGGAATCCCGTGCGGATCTCCAGCGAATGGGCCATGGAGAGCCGGTCCACGAAGGCCAGGACCTGGTCGGGCAACTGGGTGGCGAACTCCATCTCGAGGATCCGGTTGGTGGGGTCCTGGGCCGAGAGGCCCTGGAAGGCCCGGCGCAGGTGCTCGCGGGTCGAGAAGCCCGCGAATCGGGCTCGGAAGGCCGGCGAATAGAGAGCGGCCTTCTCCTCGTCGCCGAAGACCAGCAGCTTGGAGCGCCAGGCGGACTCCTCCTCCTCGGCCAGGTTCTCGACGAACTCGCGTTGCCCGGCGAAGTGTCCCAGTTCCCGGGGCTCGCGCCCTTCGCGACGAGCCGCCAGGACCTCGGCCACGGGCCCGGCCACCCGATGGGAGAGGTAGGAGCCGAAGAGTTCATCCGCGCCGTCGCCCGAGAGGGCCACCTTCACGTGCCTGGAGATCAGTCGCGAGAGGAAGTAGGTCGAGACCACCCCGCCAAAGGGCTCGTCGAAGTGGCTCAGGATGGCCGGCAGATCCTCGGTGAAGCGCGAAAAGTCGATGCGCTCCTCGAGGTGCTCGGTCCCGTACTGCCTGGCGATCTCGCGGGCGCACCGCAGATCGAGCTCCTTGCCCGGGGTCGTGGAATCCTCATCATAGGTCAAGGTGAAGGTGCGGATCCGCCCCTCCGCTTCCTGGGCCGCCAGAGCGGTGGAGAGGCTGGAGTCCACGCCTCCCGACAGGAAGAACCCGATGGGCACATCCGAGACCAGCCGTCGGCGCACCGCCCGCTTGAGCCGGCTCACCAGCTCTTCGGCCAGCTCCTCCTCGGTGGGGTCCCCTTCCAGGGGAGTCCAATCCAGTCTCCAATAGCGCTGGATCCGGGAGATCTTCCCTTCCTGCCAGACCAGCATGTGGGCGGGGGGCAGGATGTGGATCCCTTCGAAGATGGTCAAGGGGGCCGGGACATTCTTGTAGGAGAGGTAGTGGTGCAGAGCCTCGAGGTTCACCTCGCGGCGGATCCCGGGGACCTGCAGGAGGGCCTTGATCTCCGAGGCATACCACAAGGCCCCGTCGTGCAGGACGTAATACAGGGGCTTCTTGCCTGCCCGGTCGCGAACCAGGAACCCCTCCCGCGTGCGCTCATCCCACAACGAAATCGCAAACATCCCCTCGATGCGATGGGGGAAGTCCCGACCGTGCTCCTCGTACAGGTGCGCGATCACCTCGGTGTCGCAGCGGGTCTGGAAGACGTGGCCTTGGCCCCGAAGCTCCTCGCGCCGTTCGCGGAAGCTGTAGAACTCGCCGTTCTGAGCCACCCAGACCCGGCCTGAACCCTGGGGGGCTTCACTTCCGGGAAGGGGCTGACGGCCTCCCTCCAGGTCGATGATCGACAGGCGCCGGGCACCCAGGGTATAGCCCGCTCCGGCCACCAGATGCTGGTCGTCGGGGCCTCGATGAGCCAGGACGCGCAACATCCTCTCCACCACCTGGGGGGCTCGAACCCCGAAGACGCCAGCGATTCCGCACATGGACGAACACCTTCCAGGCCCGTTCCGGGACGGGCCGCCCCGAGCCAGGAGGCTCGGAATCTGCAGGGAGATCCCCCCCTGGCTCCACCGGGCCGACCGGCCCGCGGAACCGGCGCGGGTTCGGCACCCGGGGGAGCGTTCCTCCGCTGGCCCGGCGCAGGAGGCGCCCGGCCCCGCCTGGAATCCCGGCCCATCCTTTCCGAGGAGAAGAGACCATGACCCAGATCACCATCACTCCCTTGGACAACGGCCCTCTGCTGGTCAAGGGCCCCGTCGTCCTGCAGGACGCCGAGGGCAAACCCTTCCTCGTCGACAAGCCCCAGGTCGGCCTGTGCCGCTGCGGCCACTCGACCCGGAAGCCCTTCTGCGACGGGGCACACCGCGGCCGATTCGAGGATTGCTGCCGGGCCGAGAACCCGCCGTCGGCCTGATGGCCTGCGCCGGCGGGGACCCCGGACCTCTTCCGGCGGAGCGTCGAAATCGAGCCATGGAGCGTTGGCCATGATACGAGAAGAGGCCCCTGACACGGGACGCAGCGGCCCCACCGATCCCGGGGGCTTCTTCGAAGGATTGGACCCGAGCGGGTGGGCCTGGAGACCCTGGCTGGTCCCCGCGGCCGTGCTGGGAGCCCTGCTGATCCTGTCCCCGCTGATGGGGGTCCGCTTCCTGGGAGACGACTTCATCTGGGTGTACGAGGCCTCGCGCCAGACCCTGGCCGGCCTCTTCCAACGCGGTTACTTCGAGTTCGTCCGCCCCACCAACGAAGCCTACTGGTACTTGATGTGGTGGATCTCGGGCACCGATCCGCGCGGCTACCACGTCATGACGCTGGGCGTCTTCGCCCTGACCGCCCTGCTGCTCTTCCGCTGGATCCGGGAACTCACCGGCAGCCCCTGGGCAGGCTTTGCGGCCCTGTGCCTCTTCCTGATGGATCCCCTGCACATCGAAGCGCTGAGCTGGCCTTCGGCCTGCAGCGAGGTGCTGGCCGGAGCCTTCGTCCTGGCGGCCATGTATGCCTGGCGTCGCTGGCGCCTGGAGGGAGGCCGACGCTGGATGCTGGCCACCCTGGGAGCCCTGATCCTGGCCTTCGGCTCGAAGGAGTCCTCCATCGCCGTCCTCCCGGGACTGCTTCTGGTCGAACTCACCCTGGTCCCCCCCAGCGAACCTCTCAAGAGACGCCTCGGAGCCCTGGCCACCGTCCTGGCCCCCAGCGCCCTCATGCTGGGAGCCCTTGCCCTGGCGGTGTCTCCGGAGGCCCGCTATTCAACCACGATCTCCGGCCAGACCCTGGCTTCCTGGCTGGAGTACCTCAACCGGGCGCTCCTCAACGGCGAAGTTCGGGGCGCCCTGGCATTCCTGCTGCCCCAGAGCGCCAACCTGGCGGTGGCCGTCTCCCTGGTTGCGGCGCTCCTGCTGACCTGGAGGCGAGCCCCGGCGGTCTTCCTGAACCTGGCCTGGGTGCCTTTCACGGTCCTGGCCTACGCGGTCTTCGTCCCCCACCTGCCCATCTCGGATCGCTACTTCTACATCGCCTCGCTGGCCGTGGCCGGGGCAGGCGGAAGCCTGCTGGCCAGCCTCCGAGGAACTCAGGGGGTGGTGTGGTCGGTGCTGCTGGCCACGGCGATCTCCATGGGAGTCCTCCAGAGCGCCCAGGCTGCCCGCTCCTGGGCCGAAAAGGCCGGAATGCCCCAGCCCGAAGCCGAATCCCTGCGACAGGCCCTGGCCGATCATGAACCGGGAGCCCCGGTCTTCGTATACTGCCCCCCCCAGGTGGAACTGCACCCCCTCTACGCCTGCGCCCTGCTGGGCGGACTGGACCTCGAACAGATCCATCCCTGGCCGGAGATGCTGCGCCACAGGGAACTGCCGGAAGGGTCGGCGGCCCTGTTCTGGGATCAGTACTCTACGCGCTTCGAAAACCTGACCGATGCGGCCCGCCTGGCCCTGGCCTCGATGGTGGAGGATGACCGGGCCCCCCGGCCGGAGGCCGCGAACCTCCAGCGCGACGTCGTCGAGTTGGCGGCCTGGCCCGAGGCGCGGGGATGGACGCCCCAGGGCCTGGAACCCGGAGCCGATGGAACCTGGAAGACCCCCGGGGTGGGCGGTCGCCTGCTGGGACCCGTGGCCCGAATCTCCCCCCTGGCCATCAGCCTGGTCCATGTCCAGCTCGAGGTCCTCCAGGCCAGCCCCGGAGCCCTGAGCGGACTGCTCTGGAGGACCGAATCCCTGCCTTCCGGCCCGCCCCGGATGGAAGTCTCCTCCAGCCTGCCCCCAGGCCCCGGCATCGTCGACCTGTGGCTGGTGCCCGGGACGCGCCGCGAATGGTGGAACCAGGGCGAGGTCCTGCAGCTCGAGCTGCTCCTCTCGACCGCCCCGGCCGAAGTGCGGGTCCGCACGATCCGCGTCCTGGGCTACCCGAGGATCCGGGCGCTGCCGGAGTCGAAGAAGCCCGAAGGCTTCCCGGGCTCCCAGCCGGGATGAAACCTGGAGGCTGAAGGACAGGGGGTGACAAGGTATGGCAGGGGGCGGTGGTAGAATCCTATCCAAACCGGAAGAGCGACGGAGTCGAACCAGGAATGAACTACCGGTCCTTCTTCAAGCACGTCACGGGGCTGGACCCCTACCCCTATCAAGAGCGGCTGGGTGAAGGCAAAAGCCTGCCGGAGCTGATCTCCGTTCCCACCGGCCTGGGGAAGACGGCCGCGGTGGTGGTGGCCTGGCTGCAGCACCGCCGGCTCCGGCCCGAGACGACTCCGAAGAGGCTGGTCTACTGCCTGCCCATGCGGGTCCTGGTCGAGCAGGTGGCCAGCCACGCCCGAGCCTGGCTGGAAGCGGCGGCCCCCCTCATGGGAGAGGCAACTCCCCACGTCCACATCCTGATGGGCGGCTCCGGAGACGACTCGTGGATGAGGCACCCCGAACGCCCCGTCCTGCTCGTGGGAACCCAGGACATGCTGGTCTCTGCGGCCCTGAATCGGGGTTATGGAATGAGCCGCTACCGCTGGCCTCAGGCCTTCGGGATCATGAACTCGGATTGCCAGTGGGTCCTGGACGAAACCCAGTTGATGGGACCCGCCCTGCCCACCTCGGCCCAGTTGCAGGGGCTCCGCGAAAAGCTGGGGACCCTGGGCCCGGCGCGGACCACCTGGATGAGCGCCACGCTCGACCCGGAGGCGCTGGACACCATCGACCACCCCACTCCTCCTCCAGGTCGCGATCGGATCGTCCTGGAGGCTGCCGACCGCCAGGCCGCAAGCCTCCGCCTGGAGGCCAGCAAGCCGCTGTTTCGGGCCCCTTTGCGCCTGGACCGGGAGAGTTCCAAGAAAGAGTACTTCCGCGAATTGGCCTCCCACCTGGCCCGGGTCCATCTTCCCGGAACCCGGACCCTGGTCTTCCTCAACACCGTCGATCGGGCCCAGTCGCTCTGCGAAGCCCTCGAGGCCCTGGGGATGGAGCCACTCCTGCTGCACTCGCGATTCCGTCCCCCGGATCGGCTCGCCCGCGAAGCCGGACTGGCCCGACCGGACGCCTTGATCGTCTCGACCCAGGTCCTCGAGGCGGGCGTCGACCTGAGCTCCCGGCTGCTGGTCACCGAGCTGGCCCCCTGGCCCTCGCTGATCCAACGCTTCGGCCGATGCAATCGCTACGGCGAGCAGGAGGCCCCCCGAATCGAGTGGATCGACGTAGAACAGGACGAGGGGCGTCCCAGCCTGGCACTCCCCTACCCGGCCGAGGAACTCGCCGCCTCTCGCCTGCGGCTGGAAGGCTTGCAGGACGTCGGCCCCTTGAGCCTCGAGCAGGTCCCCGTCGTCCCCGGGCAGGAGCTCCACCCCGTGCTGCGCCGAAGGGATCTGCTGGACCTCTTCGACACCAGTGCCGACCTCTCGGGGGATGACCTGGATGTCTCGCTCTACGTCAGGGGCAGCGACGAAGCAGATGTCCAGGTGTACTGGCGTCAGGGCCCGCCTCAGGAGGATGAGCCCGGCCCCTCTCGAGACGAGTTGCTGAGCCTCCCGGTGGGCACCCTGGCTTCCTTCGTGAAGAAGTCACGTCAGGCGTGGAACTGGAACCCGCTGGGCAGACGCTGGGAATCCCTGTCCGAGCCGGGATGCCGACCTCGCCCCGGAATGACGGTCCGACTCGCGGCCGAGTCGGGCGGCTACCTGCCCGAGCGGGGGTGGGTGGGGGACCGCTCGGCCAGGCCGGTCGAGGTCGTACAATGGCCGACGGCTCCCGCCGAAGCGATGGATGGGGATCCCGAGGCCGAGGTGGGGCGCTGGATCCCCCTCCGGGAGCATCTGGATCACGTCCAGGCTGAGGCCAGGGCCCTGGTCGAGCGCGCCGGGTTGCCCGAGCGGCTGGCCGAGTCCGTCGTGACGGCAGCCCTCTGGCACGACGTGGGCAAGTCGCACCCGGCCTTCCAGGGTGCCCTGATGCCGTTGGCTCCTCCCCAGGAGGAGATCCCCTGGGCCAAGTCCGCCAAGGGGACGGGCCGGTTGAACTATGCGGTCGAGGGACGCCCCCGCCCGGGCTTCCGGCACGAACTGGCTTCGGCCCTGGCCTGGGTCTCGACCCGGGAACAGAACGAGGAGAACGATCTGGTGGCCTGGCTCGTCGCCGCCCACCATGGGAAGGTGCGCCTTTCGTTGAGGGCCCTGCCTTCGGAGCGCCCGCCCGAGGATCCCGACCGGCTCTTCGCCCGAGGCGTCTGGGACGGCGAGTTCCTCCCGGCCCTGGCAGATCTGCTGGAGGCTCCGGTGCGCCTGGACCTGTCCTTGATGCAACTGGGTCCTGGGAGCTGGACCGAGCGCATGCTGGCCTTGCGGGATTCTGAGGACCTGGGCCCCTTCCGCCTGGCTGCCCTGGAAGGGTTGGTCCGGGCCGCCGATGGTCGCGCTTCAGCCAAGGAGAGAGAACGATGAGCGAGCTGATCCTGGAGGGCTGCGCGCCCTTCCCCCTGGCCAGCTACCTCAAGGCCCTGGGGCTGCTGCGCCTGGTCGCCGAACAGGTGGACCCCCAAGCCCGAGGAGCCTGGGAGCGGGAGCGCTTCCGTCTGTCTTCTCGACTGGATGCAGAAGGGCTGGTCCACTTCCTCCTGCACGAGTATCGACCCACCCCGGTCCTGAACCCCTGGAACGGGGGCAGCGGCTTCAACGAAGGCTCTGGCGACGTGGGGGCCCGAGTCTTCGTCGAGGCCCTCGAGGCCAGCCGGTCCATGCGGTTCGAGGCCTTCCGGCGTTCCATCGCGGCCGCCCGGCGGGCCCGCGAACGCCTGGGCCTGGTCGAGAAGCCCGATGGCGATCTCAAGGCCCGCCTGATCGCGCTGTGCCGTGCCACCTTTCCCGAGGAGGCCCTGCCCTGGCTAGACACGGCCCTGGTCCTGACGCCCGGGAAGGCCGAGTTCCCTCCTCTGTTGGGAACCGGAGGAAACGACGGACGCCTGGACTTCAGCGTCACCCAGATGAAGAGGCTCAGCAAGCTCTTCGATGTGACGGACGGGACGCCAGAAAAGGAATCCGAACCATGGCTGCGCGCGGCGCTCTTCGGCCTGGCCACCCCCGGAATTCCCGGCGACGGGATCGGGCAGTTCTCGCCGCACTGCGCTGGAGGGGCCAATGCCTCGACGGGCTTCGACGGAAGCAGCCAGGCCAATCCCTGGGACTTCGTCCTGGGCCTGGAGGGAGCGATGCTGCTGACCGCCTCGGCCTCGCGCCGGCTCCAGGACCAGGGGCCTTCCCATCTGGCGGCTCCCTTCAACGTCCGCCCGGTTTCGGGAGGCTATGCCTCCTCGGGACCCGACGACCCCGAGATGTCCCGGGCCGAGGTCTGGCTCCCTCTGTGGAATCGGAGCGCCTCGCTTGCCGAGTTGCGGCAGTTGTTCTCGGAAGGGCGGGCCCGGGTCGGGACCCATCTGGCCGGCAACAGCCTGGACTTCGCCCGGGCCGTGGCGGGTCTGGGAGTGGATCGCGGCCTGACCGAGTTCCAGCGAATCGGGTTCCAGGAGCGCAACGGCCAGGCCTTCCTGGCCATCTCGCTGGGCCGCTTCCAGGTCACCCGCAACACCCAGAGCAGTCTCCTCGACAGCCTGGACCGCGACGGCTGGCTGCAGGAACTCAACCGCACTGCGTCCGGCAACCTGCCGGCCTCGGTCCGCCGCCGGGTCCACCAGTTGCACGGCTCCCTCTTCGACCTGTGCCGGCTTCCCGGCCGCGCCGCCATCCAGAAGGTGCTGATCACCGTCGGGGCTCTGCACCGGGCCTTCGCCCTGTTGCCGATGAAGGACCCCCAGAGCCATCCCAGACCCTGCCCCGTCCTGGATCCTCGCTGGGTCCAGCAGGCCGACGACGGCTCGGCGGAATTCGATGCCGCGGCCGCCCTGGCGGGCCTGGCGATCCCAACGGCTCAGGGCTCCCGCACGACCCTGCGCTGGCTCTTCGACCCCAGTGCCACCTCGGGAGGGAGCACGCGCTGGCTGCGTGAACGACAGGACGAGATCCTGCGCCCCGCCGACGACCTCGAGCATATCGCCCGCTCTGCGCTGGCCCGTCTGTTGGTCCTGCGAGGCCAGGCCTCTGCGGAGGCGGGCCCGTCGGCCCCCTCGGGCACGACCACCTGGAAGGACGCCTCGCCGCGTCGGGTCCGCCTGGAGACCCTGCTGGCCTGGCTGAACTCCGAGTTGGACTGGCGGCGGGCCGCCGACCTCTTCTGGGGCCTGCTCCTGGTCGAGCCCTCATGGCAGGAGCCTGCGCCCGAACCGGCTCGGGACGCGGTCACTTCGCATCCACCCGCGGCCTTCTCGCTCTTGAAGCTGTGCTTTGCGGGCCGGCCGCTCCGACACGGCGCCGCCGACCCCGAAGGGATCTGCGTCCCCTGCGAGGCGGATGTGCTCCTCACAGCCCTGGCCGGCCAGGGCTCCAGGGCCGTCGGCCGGGCTGCGCAGCGCCTGCGCGCCAGCATGCTGGCTCCCTTGCTGGAGGAGGCCTGGCTGCCGGCCCACCTCTCCCGACGTTTTGCCTCAGCCGTCCTGCTGCCCCTGGACGGGCGCACCCTGGGGCTTCTGGCCCGGCAGGTCCTGCGCCCGGCGGAGCCCGCCCAGGCCTGAAACCTGTGAACCCGATCGAGACCGAAAAGGAGACTCCCATGAACTGGAACGCCCTGGAGAACGCCCCTCGCCTGCTTCTTGAAGCCCCCCTCAAGCCCGTGCAGGGTACCCGCTTCCAGCCCACCGGCTTTCCGAACCTGGGCCCGGCCCGCTATGAGGCCCACGACGGGACACCCATGCTCTTGCTGGAATCCAACCAGAGCGTCGCCAACCGGTTGGAGGAGGTGGTCTGGGACGAGGCGGCCCGCGACTGGATCGAGCCCCTGCGCGGCCTGCCCTATGTCCGGGTCGAGACGCCCTCGGGTGAGTTCGTCACCACCTCGGTTCTGGAGGCGCACCGGCTGAACAGCCCCTATATCCTGGAGGGCAAGGACCGCAGCTTCTTCGAGCGCCTCAAGGAGGAACTGGGCGCCCAGGCGACCGGCCGGGTGGACCTGGGCCTTCTGGCCCGGACCCTGCTGCGCTACGATCCCAATGCCCTGATCCACGGCATCTTCCTGGCCAAGAAGGAACTGGCCGGGGGAAGGTTGCGCCTGCCCCGAGCCCTGTCGGGTTTCATCGAGGCCGCCGAGGTCAGCCCGGCCACCTCGGGTGGGGTCAAGCTGGACGAGGTGGATCCTTCCGGCGATGCCAAGAAAGGGTTCGGGCACGTGCCCTTCTCGCGGGAGGAGTTCACCGGGAAGATCACGGCCTTCTTCAACCTGGACCTGGTCCAACTGCGCTCGTACGCCCTGGGCCAGGACGCCTTCAGGCTGCTGGTCGGCCTCTCGCTGTACAAGGTCCTGCGCTTCCTGGAAACCGGCTTGCGCCTGCGAACGGCCTGCGATCTGGAACTGACCGGACCGGGCCTGGCGGTGACCCGACCCGAAGGATTCGAACTGCCCTCTCTGAGGGAACTGGAAAGCGCCTTGCCGGAACTGGTCAGGAAGGCCTCGCCGACCTATGCCGATCCGACCGTCACGGTCGTCCGCTACCAGAGCGCGAAGGGCTGAGGACATGCTGACCCTGGAGTTCCGATTCCCGGCGGGGCGCTATCACGCCACTCCCTGGGATCGCCACGTGAACGAGGGAGAAATCGACTGGCCCCCGTCTCCCTGGCGACTGGTGCGGGCTCTCCAGGCCGTGTGGCTTTCACGCGCCCACGAAGAGATCCCCGAGGCCACCGCCACCCGTCTGATCGAAACCCTGGCGGGACACCTTCCAACCTACCACCTGCCCGCTGCCTCCAGTGGACACACCCGGCACTTCATGTCCCTGTACAGGACACCACTGGACGGCAAGACCGACAAGGTCTTCGACACCTTCGCCTCGGTCAGCCGGGAAGAGCCTCTGGTCGTGACCTGGCCCGACCTGGTCCTGGAGCCCGCGCTTCAAGAAGCCCTGGACCTGCTGGTGGAACGCCTGACCTGGCTGGGCCGCTCGGAATCCTGGGTCGCCGCCCGCAGGGCTCCAGAGCCCCGAGCAGCCAGCCAGGTCCGTCCGGCCGCGGGCGAAGCGCCCGAGGCTGGCGAAGAACTGGTCCGACTGCTCTGCCCCCGAAGCCCTGAGGACTATCGCGAGTGGGTTTCCAGCCTTCCCCATCCCAAGGGGAAGAAACCTCCGCTGGCCCCGGAAAGCCTCTTCGAAGCCCTGACCCTGGACACGGCGGATCTGAGAAAGGCAGGCTGGAGCCAACCGCCCGGAGGGCGCTGGGTGGAGTACCTTCTCCCCCTGGATCGGCTGGATGGGACGCACCGGGCCGCCCCACGCGGCCGCCCTCGCCGCCAGCGGCCGGAAGTGGTCCGGTTTGCCCTGGCCGGGACCGTCCTGCCCGACCTGAGCGAGATCCTCCGCGTGGGCGAGACGATTCACAAGGAGCTGGTCCGCCTGAGCGATGGCCATCCCACCTTCACAGGGCGGAACCCCGACGGATCGCCCCGCGAAGGACATCGCCACGCCCATTTCCTGGGGGAGGTGGGTTCTCGGGACGGCCGACTCCGCTACCTCACCCTGTGGTCTCCCGAAGGCCTGGACGAGCCCGCCCTGGAGGCCGCCGAGAGACTCGGCCGGGTCTTCGGGATCGGCACCGAACCGATCCAGGCGGTTCTGCTGGGCAGCGGAGTTCCCCAGGACTTCGCGGCTTCTCGGACCACGGCTTCTGGAACCCCGATCCTGGGTGCCAGCACGGTCTGGCAGAGCCTGACCCCCTTCGTCCCGACCCGCCATCCCCGTTCCCGAGGCACCCGGCGATTCGAGAACGGCCTGCTGGTGGGCAGCCCCGAGCATGACCTGCGCCGGCTGCTGGCCCTGAGCGGCCTGCCCGAGCCCCTGGAGGTCACCCCGCTTGCCGAATGCCAGATCCAGGGCCGAAGCTTCCCTTGGGCCCGCTTCCGGACCCGGAGGCTGAAGGGCGAGGGCCTTCGCAGCAACCTGCCTGCCCTGGGGTGGCGGGTGGTCTTCCCCACCCCCGTGCGGGGTCCGATCTGCCTGGGCTACGGCTCGCACTTCGGCCTGGGCCTGTTCGTGCCCCGAACCGACTGAACGGCACGCCGCGCCGCGCCCCAAGCGGGTGCCGGCGCGGCGTTTCCTGGCCTCCGCTTCCCAGATGCCGCAGGTGCCCGCCCTTCTCGGGGGAAGCGACCCACCATGCGAATCGCGCCCTCCCTGGAACTGGCCCTGGGGGTCCTGGCTGTCTCCACGGGCGCGGTCCTGGTCCGTTCCTGCTCGGTCCCCTCCCTGGGGATCGCCTCCTGGCGGCTCGTGCTGGCCGCCCTGGGCTTGCTGGCCCTCTGCTCCTGGCGTCGATGCCCGGGCCTGGCCGCCTTCCAAGGCCGGGATCGAACCCTGGCGGTGCTCTCCGGGCTCTTCCTGGCCCTCCACTTCGCCGCCTGGATCACCTCCCTCTCGATGACCAGCGTGGCCTCCTCGGTGGTGCTGGTCACCACTGCCCCCCTGTGGGTGGGTCTGGGCTCGCGAATCCTGCTTCGTGAGGACCCGGGGCGCATCTTCTGGCAGGGCCTGGCCCTGGCCCTGGCGGGTACGGCCGTGGTCGCCCTGGTGGACTCCTCGCCCACAGGCCAGGCCCCGAACCCCCTGCTGGGAAATGCCCTGGCGCTTCTGGGTGCCCTGGCCGCCTCCGCCTATCTTCTGTCCGGCCGGAAGCTGCAGCGAAAGGTGGACACCCTGTCCTACGTCTCGGTGGTCTACGGGGTCGCCGCCCTGGCGCTGGTCGGTACAGCCTGGCTCTGGGGCACACCTCTGACGGGCTACCAAGGCCGCGACTGGCTGCTGCTGGGGCTTCTGGCGCTGGTCCCCCAGGGCGTCGGACACACGCTCCTGAACCGCAGCCTGCGGATCTTCCAGGCCGGGATCGTCGCCACGGCGCTGCTGGGAGAGCCCGTGGCCGCCAGCGCCCTGGCCTGGATGGTCCTGGGTGAGCCGGTGGGCCCCTGGCAGATTCTGGGCGGTTGCCTGATCCTGGTGGGGGTGGCGCGGGCCTCCGCCAGGCCAGACGCCCCTCCTCGCTGAGGGAAGACTCCAGGCTGCCCCCGAGCGAAGACCCGGAAGACGAGGCTCCGTCAGAGATGGCCCGCCAATCCGGTGGAGATGGAACCGATCGAAGGATCGCGTGGTGGGCCATGTCGCCCGATCGCAGCAATCCGGTTCGCTCGGCGGTGCTTCAATGGGGCCACGCCTGGATGGGCGTGGGAATTGGCAATGTAGGTCTTTCCCGGTGCGTGGCAGGCGCGCTTCAATGGGGCCACGCCTGGATGGGCGTGGGAATACCATGTTTCCCGCATACCTCTCGGAGGAACGCTCTAGCTTCAATGGGGCCACGCCTGGATGGGCGTGGGAATGACAACGAGGCGGACGCCATCCTCGAGGCCATGGCGCTTCAATGGGGCCACGCCTGGATGGGC
>JALHDH010000063.1:39388-39902 GCA_022839105.1 bacterium
GGGCCACGCCTGGATGGGCGTGGGAATGGCGTCCAGCGAGACGGCCAGGATCGCGGAGCAGGCGCTTCAATGGGGCCACGCCTGGATGGGCGTGGGAATCCCATCCTGACCGGCCTCATCGGGGGCACCTGGCGCTCGCTTCAATGGGGCCACGCCTGGATGGGCGTGGGAATGGCAGAACTGAAGCACTTCATTCCTCAGGGCCTGCGGCTTCAATGGGGCCACGCCTGGATGGGCGTGGGAATGGCGTCCTCGGCGGTCTTGATGGGGTCGTCGATGAGGCTTCAATGGGGCCACGCCTGGATGGGCGTGGGAATGACTTGCGGATGCGGCGCCGTCCGCTACACGAACATGCTTCAATCTCCACTTTTGCCCTTTCGGGTCTGGAGCGGGGTTGCCTCGGGTTGGCCGCCAAGCCCGTCAGGCCGAGCGGGCGAGTTGGTCGCAGATGTGTTCCAGTAAAGGGCGTGGGATTTCTACAGCTTGGGCGTTTGGAGTGGACTTGAGAAAAATC
>JALHDH010000176.1 GCA_022839105.1 bacterium
CGATGATCGCGGCCGAGGTGCGCGCCTCGAAGAAGTTGCGGTTCTCGTTGCCCTGCCACAGATAGATCTGCACCGGCAGGGCCGTGGACTGGTCGAGCGGCGTGCCCGGCACCTGCGCGACGAAGGCGTTCATGCCGATCAGGAGCAGCGGCGCGGTCTCGCCCAGCGCCTGCGCCACGCCGATGATGGTGGCGGTCAGGATGCCGGGATAGGTCACGGGCAGGACGTGGTGGAACACGGTCTGCGTCCGCGACGCGCCGAGGCCGAGCGCGGCCTGCCGCAGCGACGGCGGCACGGCACGTAGTGCCGAGCGCGTGGCGATGATGACGGTCGGCAGCGTCATCAGCGTCAGCACCAGGCCGCCGACCAGCGGCGCCGACAGCGGCAGCCGGAAGTAGTTGATGAACACGGCCGCGCCGAGCAGGCCGAACACGATCGACGGCACGGCGGCGAGGTTGTTGATGTTGACCTCGATGAGGTCGGTCAGCCGGTTCTTCGGCGCGAACTCTTCGAGATAGACCGCGCTCATGACGCCGATCGGCACGGCGAGCACGATCACCACCAGCATCATGTAGAGCGAGCCGACGAAGGCGCCGGCAAGGCCGGCCGCGGCCGGGGCCGAGCGCGAGTCGACATTGGTGAAGATGTGCCAGGCGAAGGCGAAGCGGATCTTGCCGTCGGCGTGGAGCTGGTCGGCGAGCGCGCGGGCCGGCGCGGAGAGCTGCTGCTGCGCGTCGGGCAGCGAGCGGTCGATGTTGCCCTTCAGCCAGTTGTCGGCGTTGGCCGAGGCCAGCATCCGGACCGGGACGGTCCTGCCGAGGAGGTCGGGGTTGGCGACGAACATGTCGCGGAGCAGGAAGCGGGCGTTGGTCTCGACCACGGACAGCACCTGCCGCGCATCGGCCTCGGTGTCCGGCGCGGCGGCGCGGATCGCCTGCTCGACGACGCGGTTCCAGTTCAGCATCGTCACCTTGCGCTCCCAGTCGAGGACCGCGCGGCGGTAGTCGGCCGGGGACTGGCCCGGCTCCTGCTGCGGCTTCGGCTCGACCTCGATCACGGCCGGGTCGAAGGCGACGTCGAGCGTCAGCGTCGCCTGGGTGAAGGCGGGCAGGCCCTTGGCGAGGATGATGACGAACAGGATGGCGACGAAGCCCAGCGCCGCGGCGATGGCCGCGATGCCGTAGAAGCGGAAGCGCTTCTCGCGGGCGTGGCGGGAGGCGAGGCCGGCGCGGATCAGCGAAAGCCGTTCTTCGGAGGTCATTCGTACTGCTCCCGGTAGCGGCGCACAATGTAGAGCGCGGCGACGTTGAGGACGAGGGTCATCGCGAACAGGGTGAGGCCGAGCGCGAAGGCCACCAGCGACTGCGGCGAGGCGAAGTCGGTGTCGCCGGTCAGCTGGTTGACGATGGTGACGGTGACGGTGGAGACCGGCTCGCCGGGGTTCAATCGCAGGAACGGGCTGTTGCCGGCGGCCAGCACCACGATCATGGTCTCGCCGATGGCGCGGCTGACGGCGAGCAGGAAGGCGCCGACGATGCCGGGCAGCGCCGCCGGCAGGATGACGCGGCGGATCGTCTCCGACTGCGTCGCGCCGAGGCCGAGCGAGCCGTCGCGCAGGCCGCGCGGCACCTGGCGGATGATGTCGTCCGACAGCGACGAGATGAAGGGGATGATCATGATGCCCATGACCACGCCGGCCGTCAGCGCGCTGGTGGCGCGGATGTTCAGGCCGACCGCCGCGCCCGCCGAGGCGAGGAAGGGGCCGACCGTGACCAGCGCGAAGAAGCCGTAGACGATGGTGGGGATCCCGGCCAGGATCTCGATGGCCGGCTTGACGGTGTTGCGCACGCGCGGGTTGGCGTATTGCGACAGGTAGATCGCCGACATCAGGCCGATGGGCAGCGCGACGAGGATGGCGATCGTCGCCACCATCAGCGTGCCCCACAGCAGCGGCAGCAGGCCGTAGTCGCCGCCGGCGCCGGAGCCGGTGGAGGAGAAGCCCGGCCGCCACACCGTGCCGAAGAAGAAGTCGGCCGGGTTGACGAAGGTGAAGAAGCGGATGGCCTCGGCGAGAAGCGAGGCGACGATGCCGGCCGTGGTCAGGATGGCGACGACCGAGCAGCCGATCATGAGGAAGCGCACGAAGCGCTCGACCTCGTTGCGGGCGCGCAGGCGCGGCGTGATGCGCCGGCGCGCGAACCACATCGCCAGCGCGCCGGTGCCGGCGGCGGCGGCGACCACGGTGGCGAAGGTCAGCACGTTGAACTCGCGCAGCGCCTGCGCGGCGGTGTTCTCGTAGGGGCGGAGCTCGCCGGCGACGCCGAAGCCGGATTCGATCTGACGGATGCGGCGGATGGCTTCCTCGAGCGCGGGGCCGTCGAGCGCGGCGATGTCCGGCGGGAGCTGGGAGAGGATCCAGGCGCGGCTGGCCGCCTCGGAGAACAGGGCCCACAGGCCGACGATGAGCAGCGCGGGAACCAGCGCCCAGATGGCGGCGAGCGCGCCGTGATAGATGGGGCGCGAATGCAGCCGTCCGCCGTCGGCGGGCACGAGGCTGAGGCTGCGGGACCGTCCGATCTGATAGGCGAAGGCGAGAAGGACGAGCAGCAGTCCGGCAATGATGGTGGCGTTCACGGGCGATGTCCCTAGAAAAGGAAAAGGAGCGGGCCGGGGTGTCCGGCCCGCTCCGGCAGAGCCGTGGCGTCAGTTCACGTCGGCCGCGGTGAGAGCCTTGCCTTCCTTGAAGGTGGCCAGCACTTCGGCGGTCTCCTCGGCCGGGGCCGGGATCAGGCCGGCGCCCTCGAGCGTGCCGCCGAGGCCGACCATCTGGTCGGAGAGGAAGAACTCGACATATTCCTCGATGCCCGGGACGACGCCGATGTGCTCGCCCTTGACGTAGAAGAACAGCGGACGCGACACCGGGTACTCGCCGGAGGCGATGCTCCTCTACTACGAGCTATCGTACCGCTGGAAGGTCGACGCCATCCTCGCGGGGAGCGAGACGATCTTCGTTCTGGGAGGGCACGAGGTGGAAGAGATGGCGACGGAAGAGCCCGACCCGCCCCGGAAGGCGCCGCCTCCGGGGACGGAAGGCCTGATCTATGAGCCTCGGCCGCTGCTCGTCGTCCCCGACAGCCGGGGGCGGATCCACAACTGGAGGCTCCTCCAGCAGGAGCCGTGGTGGCGGAAGATTGTGGTCCTCTGCTCAAAGGCGACGCCTCCATCCTACCTGGATTATCTGGCCAAGCGGCACCTGGAATACCTCATCGTCGGCGACGATCGTGTCGACTTCCGGCAGGCCCTCGAGGAGCTGAAGGTCCGGTACGGCGTAAAGTCGGTGCGGACG
>JALHDH010000177.1 GCA_022839105.1 bacterium
CTCGGCATGGTCGCGCCCGACCACTCGGTCACCCTGATCGCCCGCTTCGACGGAGATTTGTCGGGCCACCTGGGAGGGCAGGGGCAGGGCTCTGGCGCCCTCCGTTTCGACCCTGGACCTTTCCAGGACTCGATGTCGATCCTGCTTGAAGGCTCGGGCGAGAACCTCCTGCCCAACCCGTCGATGGAGACCGATCTGGCAGCCTGGTCTGCGGCGGACCTTTCCCTGGAGCTCAGCCACGACCCGTCCCGGGCCTGCCGCGAAGACGGTCTCTTCAGCGACGCCTCCCTCCGACTGCAGGGCACGGGCAAGCCTGGAGCCGGTCAGGTCCGGACCTCGGTGGCGGTGAACCCGGGAGCGGACTACTCCGCTTCGGTCTACCTCCATTCCGAGGAGGACGTCCAGGCGAGTCTGGATCTGGCCTTCACCGGCGGCGAGACTCCCGTCAGCTTCTCGTCGGGCGCCGTCCCCGTGTCGCCCGGGGCCTGGACCCGCGTCCTTCTGGAGAACAAGAACTCGGGGGGCAACACCACCTGCGAGTTCCGCGTCAACCTGCTCGGACTTTCGCCGGCCTTCTCTCCGGAATCCCGTGTCTCCCGACTGGCTCCCACCGCATCGGCCCTGGCGGACGACACCCTGATGGTCCTCAACGCAGGGGACCTGGTTCTGTGCGCGGTCACGGCCGAACCCGAAGGCCAGGGGGACTACGCCTGGCACGTGGTGACCAGCGGCGGAACCGGCGTTTCGGATCCCGCCCTGCGCCTGGACCACGCCAACCAGGCTCCCATCCTGACAGGCGCGAGCCGGCTCTCCATGTGGCGCCCGGAAGCCGTCCTGCCCCGGGAAGACGACTCGACGACGCTGGACGCAGGCGATCTGCTCTTCTGCCGATTGGAAGGCGAGGACGACGCCATGCACGTCGTCACCTCTGCGGGCACCCCGGCCTCCAACACCCTGCGCCTGGATGATGGCCCGGCGGCCCCGGCCTTTGCCCCGGGTTCGATGCTCAGCCGCTTCGTTCCCACCGACAGCGCCCTGGCGGAGGACGAGGCCATGACCCTGCTCCCCGGCGATCTGGTGTTCTGCCATTGCCTGGAAGACCCGGCTGGCGTGGGCTATGACTGGCATGTCGTGACCACGGGTGCGACCGGGGTCGCCGACCCCGACCTGCGTCTGGATGACGTTCAGAATCCGCCCAACCTGGCGGGGGCCTCCCGGGTTTCGAAGTTCACCCCCAGCGGGACCGAGCTCGCGACCGGGAATGGCCTGGTCCTCGAGGCGGGAGACTTCGTCTTCTGCTCGGTGGGCGCAGGCTACGGCTGGCACATGGTGTCCACCGGCGCCACGGGTGCTTCCACCCCCGAACTGCGCCTGGACCAGGCGTTTTCTCAGGCCCTGAACGTCGACTGTGCCCAGCTTGAACCGGCGCCGAGCGCTTCCAGTTATCTCGACGAGCTGCAAGGGCCCGGCCATTCCGGCCTTCCGGGATTCCCCACACGGCGGGAAGGGGGCATTCTCTTCTTCGAGGCGGGGGGGGGCCTCCAGGAATCAGAGGGGACGGTCGCCTTCTGGATGCGCCCGGGGTGGGCCGGCGACGACTCGGTCGAGCACGTCCTCTTCGACGCTGCAGAATCCTCAGGTCGCAATCGGCTGCGCTTCTCCAAGAGCCGGGAGAACCGGTTGGTGCTCTCCCTCTACGACGACGACGCGCAGTTGCTGCAGCTCGTGTCGGATTCGCCCGTCTCCTTCCCGGCGGAGGCCTGGGTCCACCTGGCTTTCAGCTACGGTTCCGGGACCCTGAGGATGTACCTCGACGGCCAGGAGGTGACAGCTTCCACGCTCGGTTCCGGCTTGGGACGGATGATGCCGACGCCCGAGCGCTTCTACCTGGGCACCGACTTCCATGGGCGCCTGGCGGGCCGGGTCGCCTTCGCGGACCTGGTGATCAAGCGGCACCCGGCCCCCGACTCGGAGCTGGCCGCGATGGCTCGGTCCAATTCCCCCTGCCAGGGCCTGGCCCTGGCCCAGGGAGCCTTCACCCTGGGAGCCGGACGCTCCAGCACCGACGCCACGGCGGGCGTCCAGTCCACCATCCTTCACGGCCTGGGGACCGCCCCAGCCTTCGTGCAGATCGCCGAGCGGGGAGAGGGGCAGGTCTACCTCTCGGACGAGGCCGACGACTTCCACTTCTACGTGAAGGGCACCGCCTCGTCCGTCAGCTTCGACTGGCGGGCCTGGGCCTGAAGGGAGGGAGGCGACCATGTCCGTCAGTCAGCTCGAGGTCGATTACGGCCCACAACCCTATGACCGTTCCCAGGGCGGCCCCCTGGTCTTCGGCGGAGCGCTCCGGGATGCGGAGGCCACTTCAGTCCATGTCGAGGTGACCATCCGGGATGCCTGGGGGCACGAGGTCTTCCGAGACGGCGTCGCGGCCCGGGACAAGGGAGGAGGCCTGTGGGAATTCTCGCTGGCCTGGGAACCGGGCAGCGAGGTTCCGGATGGCGACTACGGCCCCTTCTTCAAGACCACGCGGACCTACCCGAACCGATGCCCGGGGGTGACCGACGAGGGGATCTGCAACGGGATCGTCTCGTGCCGAAGGAATCGACGACGAGGTCGGCACCAGGGGCCTGGAGGTGCTGGCAGTTGGCCGTGTCCGCCGGAGTGGGACCTGCGCCAGGCCAGTGAGCAGGAGGACCCCGGTTCCCAGCCCCCCGGGGACCCCAGCAGCACCTTCGGAAGCGCCGCCTCCCCCAACCAGGGCCCCGGTTTCTGAAGCCGGGTTCCGGCTCCGGCTCTTTGCAGGGGCACCCGCCCCGGTGGCCCCTGCAAAGAGCCCCAGCAAGAAAGGAAGACTTTCCATGTTCAAACTGCCCCACGCCGGAAGCCTGACGGTGGATCCCCTCAGCGGAAGTCTGGATTACGTGGTCGAGGACCTCAAGGTCCCCTGCCGTGGCAAGACCGAGATCCAGGTGGTCCGCTACTCCAGTTCGATCCAGGACCATCCTTACAACCACACCATCGGCCGCTGCGCCTTCTCTTTCGACGAGAGGCTCCGCTTCGAGTCTGCCGGATTCGGACCGGGTCCCGGCACTCCGGAGCCGATTTCGGTGACGGTCGTCTACCCCGACGGTGGGCAGCACCGTTTCCTGCGCCAGGGAGATGGCCGTTTCGTGCCCTTCAATCCGGCCGTCAAGAGGACCTTGACCCACAACCCCGGGGACGACACCTACACGTTGGGAATCCCAGGTTTCGGGTTCCACCTCTTCCGCGCGGACGGCAAGATGATCGCCCAGGAGGACGCCTTCGGGAACCGCATCCGCTTCGACTGGGATGACATGGGACTCGGCCCGGCTGGCAGGGTCTTCCCACAGATCACCGCCATCACCGACCCGATCGGCAGGGTGGTCCGTTTCGACTACACGGTGTTCCCTCCGGGGCACGAACTGCACTTCATCCGGACCATGACCGACTGGACGGGCCGAACCTGGAGATACGAGACCGACTCCAGCGGCTTCGTGGTGGCCTTCACCGATCCGGAGGGCTACCGAACCCGCTACCACCAGGGTGGGCGAGATACGGCCTTGCCCGTGAACATCGAAGTCCCGAACCTTCCGGGCACGCATGCCCCCAGCCTGCAGGACGGCCTGCACGGCCTGCACGCCATCGAGTTTCCCAATGGGGTCTTCGTGAGAAACTACGCCTGGGGCGGCAGGCCCTCGAGCAAGAGGGTGGGCGTCCAGGTCTTCGGGGACCGGGTGGCGGTCAACCACATCTACGACGTGCTGGGCCGCCGCACCACCCGTCTGGTGGGAAGCGCGGGAAATGCCTGGTTCTACGAGCATGACGAGAACTACAAGCTGATCCGGACCCGGGACCCCCTGGGCAACGAGCAGACCTACGAATACGACGAGCACCAGCGCCTGGTGACGAGCATCGACCCGCGGCTGGGGATCACCCGCAGGGAGTCAGACTCCCAGGACCGTCTGGTTCGCCTGACCGACCCCGCTGGCCGCACCACCTCCTTCGAGCATCACCCGACCCTTCCGGAGGTGACTGCCGTGACCGGGCCCGGCCCCGACCGCCCGCGCAGCACCTACGAGTATCACCCCCTTTCCGGAGTCCTCCTGCGCCAGGTGGACCCTTTGGGCAACAGCCAGGACTTTGAGTACAGCGCCCACGGCGAGCTCTTGGCAGTACTCGGCCCCGGCGGCTCCCGCACCACCTTCCGCTATTCGCAGGCCGGCGGCCTGATCGAGAGGACCAGCGCGTGCGGGGCCAGCACATGCTTCGAGCGTGACAGCCTGGGCCGGGTGGTGCAGCTCACCAGCCCGGCGGGACGGGTCACCCGCTTCGCCTACAACCGCTTGGACCTGGTCACCCGGCTCACGAAGCCGGATGGGGGAACCTGGGAGTTCGAGTATGACGGCAACCGGAACCTGGTGAAGACCACCGACCCCCTGGGCAACTGCGTCCGATACGAGTACAACAGCCTCAACGAACTGCTGCGCGTGGTGGATCCCGCGGGAAGCGTCACCACCCTGGAATACGGTCCGCAGGGCGACCTGGTCCGGGTCCTGGACGCCTTGGGCCGCGGCACCGACTTCCACCACGACCTCTTGAGCCGCCTGGTGGAGGTCGTGGACCCGGAAGGCCAGTCCACCCGCATCGAACGCGACCGCTCCTGCGGCCAGACCCGCACCGTGGACCCCTTGGGCCGTGAGACCGTCGAGCACCGCGACCTTCTGTGCCGGGTCAGCGAGGTCGAGCTGCCGGACGGCGGCCGGGTGCAGATCACCTACAACCCGGCCGGCCAGCTCGAGTCCGTGACCGACCCCTTGGGGAGGACCACCCGCTTCGAGTACGACCTGGCCGGTCGCCTGACCGCCGCGGTGGATGCATTGGGGCAGACCGAGCGCCGCTCCTATGACCAGCGGGGCAACCTGGTCCGTCTCACCGACCGACGGGGCCACACGGCCACCTTCGAGTACGACGCCGACTCCCGGCTATGCAGGATGGTCCGCAGGGACGGCTCCACGCTCTCCTTCGAATACGATCCGGACGACCTCTTGACCGCCCTGACCGACGGCCGGGGCGTGACGTGGAGGTTCCGCTACGACAAGGCCGGACGCCTGACGGCGACCACCGACCCGGATGGGGTCGAGACCGTCCGCAACCGATGGGACCGGGCGGGCCGACTGGTCGAGCAGCTCAGCGCCCTGGGTCGGAGGACGACCTTCGAGTCTGACGAAAACCATCGTGTGGTCACCGTGACCGATCCGCTGGGCAACCGCAGCACCCGGGACTACGACCGGGCGGGCAACCTGCTCCGCCTGGTGGACCCCAAGGGCCGCGCCACCCGCATGGAGTACGACCGGCTGGACCGCCTGGTGAAGGTGACGGATCCCCTGGGCGGCGTGGTGCACAGGCTGCTGGACGCCGCAGGCAACCTGGTCGGCGTGGTGGACCAGAACGGAAACCAGACCTCCTACGAGTACGATGCCGCCAACCGCGTCACGGCCGAGGTCTACGCCGACGGCAGCCGCCTGGAGTGGGACTGGGACCTGGCCGGGAACCTGCTGGTGCAACGAGACCCGCGGGGCTTCGTGACCGGCTTCGAACACGACGCTTTGGACCGCCTGGTGCGCCTGACCTGCACGGATGAACCCGAGGCCACCTTCACCTACGACGCCAACTCCAACCTTGTCGAGCGTCGGGACGGAACCGGCACCTGCACCTTCGAGCACGATCCGGAGGACCGGGTGGCGGCCTTCACCCAGCCGACGGGTTCGCGCTATCGCGTCCAGCACGACGGCGAAGGCAACCGCACCGCCTTCTTCTTCCCGGACGGCTCCTACCTGACCCTGACCTACGACGCCTCGGGTCGTCTGTCCCGGATGGGGACACCGGATGGGAAGGACACCGCCTTCCACTACGAGGCGGACGGCCTCCGGACCCGGATCGACCGCCCCAATGGCACCCGGACGCTGTACGAGCATGACCTGGTCAAGCGGCTTTCCCGCGTGGCCCACCTGTCCGCGGACGGCTCGAAGGTCACCCCGGACTTCCGCCTGACCCGCGACGCCCTGGGCAACGTGCTCAGTGTGAAGGACGAGGACTCCCCCCTGTGGACCTACGGATACGACGACCTGGACCGCCTGGTGCAGGCCGTGGACCACGTGCGGGGCACGACCTCGAAGTGGGCCTACGACGCCGTGGGCAATCGGGTTTCGGAGACGGTGGACGGCACCACGACCCT
>JALHDH010000064.1 GCA_022839105.1 bacterium
AGCCAGGCCATCACGAAGCCCAGGACCAGCCCCAGGATCACGTAGACCACGCTGATGGCAAGGACTCGTGGCATCCCGCGGGGCAGGAGGGTCAGCGAGCGGGGCTTCAGGCCCGGGGGCAGCGTCAGACTGCGTCGACCGAGCAACTGGAATTCCACGCGCCAGGGCAATCGCAGGACGATGGGACGGCAGAAGAAGTCGACCATCGGACTGATCAGGTAGGCCACCAGGATCGAGACCGCCAGGAGGCTGGCCGCCATGGTCACCTTGGAGAGAATCCAGATCCCCGTGCCTGCCAGGACCAGCAGGCCCAGCAGGTAGGCCACGTGCATCATCTTGGCCTGGATGCGTTCCAGTTCCGGGCGGGGCGTGGGTTTCAAGTGCTGCCTCCCAGCATGGGATCTCGGTTCGCAGGGTCTGGAAAGGGCCGACCCCGCATCGCCGGGGGAAGCCCTCGCAAGCCTTTCGCCGTGCCCTTTCGGAGCCCTTGTGGGGGCCCGGAATTCCTTGGCCTTGGGCGTGCGCCCGACAGGGGCGCGGCGCGGGCTGCACGAAAGGCGTGGGACCATCTGCCGAGAGCCTCCCGCCTTGAGACTGACCCTGCTCTTCCTCGCCCTGGTCTTCCTGGCCCTGCCGGCCTTGGCCCGGGAGCCTCTGCCCACCCCGGAGGAGGGACCGTGGTCGGGGTCCTCCCCTCAGGCCGAAGCCAGCCCCGCGGCGGAGGTCTCGACCCCTCCGCGCGCTCCAGGGCTCAGCCCTTCTCCGACGCCTCCTCCCGAGAGCCCCTCGGCTGGCGCCGCGGGCCGGCGCAGTTCGGCCGCCCTGCACCTGCTGACCTTCCCCCTCTTCACCATCTCCGGAACCGGGAATCTGTCCGCCGAGGAGCGCAAGGCGCGGGTGGAAGCCCGGGTCAAGGAGGTCTTTCGCCGTCACGGCTCCGATTTCCCGGCCCTGTCCGTCCGGCAGGCAGCCGGATCGACGGTGGTGCTGGCAGGAGACGAGCTGCTGATCACGGTCCTGCCGGTGGATCTTCCCGAGTTCGACCTGCGGAGCCTTTCCGAGGAGCAGAAGCGTCAACTGGAGCGCGAGGTGGCCGAGCGCTGGCGGGAAGCCCTGCAGGCCGAACTCGTCCGGGCCTCGGTCATGCACTCCGCGCCGTATCGCCGTCTGGCCTGGGTCCTGGCGCTCACGCTGGTGCTCCTGGCCTGGAGCCTGCACCGTCTGGCCGGGTGGATGGGGCGGCGCTGGTTGCGCTCGCCGGTGTGGTCCTTGAAGTTCCTGGTCTGGAGCCTGGCCCTGGTCGCCTGCCTGTGGCTCTTCCCCGAGTCCCAGGGGTGGGCACGCCTCCTGTACTCCGGGCTCCTCCATCCCTTCCTGCTCTTGTGGGGGACCCTCCTGGGCACCTCGCTGGTCTCCTCCGTGGCAGAGGGCCTGGTGCATCGCTATTTCGTGGCCTACCAGCAGGAGCGCCAGGACCTCTTCCTGCACCGCCTCTCCCAGCGGATCGCCACCTTGGAACAGGCGGCCCGGGTCACCCTGCGGGTGGTCGTCCTGCTGGCCGGCCTGCTGGTGTACGTCACGCTCCTGGGCATCGATCTCTCGGCGATCCTGGCCGGGGCAGGGATCCTGGGCGTGGCCCTGGGCCTGGCGCTGCAGGACTTTCTCAAGGACGTGGTGGCCGGCGTGAACATCCTCCTGGAGGACCAGTTCGGGGTGGGTGACGTGATCGAGGTGGATGCCCTGACCGGGACGGTGGAGGCCTTCAGCCTGAGGGCCACGCGCATCCGCACCATCGATGGCCGGATGATCACCATGCCCAACAGTTCCTTGCGGGTGGTCCAGAACCACTCCAACGGCTGGGCCCGGGTCGACTTCAAGGTCAGCGTGGCCTATGAGGATGACCTGGAGAGGGCCCTGGTCGCCCTGCGCGAGGAGGCCGAGAGCCTGGCCGAAGAGTGGCAGGAACGCATCCTGGAGCCCCCCGTCCTGCTGGGGGTGGACTCCCTGGCCGAGTCGGGGGTGGTCCTGCGGGTCCTCCTGCAGACCCGTCCCCTGTCCCAGTGGGAGACCAACAGGGAACTCAACCGCCGGGTGAAGCTGCGCTTCCAGAAGGAAGGCATCACGATCCCCTATCCCCAGAGGGTCGTCCGGACGGTCCTCGAAGGAGGCCGCCATGAATCTTGAACCCAATGCCCTCGACGTCCGTCGACTCCTGACCCGGGTCCCCCAACTGGCCCAGGCCCCTTTCGAGGCCCGCGACGCCGTGGCCGCCTGCCTGCGCGCGCGTCCCACCGCTCCTGGCGAGATCGTCATCTCGGCAGGGACACCTGGGGACTCGCTGTACTTCGTCCTGGAGGGGGAGTTCGAGGTGGTCCTGAGCGATCGCTCGGTGACCCTCAAGCCTGGGGACTTCTTCGGGGAGATCGGCCTTCTGTACGGGGAGCGGACGGCCACCGTCAGTTCCCGGACCGAAGGCCTGCTGCTGGCCCTGCCCGGGGAATACCTGCCTCGGCTCCGCAGCGTCTTTCCCGGCATCCAGGCGATCCTGGAGAAGGCGGCCAAGGAGCGGATCCAGCGCCGCTGATCTGCGCCCGGCCTCCGAGGCCGGGTCGGGATCGGCGCGGGGGAGTTCAGGCCCGGTCCGAAGGAGTTTCTCGGAATGCTCAAGACCCTGGCCCCGAGCCTGGCCGGGTATCGTTTCGTGTCCTGGATGGCCTCGGTCACCATTGCCTTCGAGGTCCTCTTCGAGGTGACCATCCCCTGGCTGATGGCCGATATCCTGGATCGCGGGATTGCGGAGGGGGATCTGCCCTTCATCCTCCAGCGTGGGGGATGGATGTTGGGCATGGCGGCCCTCTCGATGGCCTGCGGAGGCCTCTCGGCCCGGCTGGCGGCCCTGGGTGGGACGGGATTCGCCCGGGGCTTGAGGACCGCCCTCTTCGATCGGGTCCAGGGGTTCTCGTTCGCCACCCTGGATCGCTTCACCACCGGCTCGCTTCTGACCCGGCTGACCACGGACGTGACCAACACCCAGAACGCCTTCCAGATCGTGATCCGGATGCTGGTGCGGGCCGTGGTCATGTTGGTGGCCGCCACCCTGATGGCGGTGTACATCAACCCGGATCTGGCCGGGGTCTTCGTCGTGGCCATCCCGGTCCTGGCAGGTTGCCTGACCGCCCTGGCGCTGCTGGCCTATCCCCGCTTTCGCGAGATGCTGCGTCGCCTGGATCTGATGAATGCCCGGGTCCAGGAGAACCTGGTGGGCCTGCGCGTGGTCCGCTCCTATGTCCGCGAGGAATTCGAAAAGGAGCAGTTCTTCCAGGCTGCCGGCGGGGTTCGCGAGTGGCAGGCCCGAGCCGAGGGGGTGGTGGCCGTCGAGGCGCCGATCTCCTCCCTGGTCCTGTCGGGAACCCTGGTGGCGGTCCTGTGGTTCGGTGGAAACCTGGTGGTCCAGGGTTGGATGCTTCCCGGAGAGCTGGTCAGCTTCGTCAGTTATATCGGGCAGATCCTGATCTCCTTGATGATGCTCTCCTTCGCCTTCATCGGACTGGTGATCTCCAAAGCCTCGGTGAACCGGATCATGGAGATCCTCGAGCAGCCCGTCGAGGCCCTCGAGGCCCCGCCCGCCCGAAGCCGGCCCGAAGCCTCGGCAATCGGACCGGAAACCCTGGCGGACGGATCCCTGGAGTTCGAGCACGTGGATTTCAGCTATTCGGGAAACCCGCGGAACCTCACCTTGGCGGATCTCCACTTCCGGATCGAATCCGGCCAGGTCCTGGGGCTGGTGGGGGGGACCGGCTCGGGCAAGACCACGCTGGTCCAGCTCATCCCTCGGCTCTATGAGGTGATGGCGGGAACGATCCGGGTGGGCGGCCGGGATGTCCGAGAGGTTTCCCTGGAGGATCTGCGCGACGCGGTGGCCATGGTCTTGCAGAAGAATGTGCTCTTCTCGGGGACCATCGCCGAGAATCTGCGCTGGGGAAGCCCCGAAGCCACGCTCGAAGAGATCGGGAAAGCCTGCCGGATCGCCCAGGCCCACGACTTCATCATGGGCTTTCCCGAGGGTTACGACACGGACCTCGGCCAGGGCGGGGTCAACCTCTCCGGCGGCCAGAAGCAACGTCTCTGCCTGGCCCGGGCCCTCCTCAAGAAACCGCGAATCCTGATCCTGGACGACTCGACCAGCGCCGTGGACATGGCCACCGACGCCCGCATCCGCGCGGCCCTGCAGCGTGAACTGCAGGGGATGACGGTGGTGGTGATCGCTCAGCGCATCGCCTCGGTGCGCGAGGCGGACGCCATCCTGGTCCTGGACGAGGGTCGGGTGGTCGGCTTCGGGAACCACGAAGAGCTGCACGCGAGCTGTCCGGTCTATCGCGAGGCCTGCGATTCCCAGCACCTGGGGGAGATCTAGCATGCCGCCACCTGGGCCTCGCGACGTCTTCGCCCGTCCCCGCGACACCTTGCGGACCATCCTCCGGGTCCTGGGTTGCTTCAGGCCCCACGGGTGGCGTCTGGTCCTGGTGGCCCTGGGCCTGGGCCTGGGCACCTTCTCCAACGTGTACGGGACCTACCTGCTCAAGCCCGTCTTCAACGACCACATCCTCCCCCTGATGGGGCAGCCCGACCCCGACATGTCGGGTCTGGTTCGCATCCTGCTGGTCATGGGCGGGGTGTACCTTGCCGGCGGGGCGGGCCTCTATGCCTACCGCGTCCTGATGATCCGCGTCTCGACGGGGATCCTGCTGCAGTTGCGGCGCGAGATGTTCGCCCGGTTGCAGAACCTGCCCATCCCCTTCTTCGATCGGCGCACCCACGGCCAGACCATGAGCCGCTTCACCAACGACGTGGACGCCATGCGCGAGATGCTGGGCCACGGATTGCCCGAGTTCGTCCACTCCACCCTGCGCATGCTGGGTGTCTTCGCGATGATGCTGGTCCTGAGTCCCGTGCTGACCCTGCTGGCCGTGGCCATGCTGGGTTTCATGGCCTGGCTGGTCCGTTTCCTGGCGCGGCGAAGTTCCTTCTATTTCAAAGGTCGCCAGGGCGCCCTGGGGGCCCTGAACGGCTGCATCGAGGAGATGGTCGAAGGCCAGAAGGTGGTCCGGGTCTTCAACCATCAGCCCATCGTGCGCCGGCGCTTCGAAGAGCTCAACGAGGAGGTCCGTCGCAACGATGCGGGGGCCTGGACCTTCGGCAGCATCCTGATGCCCCTGATGGGCAACCTCTCGCATGTCCTTTTCGCCGTGACTGCAGCGCTGGGGGGGATCCTGGCGGTGCGCTCCACCCTGGACCTGGGCACCCTGGCAGCCTTCCTGCAGTACACGCGCAACTTCTCGATGCCCGTGACCCACCTCTCCCAGCAGTTCAACTCGATCATGAGCGCCCTGGCCGGAGCCGAGCGGATCTTCGATCTGCTCGACGAGCCGGAAGAGCAGGATTCCGGCACCATCACCCTGGTGGACGTCACCCGGGATGGGGACGGAAGGCTCGTCGAGTCTCCGGTCCGGACCGGACTCTGGGCCTGGAGGATCCCGGGCGACTCCCCCGAGGGCAGACCCGAGCTTCGCCTCCTGGAGGGCGACGTGCGCTTTGAGGAGGTCTCCTTCAGCTATGATCAGCGGACCCCGGTGCTGCGGGGGATCTCGCTTTTTGCCCGGCCGGGCCAGAAGATCGCCCTGGTGGGCTCGACCGGAGCCGGGAAGACCACGATCACGAACCTCTTGAACCGCTTCTACGAGATCGACCAGGGGGAGATCACCTATGACGGGATTCCCCTGGCCCGGATTCGCAAGTCCGATCTCCGCCGCTCTCTGGGGATGGTGCTGCAGGACACGCATCTCTTCACCGGCACCGTGCGCGAGAATCTCCGCTATGGCCGGTTGGAGGCGACCGACGAGGAGGTGGAGCAGGCCGCCTGCCTGGCCAACGCCGACGGGTTCATCCGGCATCTGCCCCAGGGCTACGAGACCGAGTTGAGTGCCGACGGGGTGAACCTCTCGCAGGGCCAGCGCCAGTTGCTGGCCATCGCCCGGGCGGCGGTGGCGGATCCGCCGGTCCTGATCCTCGACGAGGCCACCAGCTCGATCGACACCCGCACCGAGGCCCTGATCGAGAAGGGCATGGATCGCCTGATGCGCGGCCGCACGGTCTTCGTGATCGCCCACCGCCTCTCGACGGTCCGTCACAGCGACGCGATCCTGGTGCTGGAGCACGGCCAGATCCTCGAACGCGGCGACCACGAGGCCCTGCTGGCCCTGGAGGGCCGCTACCACAAGCTCTACACCGGCGTCTTCGAGCTGGAGTGAGGGTTCTCGTGGGGCAGGGATGCCTGGTGGGGGAGGGAAGATCCGGCGGGTGCGGCCAGGCGACTCCGGTCTCACTTGGAGAGGGCGGCATTTCCTGGCGGCGTGGTCTGGAGCGCCTGCCCCGGGATGCCGGGCCAGTTCTCCAGCATGTTTCCCAGGAATCTCCTGCGAAACATGCTGGGTGCGCCTGGAATCTTCGAGCAAGATTCTGCTATCGCGCCGGGGCCGGTTCTGGCAGAATCGATCCCAGCAAGACCTTCCTGGAGGCTTCCGACCATGGTCCGTCCCACCCAGTCCGTCCCCTCGTCCATCCAGCCCCGGCCGGCCAGCGCACCGGCGGCTCCCGCAGCGCAGCCGGGCGCAGCCGCTCCAGCCGCCCTCGACGAGGTCTCGCTGGCCGCGGCCCCCACCCAGGTGTCGGCTTCCCCGGCTCCAGCAGGGCAGACCGCCGCAGCAGTCCCTGCGGCTCCTGCCCTGATTGCCCCCGAGGTGCCGGAACTCCTGACATTGGAGGAGGCGGGCTCGGTGGAGCCTGCGCGTCCGGCTCTGGGCACTCCGGCGTTCTGGACGGCCCAGGCACGCGACGAGGTGGACTTCTTTGCCCGCGTCTCGGTGGATCGCGAGCAGGGTGGCTTCTTCACCCACCTCGACGCGGACGGGAAGGTCACCAATCCGGACGAGAAGTTCCTGATGCCCACCAGCCGTCAGGTCCACGCCTATTCGGCGGCCTACCGGATGACCGGAGACCTGCGCTACCTGCAACTGGCCCGGCACGGGGTGGATTTCATCCTGGCCCATCACGTCCAGCAGGCCCCCGAGGGCGGGGTCTACTTCACCCAGCGGGTGGACCGCTCGGGCGCCCCTCTGGACGAGGCGGGCAGCGCCCTGGTCATCAACCAGCAGACCTACGGGCTGACCGGGCTGATCGGCTACTACAAGGCGACCCGGGACCCGAAGATCCTGGAGGTGATCCGGCAGGGGCACGAGTACCTGACGAAGCACTTCAGCGACCCGGTCCACGGGGGCTTCTTTGATGACGTGGACCCGACGACGGGGGAGGCCTCGACCACCAAGAGCTACAACTCGACGGTGTACCCTGCCACCTCGGCCCTGCTGGAGCTGGCGGAGATTGCCGAGGGCGACTTCCGCGAGCAGGTGCTGGACCAGGTCGAGGAGTTGGGAAGCCTCTTCGCCGAGCACTTCCCCGACCCCAAGACCGGATTCATCGTCGAGAACTTCACCGCGGACTGGCAGCCGGACTGGCGCTCCTGGCAGCGCCAGGAACTGGGCGGGCAGACCGATCCCACGGGACGCCCCTTCCTCGACGCCACCGGCAATCCGCTGGAGACCGGCACCATCGGGGTCGGTGGGCACAACACCCAGGGGGCCCTCTTCCTGCTGCGGGCGGACCGGCTCCTGCGAGAGAATGGCCGACCCGACGAAGCCCGCTCCCAGGCCTGGACCGACGTGGCCAAGGGTCTGGTGGACGGGATGCTGGAGCGAGCCTATGACCCGAAGCACGGGGGCTGGTTCGATGTCTTCGTCCGCGAGACCGGCCAGAACATGTGGCATACGAACAAGGCCTTCTGGCAGCAGGAGGAGGGCTACCTGGCCACCTTGGCCCTGGCCCGGCTGACCGGCGAGTCCCGCTATCGCGAGGCGGCGGACAAGACCCTGGAGTTCTGGGATCAGAAGTTCATGGACCGGCGCCAGGAGGCGGGTCCCGACGGGAGGATCGCGCTGGTCTCCTATGGGGACCGGCAGACGGTGGCTGCAGACGGGACCCCGCTGACCGATCCCAAGGGGGGGCCGGGGAAGAGCTCCTACCACACCACCGAGATGGCCTGGCTGGCCCGGGAGATCGGGGAATGGTAGGCCCGCGCTTCTCGCCGCTTTCGTTCGGGGCCTGGGCCGCAGGCGGGGTCGGCTGGGGAATCCTCCGAACGCAAGAGGCAGCGAGGCGTCCCGGCAGGTTGCCCTGGAGGCAGGCGCCTCGCCCGGGCCGGTCGTGGCCTGCTCCCCGGAAACACCGACGAGGCTCGTTCGGTAGACGGTCCGCCTCCCGGGCGTTCAGTTGGCCTGTCTGGTCTGACTGGGGGTCTCTCCGAAGCGGCGGCGATAGGCGGCCGCGAAGTGGCTGGGGCTGTCGAAGCCCAGGTCCAGGGCGATCTCGGTCGTTGGCCGCCGGCTGCCCTTCAGGAGTTCCCTGGCCCGTTCCAGGCGTCGGGTCATCCGATAGCGATGCGGGCTCATCCCGAAGGCCGCCTTGAAGGAACGCGCGAAGTGGAAGCGCGACATGTCCGCCTGGGCCGCCCAATGCTCCAGGCTTCCGGCCTGGCCCAGGGTGGCCTCCATCGAGTCCCGGGCCCGAAGCAGGCGGCGGTACACCTCCAGCCGGTCGGCCCGGCGCAGCCCCTCCAGCCCCTCGGCCTCCCTGCGCACCCGGTCCTGAGCCCTCAGCAGGCGGGCCAGCAGCTCCAGGCCTCCCTCCTGCAGGGCCTCGCCGTCCAGGTCGGCCATCCTCCGGCGCAGGCTCTCCGTGGCGCAGACCAGGTCGCTGGCCCCGACAAGGACCGCCTCCAACAGCTCCAGGGCCTCGGGAGAGGCCTCCTGGGGACTCTCGGTCGGCCGGGGGTGGCGAGCCGACAGGTCCCGGGCCACCTCCACGGTGAGTCTGTGTCCGAAGGCGACGCAGAAGGTCTCGACGGCTTCACCCGGTTCGATGATGGACGTGTACTCGTGGCCTTCGTTGACCGCCAGGAAGGCGCCTTGCCGGACCTCCTTCAGGCCCCGGTCGAGCTCGAAGGTCTCTCGTCCGCGGACCACGCCCTTCAGGGAGAGGGCCTCGGCCCGGCTGGTGAAGACCCGCCCGGTGCTGGTGAAGGATGTGAGCAGCAGCCCATCCGGAGGAGGAGCGAAGAGTTCGAAGCGCCCCGGGGCCACCGGCTCCCCCCTGGTCGTGTGCCATTCCAGAGGCTCGCCGGAGTGTGCCGGCGACCTGGGATGGCGCGGCTCGGCGCCATCGTGCCGCAGGTACACCGATCCGTCTGCATCCACCAGCAGCGCCAGGAACATCCCTGCCTCCCGTCTTCCAGCCCCCCCCAGGCTCGTCAGGCTGGGGGGCGGCTGGAGCCCCTGAGGGCCAACCTTGCCCCGTTCCCGCCGCCTGTCCCTCCGGGCCATCAGGTAGGCGTGGTCAACCGGGGTCCGAGGCTGCGCCAGCTCAAGCCTACCGCCTCGACGCGAAATTCCCCTGAAACCAGTCCTCCCGGACGGACTCTCGGGAAAAATTCACCATCAGGGGGCGGAAGACGGCATGATCAAGCAGGGAGTGGATGCCCCCCCAACCGGGTATTTCCCCCCCGGGTGCTGGCTCAGGGGGTCAGGGCAGCACGAAATGGAAGTCCACGACGTTGTCCAGGTGGGTCGTGATCTCGGCTTTGTCGGGCTGGAAGCGCTCGACCCGCTGCCAGTCTCGGAAGAGGCTCTTGCCCGAGAAGATCTCCAGGTGGCCGGCCACGCTGGCCAACTCCCGGACCACCCAGGTCTCGTCGTGGGCCTTCTCGCGGTTCTTGTAGATGAAGTCCCCCTGGTTCGCGGTTCCCGCCGGGATGGTGAACCAGAAGTCCTTTCCGTCGGTGGCGAAGTTGTTGGGGTAGTAGCCGTCCAGGAAGAAGGGCTCGCCGACCTGCGTCCCGTTGCGGAAGACCTCGCCCGTGTCGTTCATGATGAAGATGTCGGAACCCAGCAGGATCAGGTGATGGGGGCGCTGGATCCGCCCGGCCGGCATGATCACCTGACCGTTGCGGTACAGGTTTCCTTGCAGGGTCAGGACGTAGTAGTCGTCGCCCCGGGCGTCCATGTCGACCACGTTCATGTCCTTGTAGAATCCCTGGACGATCCGCGTCCCGTCCCTCCAGATCGAACCGTCACGGGTGGCGACGAAGTGGTGGTCCGCCGTTCCGGCGATGTGTCGGGGTTCCTTGTAGGACTTGTCGGCCACCTTCTTGAGGTTGCGGTAGACCGAGCCTCACTCGGTGACCATCCAGGTCACGTTCTGGCCCTGGGCGGGAGCCAGGGCTGTCAGGAAGGCCAGGAGCAGCAGGGTGATCAGGACTCTGGCGCGCATCGGAGATCCTCCATCCGCTTCGGGATGATTCATCTATCCCCCGGGGGCGTCTCAGAACGCCGGGTGCGCTGTCAAGGCCCCCCTCCACCCTCCACTGCCCCAGGGGTTCGAGTCGCAGGTTTCCAGTCCTGGCGTTTCCCCGCAGGAATCTCGCGCCCCGACGCCGCCCCGCGACCCACGCGCCCCCACAAGCCGCCCCGCGCCTCCCGCGTCAGGGTCCTGGCGGCCGCATTCCGCCATGATTTGGTGGCATTTCCGCAGATTCACGGCGGAAAGCCCGGCGGGGGAGCAGTCCTCCCTCCGTGAAGACGCGAAACTTCAGCCCCTCCTTCCTTGGATCCCTCCCTGTTGTGTGTTAGTCTGGCTTCGGCCCCCCCACCGCCCCGACGGCTCGGGCGGCCTCGACTCATGCTGCACGGGGGCGTCTGCCTCCCCAGACAAATCCATATCCGGGTCGCGGGCACTCCGCGTCCCGGTTTTTCCTGCCTTCGCAGCGCAGGCGCCCGACGTGTCGTCCTCGGTGTTTGCCTGTCCCGTCAGGCGGGAAGAAATCGAGGAATGAACGTGAAGCCTCCCCTCCAGACCGGTTCCTTCATCGACGAGGCCGCCATCGGGCATGTCCTGGATTCGGTCCGTCCCGACCCCGTCGCGATCCGCGAGGTGCTGGCCAAGGCCCGCCAGGCCCGTGGCCTGGAGGCCCGGGACATGGCCTTGTTGATGACCCTCTCGGATCCCGAGCTTCTGGAAGAACTCTTCGCTTCGGCCCGCCAGGTCAAGGAGGAGATCTACGGTCGGCGCCTGGTCCTGTTCGCGCCGCTGTACGTCTCCAACCTGTGCGGCAACGAGTGCGCCTACTGCGCCTTCCGGGCGGGCAACAAGACCCTGCAGCGCAAGGCTCTCAGCCAGGAGGAGGTGCGCGCCGAGGTGGAGGCCCTGGTCGATCAGGGCCACAAGCGCCTCTTGATCGTGGCGGGCGAGACCAGTGGCCAGCACGGGCTGCGCTACATCATGGACTGCATCGCCACGGCCTACGGCGTCAAGACCGACCGCGGCGAGATCCGGCGGATCAACGTGAACCTGGCGCCCCTGGAGGTGGAGGAGTTCCGCCAGCTCAAGACCAGTGGCATCGGCACCTTCCAGCTCTTCCAGGAGACCTACCACCGCGACACCTACCGCCGGGTGCACCTGGCCGGCCCCAAGAGCGACTATGACTGGCGGGTCACCGCGATGCACCGGGCCATGGCCGGAGGCCTGGACGATGTGGGGATCGGCGTGCTCTTCGGGCTGCACGACTGGCGTTTCGAACTCCTGGCCATGCTGGCCCATATCCGCTCACTGGAGAAGCACTGCGGCGTCGGGCCCCACACCATCTCCGTGCCCCGGATGGAACCCGCCCACGGTTCGAATGTCTCCATCGGTCCGCCCGCGCCGGTCAGCGACCTGGACTTCAAGAAGATCGTGGCCATCCTGCGCCTGACGGTCCCCTATACCGGGATGATCATGAGCACCCGCGAGTCGGCAGAGATGCGCAACCAGACCCTGGCCCTGGGCATCAGCCAGATTTCGGCGGGCAGTCGGACCAACCCGGGCGCCTACAAGTCTGGAGGGGAAAGCGAGATCTTCGACGCCGCCCAGTTCCAGTTGGGGGATCATCGCGAACTCGACGAGGTGATCCGGGAAGTCGCGGAGATGGGCTATCTGCCCTCCTTCTGCACCGCCTGCTATCGCCTGGGGCGGACCGGCCAGGACTTCATGGACCTGGCCCGGCCCGGCGAGATCAAGGACCACTGCAATCCCAACGCGGTCGCCACCTTCCTGGAGTATCTCCAGGACTACGGCAGTCCTGAGACCCGCCAGGCCGGCGAGGCCGCCATTGCCCGCGAGATCGCAGGGATGGAGGGGGTCGCCCGCCAGCGCAGCGAGGCCATGGCCGCCCGGGTCCGCCGCGGCGAGCCCGACGTGATCTGCTGAAACCGGGTTCCGGCGCCGGGCCTGTCAGGGGCTGGCGACTCCAAATCCCCCGCCACGAGGTCTCAAATTGAGGATCCCCCTTTCCGAACTACCGCCTTTGACGGGCCCCCTCCGGGCTGAAGCCCTCCTGGCCTGGCTGCGCACCAGCGACTCCGAGGCCCTCGAGCATCTTTGGGCCAGGGCTGACGAGCTGCGCCGTGAGGGCGTGGGCGATGAGGTGCATCTGCGCGGCCTGGTGGAGATCAGCAACCGCTGTGTGCGCCAGTGTGCCTATTGCGGGCTGAGGGCCTCCAACGGGGGCGTCTCGCGCTATGCGATGAGCGATGAGGAGATTCTGGAGTGCGCCCGGAAGATCCGCGACTTCGGCTGGGGAACCGCAGTCCTGCAGTCGGGTGAGGACCCCGCCTTCACAGGAGAGCGGGTGGAGGCCCTGGTGCGAGGGATCAAGGCCGAGACGGGACTGGCCATCACCCTGAGCCTGGGGGAGCGCACCGAAGAGGAGCTGCGCGCCTGGAAGAGGGCGGGGGCGGATCGCTACCTGCTGCGGTTCGAGACCTCGGATCGGGCCCTCTTCGAGCGCATCCATCCCCCGCTCCCCGGACGGGAATGCGACCGGCTGGCTCTTCTGCGCCTCCTGCGCGAGATCGGCTTCGAGGTGGGCAGCGGCGTGATGGTCGGGATTCCCGGCCAGGGCTTCGAAAGCCTGGCCCGCGATCTGGAACTCTTTGCCGAGCTGGAACTGGACATGATCGGCCTGGGGCCTTTCATCGCGCATCCCGACACGCCCCTGGGGGCGACCCCGCCGCCGCTGCCCCCCGACCAGGTGCCCGCCACCGTCGACATGGCCTTCCGCGTCCTGGCCCTGGCCCGGGTCCAGCGCCCGGAGGCCAATCTTCCAGCCACCACCGCCCTGGCCACCCTGGACCGGCAGCAGGGACGGGTTCTGGGCCTGAAGCGGGGCGCCAACGTGGTGATGCCCAACGTCACGCCGCTTCATCATCGCGCTCGCTACAACATCTATCCGAACAAGGCCAGCTCCAACGAGACCGCCGAGAGCACCCGGGCCCTGATCGTCGGGCAACTGGCCTCGATCGGCCGGACGGTGGCGGTCGGGCCCGGACCCAGCCAGGCCTTCCGCCGGCGCACCCAGGGGGCAGGGGGAGGTTTGCCGTGACGCGCTCCAACCAGACCAGACCGGCCGAGGGTTTTCGAGAGGGGCCTGGAGGCCTTCTGGGCGCCCCCAAGGGCCTTCGCATCCATATCGGCGTCTTCGGTCGGCGCAACGTGGGCAAGAGCAGCCTGCTGAACGCCATCACCCGTCAGGCGACCAGCATCGTCAGCGAGAAGGCCGGCACCACCACCGACCCCGTCGAAAAGCCCATGGAACTCCTGCCCCTGGGCCCGGTGACCCTGATCGACACCGCGGGGCTGGATGATGACCAGGAGACCCTGGGCAACCTGCGGGTGGATCGCACCCGAAAGGTCTTCGATCGCACCGATCTGGGAGTCCTGGTCTGTGAGGCCGGGCACTGGGGCCCCTTCGAAGAGCAGATCCTCGACGAGTTCCAGGCGCGGGGGACTCCCTTCGTGGTGGTCTTCAACAAGGTCGATCTCCACCCGGGGACTCCGGAGACCGTCCCGATCCCGGACCGCCTGGTCCGACTGGGAATCCGGCCGGTTCCCGCGAGCCTGGATCGCGGGCAGGGGGTGGCCGAACTGCGTCTGGCCCTGCTGGAGGCGACTCCGCCCGAACTTCTCCAGGACCTCCCCATCGTGGGCAATCTGGTTCCGCCCGGGGGAACGGCGGTCCTGGTGATCCCCATCGACAAGGAGGCCCCTCGAGGGCGGGTGATCCTGCCCCAGGTCCAGGTCCTGCGCGATCTGCTGGATGCCGGGGCCACCTCGGTGGTGGTGCGCGAGAGCGAATTGCCCCAGGCCCTGGCCCGCCTGGTCGGCCCTCCCGACCTGGTGGTGACCGATTCGCAGGCCTTCGCCCAGGTGGCCGCCCTCGTTCCCGAAGAGGTTCCCCTGACGGGCTTCTCGGTGCTCTTCGCGCGCTACAAGGGAGATCTGTATGAGCAGGCCGCCGGGGCCCTGGCCCTGGGCGGCTTGAAGGAGGGGTCGAAGGTCCTGGTGGCCGAGGCCTGCACCCACCATCCGATCCAGGACGATATCGGCACCGTCAAGATCCCCGCCCTGCTGCGGCGGAAGGTGGGGGCGGATCTGGAGATCCACCACGTGCAGGGGCGGGACTTCCCGGAGGATCTCTCGGGCTACGAGGTCGTGATCAACTGCGGCGCCTGCATGCTCAACCGCAAGGCCATGCTCGGACGGATCGCCCGCTGCCGGCGCGCCGGGGTGCCGATCACCAACTATGGCATGGCCCTGGCCTGGGCGCACGGGATCTTCGAGCGGGCCCTGGCTCCGTTCCCGGGGTTGCTCGAGGAGTTGGGGTTGAAGTCCTGAGATTTCCTGACGGGGTTTGTTGACTCCGGGTCAGCCCGGCGTGATAGAGCAGAAAAGTCCAGGCTCTGCCTGTGGAGGTCAGCGATGTTGAAGGGCCCCAACCAGATGTTCGGATTCTTCGGGTTCATCATGGGCCCGATGGGCGCTCCCGGAACCCAGGCAGGAGCGAATGCGCCCCTGCCCGAGGGGGCCGGCGAACCCCAGGACGCGTTGGTGTGGTCCACCCAGGACCCCCAGTCCGTGGGCGCCCAGTACCAGAATTTCCTGAAGTCCTTCACGCCGGAGATCGTGGCTTCGCTCTTCGGACTGGATCCGGCCAGCCTGACGCCCGAGCAGACCGAGAACCTGACCCGCTTCCTCTTCGAGATCGACCAGGAGAATCTCCGCCGCTCCCAGTCCGGCCAGCCGCCCCTGACCCGGGATGAGGTCAACCAGGCCATCGCCCGGCAGATCGCCGCGCACGATGCGGCGGAAGGTCAGCCTGGCGCTCAGGGCTCCACCCTGGGCAAGACCTTCAAGGAGCTGGGGATCACCGAACTCTCCGAGCAGCAGTTCAACCAGATCATGACGGCCCTGCAGCAGTACAACGCCGGGGAACCGGTGACCAAGCCCGCCACTGAAGAGCAGCAGAACCAGCAGGTGGAAGAAGGCCAGCCGATGGATCAGGGCGCCCCGGCGGACCAAGGGGGGCAGGCCCAGCAGGCGGGTGGAGGCGAGCAGGCCGCAGCGGCCGCTGCAGCCGCGGGTGCCGCAGCCGCCGCAGCCCCGACCGGCCCGACCGGAACCGGCCAGAACCCGGTCCCGCAACTGGCTGGAGACCTGGCCGGCCTGCAGCAGCAGAAGGCCGAAGCCCAGAACAAGATCGGGGACATCCGCGGGCAGATCGACTCCAAGCAGGGGGCCATCAACCAGCGCAAGTCGGACCTGGCCCGCCAGGCCGCCGAGGCTGGCCAGACCGAGGAAGCTGCGGGCCTGCGCGCCGAGTATGACGAGGCCCTGGCCGCCAGCAACGAGGCCCGTGGCCTGAAGCAGACGGCCCAGAACGAGCTGGCCAAGACCAACCTGGACCTCTCCAAGAACTCCAAGGACCTCTATCAGAACGCCGCCGATCGCAAGGCGAACTCCGAGGCCCTGCAGGGTGCCCGCAGCGAACTGGGGAACCTCAAGCCTCCCAGCCCTCCTTCCGGCGACGACCCCGAGGCCGGTCAGGCCCATCAGGCCGCCCAGGCGGAGTATGAGGCCAAGAAGGGCGAGATCGAAGGGCGCATCCGCGACCTGGAGGCCGAGCGCGACCGGCTCCAGGGCGAGCTGGACAACCTGTTGGGCGTCAAGAACGACCTCGAGCAGGCCAAGGCCGGCTTCGAGCAGGAGATCGCCACCCACACCGAGGCCATGGCCGCCGCCCAGGCCACCATGGACGAGAAGATGCAGGCCCTGCAAGAAGCCGACCCGGCCTTGAAGCAGGCCATCGAGGAGGATCCCGAGATCCAGGCCCTCCAGGCCGAGATCGAGGCCCTCGGGGTGGACCTGCAGGGGTACGAGGCGCACCTCAAGGAGATCGACGAGGCCATCGCCGCCAAGGAGCAGGCCGACCCGGCCATCCAGGAGTTGCGCGAGTACGAGGCCGAGAAGGACTTCCAGGCGGCCCTGGCCGACTCCGGCGCGCCGGTCGAGAACCTGCAGACCCAGGCCCAGGACGACCTGGCCCAGGAGCGCTATGGCAAGCCCTATTCCGAGCTGACCGAGGAAGAGGCGCAGGCCCTGGAGTACGAGCTGGAGGGACGCTCCACCACGGCGGCCATGGAGTGGGCCGAGGAGACCCTGCGCAACGATCCGAACAACGAGCAGGCCCTGGCCCTGGTGGATTCCGGCCAGATCTACCTCGAGCAGCGGGCCCAGGTGGCCGAGACCCGGACCCTGGCGGCCATCGAGGCCCTTCCCGAAGAGCTCAAGGCGGGCGCCTCCACGGCCATGAACGAGGCCATCGAGGCGGCCCAGGCAGAGGGAGCGGATCCCAACCAGGCGGCTCGCGCGGCCCTGGTGGCCTACACCGAGGCCCAGTTGGGCGGCGCGGATCTGGGAGAGGAGGATCGAGCCGCGCTGCAGGCCCTGAACACCTCCAGCTCCGACTACCTCAGCGCCACGGCCTCGGCGACCCAGGGCTGGGAAAGCGTCCACGCGGCCGTCTTCTATCAGCAGGTGGAGGAGTTGCCTCCTGCGGCCCGGGAAGAGGCCTACCTGCTGCGAGAGTCGGTGGAGGCGTTGACCCGGCCGATGGCCCAGGAGCAGGTCCAGGACGCGGTGGCCGAGGCTCAGGCCTGGATGCAGGCCAACCCCAACCAGAACCTGACCATGGAGCAGGCCAGGAACATGTGGGGCGAGTACGGTCCGGTGGCCCTGGCTGCCGTCCAGGATTCCAGTGGAGACCAGCGGGTGGCCACCATGCTGCTGGGCCACGAAGGGCAGGAGCCCTACTACCAGGATACCGAGAACGCCTGCGGCACCCGGGCCTACAGCGGAGACGTGGGCGAGCTGTACCGCGCGGCCCTGACCAGTCACGCCGGGGTGGAGGTGGCCCAGGCCAAGGAAGCCTGGACGGCTTCCAGCGGCGGGCAGGACATGTCCGCCGAGGACTGGCTGGCCACGGGGACCGACAACCTGGCGGTCCAGGCGCGGGCCTGGCAGGCCCTGGGCCTGACCGGCGAGGCCATCAGCGAAGTGGCCGGGGTCCGTTCGGCGGCCCCCCTGGTCGAGGCCGCTTCGGTGATCCCGACTGGTAACGGCGGCAGCATCCCGGTGCCGCACGGTTATAACGAGATCGTGGCCACCTTCGGGCAGCCGGGCGACTCGTCGAACCTGGTGACCCGCGAGATGCCGGCCGGCCCCAACGGTGAGATGATCTCGGTGACGGTGCACGGGAAGATCGCCGACGATCTGCAGGCGGCCTTCGAGGAGATCCACGCCCGCGGCCTCTCCGACGAGATCTCCAGCTTCGACGGAACCTACAACCCGCGGATGAAGCGCGGCGGCTCCACCTGGAGCACGCACGCCTGGGGGATCGCGGTCGACATCAACGCCTCGCGCTATCCGATGGGGGTCTCCAACTCCAACACCACCGAGCGCTATCAGCAGATCGTCCAGATCATGGGCAGCCACGGCTTCTCCCAGGTTCCCGACGATCCGATGCACTTCCAGTACGCCACCGGCTACTGAGCCCTCAGGGGCTCGGACATCGGCCCTGCTTCGGGGGTCGGCCTTCGGGGCCGGCCCCCGAAGCCTTTGTCCGGGAGGCAGTCCCGGTCGCCGCCCCCGCGCTGCAGGGGCCAGTCCCCCCGAGAGGATCCCGACATGCAAGAAGGCCTGGGATTCACATCCCAGGCCTTCGATCAGCGGCTCTCAGGCGGAGGACCGAGGCCCTCTGCCCGAGCCAGAGGGGTCTTTAGGCTTCGAACTTCTGACCGGTCAGGGTCTCGATGTTCTGGACCGGGTCGATCACGCCCTTGCCCTGCTGGTTGGCGTCGAGCTCCTTGCCGTTGACGGGAGGCAGGGAGTCGGCGTTCTTCATCATGACTTCCTTGACCTGGCCAGGGCTGATCTCCGGCTTGACCTGGTGCATGAGGGCCGCGACGCCTGCCGCGAACGGGGTGGCCATCGAGGTGCCCGACATGGACACATAGCCGTCACCGCGGTGGGACAGGGAAGTGATGTTCACGCCAGGGGCGATGATGTCGGGCTTGGTCAGCTTGTCGACGGTGGTCGGACCGCGGCTGGAGAAGTAGGCCAGGCCGTCGTCCTCGCGGGCCACGGTGCCCTTGTCGTCGTGAGCGCCCACGGTGATGATGTTGGGGGCGATGGCCGGGGTGCCGATGGTGCCGCCGCGCGGACCCTCGTTGCCGGCCGCCACCAGCGTGGTGATGCCCGCAGCGTGGGCGGCCTCAACGGCCTGGGCCACCGGGTCGTTCTCGGCGCTCTGGCTGGCGCGGCCACCCAGGGACATGCTGATCACGTCGATGGAGAACTGCTCCTTGTTCTCGACGGCCCACTGGATGCCCTTGATGACGTTTGATGACGTTCGAGAAGCTGCCCGAGCCACGCGAGTCGAGGACCTTCACGCCGACCAGGCTGGCCTCGGGGGCCACACCCTTGAACTTGCCATCCGAACTCACGCCCGAACCGGCCACGATGCCGGCGCAGTGCGAACCGTGGCCCTGGTCGTCATAGGCCTCGGTCTTGCCGTTGACCATGTCCATGAAGCCGACGATGCGGTCCTTCACGTCCGGATGCTGGGCGATGCCGGTGTCGATCACGCAGACCGTGACGCCCTTGCCGGTGATGCCCTGGGCGTGCAGCTTGTCCACGCCGAGGGTCTGGTTGGCCACGTCCATCAGGGGGCGGAAGGTGTCGATCACTTCGGGCATCTCGCCCTCAGGGATCCCGATCTTCTGGTCCAGGCTGACCATGGTCCCGGTGCCGGCAACCTTGCTCAGGTCGGGGAGGATGGTTCCGTCCTTGCCCGGGGTGACCTGAACGGCGAAGCCGTTGATCAGCGGGAGCTCGGCGGTCACCTGGTTCTCGGGGTTCCGGGCGAGGATGGAGGCCTTGAGGCTCTCCAGCTTCTCCTTGTCCTCATGCTGGATGATGAGGCTGACCGGGCCTCCGTTGGAGGAAACGAAGGTCTCCTGAGGCTGCTTTTCGGCTGCCGGACGTGCTGCACCCGTGTTTGCGGCACCCGTGCTCACCGGGGTCGCAGTGGTTGGCCGAATCTCCATGTTGAGGGACTCCTTTCAGGTTGACCAGAAAAATCTGCCGCGCAAGATCCGGCAATCGCGGACGCGCCGGACCCCCCTGCAGATCATCCCACGGATCGGGATCCGGATGCTTGTCGAAATTTGAACATTTCGTCGCGCACCCCCAAAAAAAGCTGACGGGCGGCCCCCCATCAGGAGGGCCGCCCCATCAGCGATCGAGCCAGGGATCTACTGCGCGCAGCACTCGTACACTTCGCGCGGCGCGTAGTGGGTGTGGAGCAGCTTGTGCGAGAGGTGGGAGTTCGGCTTGCCCAGGAACTCCTCATAGAGGGCCTGGACTTCCGCGTTGTCATGGGACTTCCGCTTCACGCAGGCCTCGTCCTCGGCGTAGAGGGCCGCGGCGCGGTTGGCCTTGGGGTTCACGTCCAGGCGGACCTGGGCCGAGACGATCGACTGGCCGCCGCCGTGCACGCAGCCGCCCGGACAGGCCATGACCTCGATGAAGTGGTACTCCTTCTCGCCGGCCTTGATCGCTTCCAGGACCTTGGCGGCGTTGGCCGTGCCGTGGGCGATGGCCACCTTGACTTCGGTATCCTGACCGCCGATGGGCAGGATCACCGAGGCCTCCTTCACCCCGTCCAGGCCGCGGACCGCGTTGTACTCGATGTCCTGGAGGTCCTTGCCGGTCAGGATGTCGGCCACGGTCCTCAGGGCCGCCTCCATCACGCCACCGGTGGCGCCGAAGATCACGCCGGCTCCGGTGTACTCGCCCAGGATGCTGTCCGGGGTCTCGTCGGGCAGGTTCGCGAAGCGGATCCGGGCGCGCTTGATCATGTCGCCCAGCTCGCGGGTGGTCAGCGAGTAGTCCACGTCCCGCAGGCCGTCGACTTCCATCTCGGGCCGGTTGGCCTCGGTCTTCTTCGAAGTGCAGGGCATCACCGAG
>JALHDH010000065.1 GCA_022839105.1 bacterium
CGCATGGAAGGCTACTACGTCGTCATGCGTTTTGACTCCGAAAGCCCGGTCGCCGAAGAGCTTCGTCGCGTGATGAAGCTCAGCGACGACGTGTTGCGCAGCCTGGTGGTCTGCGTCAACTAGACCTTCTGCGCGGGTCGCCGGCCAGGCACCGCGAAGGTGTCGCGTCTGGCGGACGCCGCGCGGAAAGGGTGAAACCATGTCCAGTCTGAATCGAGTGATCCTGATCGGTCGAGTGGTGGCTCCACCGGAGCTGAGGTATACCACGAGTGGAAAGGCCGTCGCCAGCTTCCGCATCGCCGTCGATCGCCGTGGGCGGAGCGGCAGCGAGAGCAACACGGACTTCATCCCCATCGTGGCCTGGGAACGCCTGGCCGAGATCTGCAACGAGTTCCTGGCTAAAGGCAAGCTGATTGCCGTCGAGGGCCGTCTGCAGACCCGAACCTACGAGACTCCGGAAGGCCAGAAGCGAAGCGCCTTTGACGTCGTCGCCGACGAGATGCGGATGCTCAGCAGCCGCAACGAGGGCGAAGGCGGCGGAGGAGGGGGCCAGTACAACCGGGCCCCACGCAGCAGCGAAGGCTATCGGGGGCCCCGCGAGGGAGCCGCCCCGGCCGCCCCGGCTCAAGAGCCGAGGACGACGGGTCCTTCCCACGACTTTGGAGACGATTTCGACACAGGCCTGGGCGTGGACGACGAAGTCCCATTCTGATCGAGAGGCCGCCCCTTGCGGGCGAGCCGTCCTGGAGGTTCAAACATGGCCCGTGGAGAGCGCCGGGGGCGTCGCCCCCGGCGGAAGGTCTGTCACTTCTGCGCCAACAAGATCGAGGACATCGACTACAAGGATGTCCCCACGCTTCGCAAGTACACCAGCGAGCGCGGCAAGATCCTGCCCCGGCGGATCCTGCCCCGGCGCATTTCGGGAACCTGTGCGCGTCATCAGCGCATGGTCATGAACTCGGTGAAGCGGGCTCGCTTCATCGCGTTGCTCCCCTATACCATCTAGTTCGTTTCGACGACGGAACCCGGCCCCGAGCTCTGGAGTGCGCCCCGGAGCCCGGGAGTCGGGCTCTTTGATCTCTGGCCCGTTTCCGGGCCCATCCGAAAGGCGGCTGCGAGATGAAGGTCATCCTGCTCAAGGACGTCCCGAAGTTGGGAAAGAAGGGGGAGCTGCACGAGGTCTCCGACGGCTTCGGGCGCAACTACCTGCTGATCCGCGGCTTGGCGATGGTCGCCACGGACGGCAAGATCCGGGCCCTGGACAAGGAGAAGGCGGATCGCGCCGCCCATGAGGCCCGCGAGCTCGAACAGGCCCGCGAGCTGGCCGAGGCCCTGCGCTCCCGGCCGCTGAAGGTGGCGGCCCGCTCCGGAGAAGGGGGACGGCTCTTCGGCTCGATCACCTCCAGCGACCTGGCCGAGGCCCTCAAGGCCCAGCATGGCCTGGACTTCGATCGCCGCCTGATCAAGCTCGACTCTCCCCTCAAGACCCTGGGTGAACATCGCATCGTCCTGAAGCTGCACCCCAAGGTCAAGGCCGAACTGCTCGTCCGCGTCGAGGAGTCCTGAGGCGTTGTGCCCTGAACACGAGCCTCCCGGCCTGCCTTCGGCCGGAGAGGACCCCGATCGCCGCCTGAGCATCCTTTATGGATTCCTCTCCAACCTCTTCGGTGCCGATCAACTGGTCCTGAAGGCTCGGAAGATGGGGGTCCTCAAGCTCATGCGCTCAACCCGGACCGGAGATCGCCTCCTGGCCCTGCAGCGCCTGATCTTCGAGGATCCCGCTCTGGGTGCCGCGCCGGCCAGGGAGGATTACTCCAAGATCCTGGACCTCATCGAGGACGAGGTGGCCAACCTGGCGGCCATGCGCACCTTCGAAGAGGACATGGACCAGAGAATCCTGGCCAAGATGCGCGACAAGCATCAGGACTACCTCAAGGAGCTCCGCCGGGAAATCCTCAAGGAGGAGCAGGGCGCCGAGAACGCGGCGACCTTGAAGCGCCTGGCCGAGCTCGACGAGATCGAGAAGAGGAGCCTGGGGGTCAGCGCCCTTTCGGTCCTGCGGCCGAGCCGCCTCTCTGAGGTGGTGGGCCAGGACGGTGCGGTGCGCTCGTTGCTGGCCAAGATCGGGACGCCCTATCCCCAGCATGTCCTGCTCTATGGCCCGCCCGGGGTCGGCAAGACCACCGTGGCCCGCCTGGTCCTCGAACAGGTCAAGAGCACGGGCCGGGGCCCCTTCGCGCCCGACGCGCCCTTCATCGAGGTCGACGCCACCACCCTGCGCTGGGATCCTCGCGAGATCACCAACCCCCTTTTGGGTTCGGTCCACGACCCGATCTATCAGGGCTCGCGCAAGGACCTGGCCGAGGATGGCATCCCCGAGCCCAAGCTGGGTCTGGTTACCAAGGCCCACGGAGGCGTCCTCTTCCTCGACGAGATCGGTGAGCTCGAGACACTCCTGCTGAACAAGCTCCTGAAGGTCCTGGAGGACAAGCGGATCCTCTTCGAATCCTCCTACTTCGACGAAGAGGACCCGCGGGTTCCGGAGTATGTCCGCAAGCTCTTCACCCAGGGAGCCCCGGCCGACTTCATCCTGATCGGAGCCACGACCCGATCCCCCGAAGAGATCCCGCTGGCCATCCGCTCGCGCTGCGCCGAGGTCTTCTTCGAGCCCCTCACGGCCACCCGGATCCAGCAGATCGTGACCCAGGCCTCGTCCCGTCTGGGGGTCCTCCTGGAGGCCGGGGTGGCCGAAGAGATCAGCCGCTACACGGTGGAAGGCCGCAAGGCCGTCCAGATCCTGACCGATGCCTTCGGCCTGGCCTGGCAGCGGCTGGGCCGAAGACGGGCCAGACCCCGCGTCACCCTCCAGGATGTCCACAGCGTGGTCCAGACCAACCGATTGACAACTGCGATCTCGGTCCTGGCCGGCGAGAGGCCCGTGGTGGGCCGGATCTTCGGATTGGGAGTCTCGGGCTTCCTGGGGTCCTGCCTGGAGCTGGAAGCGGCTGCCTATCCTGCCCGTGTTCCCGGGAAGGGAAGCCTCCGCTTCAATGAGGTGGCCCGGGAATCGGCCCGCGACTCGGTCTTCAACGCCGGAAGCGTCATCCGCCTCCTCCTGGACAAGGATCTCCAGGACTACGACGTCCACGTCAACGTGATCGGCGGAGCCACCATCAACGGCCCGTCCGCGGGCCTGGCCGTGAGCCTGGCCCTGTTCAGCGTCCTGGAAGGACTCCCCGTCCCTGCGGACCTGGCCGTGACCGGCGAGGTGTCGATCCAGGGTCGGGTCCGCCCGGTCGGAGGGATTCCCGAGAAGATGTATGGCGCCGTGCAGGCTCGGATGAAGAAGGTCCTGGTCCCTGCGGAGAACCGCCACGAGGTTCCCGAGGATCTCCCCGACGGGCTGGAGGTCCTGGCTGTCGCCTCGGTGGAGGAGGCCGTCCGGCAGATCTGGGGAGATGTCCTGCCCCGTCCCGAGGCTCCCTCCTGATGACCCTGGCTGCCCCCCCCTTCGAACTGAGCCACCTGCCTCCCCACAGCATCGAGGCCGAGCAGGCCTGCCTGGGCAGTTGCCTGATCGACCCCGAGGCCTTCGACCGGGTTTCGGAGGTCCTCTCCGGCGCCGACGACTTCTATCGGGAGGCCCACCAGGAGATCTACTCCACGATGGTGGCCCTGGCCGAGGGCAACCAGAACATCGACCTGATCACGGTCACCAACCGCCTGCGCAACCACGCCAAGCTGGAGAACTGCGGTGGGGCGGCCTATCTCGACAGCCTGATCGGGATCGTGGGCAGCTCGGCCCATGTCAGCGCCTATGCCCGGATCGTGGCCGACAAGGCCACCGAGCGACGCCTGCAGCAGGCCGGGAACTCCATCGTGCGGCTCTCGCTGGATGGCGAGGCCGATGCCGCCAACAAGGTGGACCAGGCCGAGGAACTGGTCTTCGCGGTCGGCAACAAGCGCTCCCGGACCGAACTCGAGCAGATCAAGGCAACCCTCCAGGACACCTTCGAGACCCTCTACGAGCGCTACCGCAACAAGATCTCGATCACCGGCGTGGCCACCGGTTTTGCCGACCTGGACGACATCACGGGTGGCCTGCAGCCTACGAACCTGATCATCATCGGGGCCCGCCCCAGCATGGGCAAGACGGCCTTCGCCATGTCGGTGGCCATCAACGTGGCCCTGAACCGCGAGAAGCCAGGGGTGGCAGCCGTCTTCTCCCTGGAGATGTCGCGCCAGGAGCTCTGCCAGAGGGTTCTGTGCTCGGTGGCCCAGGTCAACGCCATGGATGTCCGGCGTGGGAACCTGCGCGACCAGGACTGGCAACGCATCGGCCGGGCCATGAATCAGCTCAACGAGGCCATGCTCTTCATCGACGACCAGGCGGGGACCACGGTCCTGGAGATGAAGGCCAAGCTGCGCCGCCTCCAGAAACGCCACGGCCTGGACCTGGTGATCATCGACTATCTGCAGTTGATCCGGGGCAGTGGGCGCACCGACAACCGGGTCAACGAGGTCTCGGAGATCTCCCGCCAGCTCAAGGGGCTGGCCAAGGAGCTCAACGTCCCCATCGTAGCCCTCTCCCAGGTCTCAAGACAGGTGGAGTCCCGCCAGGACAAGCGCCCCGGGCTCTCCGACCTGCGCGAGTCCGGAGCCATCGAACAGGATGCCGACCTGGTGGCCTTCATCTACCGGGACGAGTACTACAATCCCCAGACCCAGGACACCAACACCGCCGAGGTGATCATCGCCAAGCAGCGCAACGGCCCGGTGGACACGGTCAAGCTCTCCTTCGTGAAGCGCTATGGGAGCTTCCACAACCTGTCGCGGGACGTGGTCGACGAGGACTATGCCGTCGGTCCGACTGGAATGGGTTCCTTTGCCGAGGAGCAGTACCTCCCCGAAGTCCCGCTCTGAGGTTCTGGGCCTACTCGCCAGCCGGAGGAGGCAGTCTCTTCTGGATCAGATCCACGTAGCTGGCGGCCCCGTTGCGGGCCTGCATGGTCGCCAGGGGGGCGAGGTCGAATCGGCGGATCACGAAGTCCAGGCCAACCAGCAACCGCACGGTCTTGTCGTAGAGAGGCAAACCGACCTTGGGGTTGGCCTTCCACTCGCGGTACTTGCGCTGCGCCCAGACGTAGTCCGGGTAGCGATCGGGAATCTGCACTCCGACCAGGTCCTGGAAGAGGATCCCGGGGTTCACCTTGGTCCGAGTGAAGAGTTCCTTCCAACTGCGACCCTTCTTGCGCATCTCGTTGAGGGCCACCGGATCCTGACCCGAGGCCCGAGCCAGGAAGAGTGTGACCAGGAGATCGTCGGGCTCGGCCACATTCTGCATCACCGTGATCGTCTGGACGGTCTCGAACCCGTAGAAATCCGAGACCGCCGGAACCAGAGGATTCTCTTCGAGCTCCGAGTACTGGGCCCGGACGGGGGAGGCACTCCCCGCGAGAAGCCCGACAAGCGAAATCCCCACGATGAGGGTCCTGAGAGATTTCAGCATACCGTTCATGAAACCATCCCTTTCCTGGTCGTCGGAGACCTCCCGGTCGAGAGGCCCCGGAGTCCTGCCGACGGGAGGTTGAACCTCCACAAGGGGCCGAGCGTTTCGGGGGATCCCGCTCAAAGGTTCAGGACCTTGGAGGCCTTTCCCAGGACCAGGACGATCTCGTCCATCCCGGCCACCTCGCCCAGGACCTCCGCCTCCGCGATGCCGTAGTGGGCCAGGCATGTGCGGCAGGTCAGCAGGCGCACCCCGAGACCCGCCAGAAGCCCCAAGGGGAGATCGAAGGGCCCCCGCCGGACTGGAACCCGGACGCCCTCGGTGAGAAAGACCAGGGCGTCGGGCCGTGCGGCCTGCTTCTCCAGGCTGTGCAGGAACTTCTCCAGCATCCCGGCCCCGAATTCGGAGTCCTCGGGCTGCGTGGTCCCCAGGCCCGGCTTGCTGATCACGACGACGGTCTTCTGCATGGCGGATGGAGTTCGCGGTGCAGGCCCAGGTTCCCCCAAACCCTCACGAAGAGGGCCTTCGGGGGGGCTTGGGGGGAGAAGTCGCGGCCCGCGGCGCCAGCCTCAGATCCAGGCGGGCCTCGATCTCGAAGACCCGGGGCCAGGGCAGGACCACCTCCAGGTGCATCGCTTCGAACTCCACCCGACGGCGCAGGGAGGGAACCCAGTAGCTCCGGCCTTCCAGGCGCTCCTGCCAGACCTTGCGGGCCCAGGCCACCGCCTCGAGTCGAGCCCGGACCCCGGCCGGGCCGTAGAGGTTCAGCAGGGGATCGGGGTCTCGCGGCAATCCCCGGACGGCCTCGCTCAGGGTGGGGCGGATCACGGCCTGATAGGCGAAGTCGTCCACCATTCGGGCCAGGGTGAAGGCCTGCTGGGTCTTCTCGCTCTCCAGGACCCTCTCCAGGGACCACGCCCCGCCCCGGACGCGGGCCACCTCCCGGACCACCGCCTGGGCCACGGCGGTTCCCAGGGCATTGGAAGGGGTGTTCCAGGCCGCATAGGCCTCCAGCTCCCAGAGGGGGAGGTGCTCGAGCAGTTCGCGGGCCAGGACCGGATCGGCGCGGTTGACCAGACGCAGGTCTGCGACGGCCAGGTGACGGCCTGCGGCCCGGACCTCGTCCAGGCGCTTCTTGAAGGCCGCGGCGCGTTCCAGGTCTTCGGGCCCGGCTTCCAGGGGGGGCGGCTCGTAGGGCCTGGCGGAAGGGACCTCCACCAGCAGGATCGTGCCCCGACCCGTCCCGGAGCGGGCCCCGCTCAGGGAGAGGTGCTCCTCGAGGGCCTCATCCAGGGGCCGGCTCTCCAAGGGGGGAATCCGCTCCCCGGCCCCTTCTTCGGAATAGAGGATCTCCAGGACGGGCCGGAGGCCTTCGCGTCCTGCCAGCCAGCCGGCCACCAGGTTCATGGCCAGTTCATCGGCCCCCGAGACGATCCGGACCCGGTCTTCCACTCCCAGGCTGCGGATCTGCTCCTCCAGGGATCGCTGCTCCTCGAGGTGGGGCCCCCGGGAGGCGGCGTCGTCCTGTCCCAGCACCAGGAACTCCAGATCCCCTCGGGCCACCTGGGCGATCAGGTCCGCCACCACCTGCACGTTGCGCCGACGCACGGCCAGATACTCCTCGAAGATCGCGGCCGGGACATTCTCGGGAGGAGACTCGACCCCCGAGGCCGCCCAGTTGGCCAGGACCCTCTCGTAGGGAGCCTGGGCCTCCGAGGTCCGCAGGGAGAGCCGGGGCAGGATGGCCAGGGCCACCACGGGGATTCCCGAGCGCTGCAGGGTCTTCAGGAAGCCCAGACGCGCCAGGGCCTGCTCCGTGCTGCACGCAGCCGTCCGGGAAGCCACCAGCCCCCCGTAGGCCAGCATGTCGATCGAGACCAGGGCCCTCTCGCTCCCGACGACCGCTTCCTGCGCCCACAGCGCCAGCTTCTCGGGGTCTCCCGGGGTCCAGGCCCTCCCCAGGAGATGTCGCGGGGGGACCCGCAACCGGCCGCCGCCGATCCGGGCGATCTGCTGGGGGAACAAGAAGGTCGAGGGGCGATCGTCGAGTGGGATGAAGAGCGCCGTGGGAAGAGGCTGCGCCGCACGGGGGGGGACTCCGGCCTGGCTCGGGGCCAGCCCCAGGGCCAGGAGGATCAGGCCGAAGACGGAGGCGCGCTGCAGGCGGGGCGCGAAACTGGTCCACATGATCCGTGCCATTCTTCTTGTCCTGTTGAGTGCCCTGGTCCTGGCCTGGGGGATTCCCGGGTCGGCCCAGATCCCCGGGCCCCGGATCGGCGTCACCTGCTCCCTGGATGGAACCCTGGTCCTGGTCGATGCCCGCAGCATCCGGGTGCTGGAACGCCTGAACCTCTTCCGGAATCCCGGCGATCTGGCGGTTTCTCCGGATGGCCGGATGCTCCTGGTGGCCGAGGCCAGCGGGACCAGCCTGGCCCTGGTGGATCTCCTGACGTTGCGGCTGGGGGCCCCGATCCGGGACGAGCCTCTCGTCGAACCCCGGGCCCTGCTCTTCTCGGGGGACGGAGCGCGGCTCTACCTCCTCAGCCAGCGGTCCCAGGCCCTCCTGGAACTGCATGTCCCGAGCTTCCGGACGGTCCGCCTGATGCCCCTGCAACTCCCCGGGGCCCGAGACCTGGTCATGAGTCCGGATGGCAGGAGGCTCTTCGTCTCGCATCGCGAGCTCGGCACCGTCTCCGTGGTCGATCTGGCCTCCTGGCGGTTGCTGGGACAGCATCGCCTGGCCGACCGGATCGGCGGCCTGGATCTGACGGCCGACGGAGCCCGGCTGCTGGTGGCACTGCCCGAACTCCAGCAGGTCGGGATCTATGATGTCTCGAGATTCATCCCGCTGGATCGGGTTCCGGTCGGTCAGGAGGCTTCTGAGGTCCGGGTGGGACCGGATGGCCGCGCGGTGGTGATCAACTCGATCAACCACGACATCTCGGTCTTCGATCCGGATCGCCCGGCGGGCCGTTTCCGGATCGGAGTCGGCATCGGGCCCCGGGCCCTGACCTTTTCACCCGACGGGCGGGCATGCTTTGTGGCCAATTACGACACCGGCGACATCTCGGTCGTGGATCTGGACCAGGGGCGTCAGTTGGGACGCCTGGCGGTGGGCAAGGGGCCCGGGGCCCTGACCTGGATTCCCTGAAGGTAGGTTTTCCCGGTCTGGCGAGGAACTGCAGGCCTTCTGAATCCAAGACCAAGGCGGCGATCCTCATGCTGTACGAACCCGAGAAAATCGAAGCACGCTGGCGGGCCACGTGGGAGGAGAAGGGCCTCCACCGCGCCACCCGCGAACCGGGAAGGCCCAAGTACTTCTGCCTGGACATGTTCCCGTATCCCTCCGGGGAGGGGCTCCACGTCGGGCACTGGCGGGGTTATGTGCTCTCCGACGTCTGGAGCCGCTACATGACCTTGAAGGGCTACCGGGTCCTGCACCCGATGGGATGGGATGCCTTCGGCCTGCCCGCAGAGAACGCCGCGATCAAGAAGAAGATCCACCCCGAGACCCACACCCGGGCCGCCATGGCCAACATGAAGCGGCAGTTGGGCGAGATGGGCGCGATGTACGACTGGAGCCGGGAGGTGAACTCTTCGGCTCCGGACTACTACAAGTGGACCCAGTGGACCTTCCTGAAGCTCTTCGAGATGGGCCTGGCCTACAAGAAGGGAGCCCCCATCAACTGGTGCCCCTCCTGCCGGACGGGACTGGCCGATGAAGAGGTCAAGGAAGGCCTGTGCGAGCGCTGCGACAGCGTGGTCACCAAGAAGGATCTGCCCCAGTGGTTCTATGCGATCACCCGCTACTCCCAGCGCCTGATCGACGACCTCGAAGGCCTGGACTGGCCCGAGAAGGTCAAGAAGATGCAGGCCGACTGGATCGGCCGCAGTGAAGGGGCCGAGGTCTGCTTCAGCCTGGAGGGGCACCCCGACAAGCTGTGGATCTTCACGACCCGCCCGGACACCCTCTTCGGGGCCACCTACATGGTGCTGGCTCCCGAGCATCCCCTGGTAGAGGCCCTGACCACCCCCGAACAGAAGGCCGCCGTCGAGGAATACGTCACCCGCACGCGGACCCGCAGCGAGGTGGAACGCCAGGAACAGAAGGACAAGACCGGGGTCTTCACGGGCGCCTGCGCCATCAACCCCGTCCAGGGCGAGCGCATCCCGATCTGGATCGCGGACTACGTCCTGATGGGCTACGGCACCGGGGCGATCATGGCGGTTCCCGCCCACGACGTGCGGGACTGGGAGTTCGCCCAGGCCTTCGGACTGCCGATCCGCCAGGTGATCCTCTCCCCGGAGATGGCCCGGGAACTGTGCCCCGGAGGGGACTCCGAGCAGATCGCCGCTCGGGCCCTGGATGCCGCCTACCAGGAGCGCTTCCCGGTTCTTCCCCTGGACGAGGCGGGCACCGAGCCCGGGATCATGGTCAACTCCGGCGATTTTTCGGGCCTGCCCTCCCTGGAGGGCAAGAAGAAGGTGGTCGAGCGCCTCGAGGCCCAGGGCCTGGGCCGGGCCCGGGTCAACTACCGGCTGCGGGACTGGCTGGTCTCGCGTCAACGTTACTGGGGAGCCCCGATCCCCATCGTCTACTGCGAGACCTGCGGGACGGTCCCGGTTCCCGAAGACCAGTTGCCCGTCCTGCTTCCCCATGTCGAGAGCTATGAGCCCTCCGGGACCGGAGCTTCTCCGCTGGCCAACCTCCCCGAATTCGTCCAGACGAAGTGCCCCAGGTGCGGTGGCCCCGGCCGACGGGACACCGACACGCTCTCGCAGTGGATCTGCTCGTCGTGGTACTTCCTGCGCTACGCCTCGCCGGACGCGAACGAGGTTCCCTGGCGCCGCGAGGAGGTGGACGAGTGGCTGCCGGTGGACATGTACGTGGGCGGAATCGAGCACGCCGTGCTCCACCTGCTCTACTCCAGGTTCTACACCAAGGTCCTCTACGACCTGGGCCAGATCGGCTTCAAGGAGCCCTTCAAGCGCCTCTTCAACCAGGGGATGATCACCCGGGTCGGAACCTCGGGCCGCCTGGAGAAGATGAGCAAGTCCAAGGGCAACTCGGTCAACCCGGATGAACTGGTGGAGCGCTACGGAACCGACGCCCTGCGGGCCTACCTGCTCTTCATCGGCCCCCCCGAGCTGGATGCCGAATGGAATGACTCCGGGATCGAGGGCGTCTATCGCTGGATCCGGAGGGTCTGGAACTTCGTCGCCTCCGGCTCCTTCGCCGAGGGCGCCGAGACCCGTCCCGAGGTGCTCCGGCTGACCCACCGCTACCTCAAGAAGATCACCGAGGACATGGAGCGTCTCCACCTGAACACGGTGGTGGCCGCCCTGATGGAGTGGTTGAACGCGCTGAGCGCCTGGAAGCAGCAGGAGTCCGCTCCGATCGCGTTGGAGACCGTCCGCACCTACCTTCTGGCGATGGCCCCCGTGGCCCCCCATGTGGCCGAGGAACTCTGGGCCCAACTGGGCGGAGAGGCCTCGATCTTCGAGGGAGGGCTGGCCTGGCCGATTTGGGAACCGAAGCACCTGGTCGAGGACCAGGTCGAACTGATCGTCCAGTTCAATGGAAAGGTTCGCGACCGGATCCGCGTGGCCGCCGGGGCCAGCCGGGAGGAGATCGAAGGCCAGGTGATGGCCCTGGAGAAGGTGGTCTCTGCCTTGGAGGGGAGGACCCCGAGACGGGTGATCCATGTTCCCGGCAAACTGGTGAACGTGGTCCTGGGCTGAGTCCGGCGCCCAAGGGCGTCGGAACTCCGCCGGCTGGGTTTCGGGTCCGCAGAGCCCTCGGGCTTGCGGACCCGAAACCTTTTCAGGACCTGAAAGCCGCTTGCCGTCCGCCCCGGCTGGTAGCGCATGATGGATCACCGGCCGGAATTCGACTAGACTGTGATCAGGGCTCCAGGCGAGATTCATGATCAAGCCCAAGAATCCCTGATCATGGATCAAGGAGGGAGAAAGTGGTTCCTTCAACAGGTCTTCCCTTGCGCGAGGTCGCCCGCAGGACCGGCCTCTCCCTGCCGACCATCCGGCGCCACCTTCGTTCCGGACGGATCCGGGCCGTCCTTCGCAGAGGCCCGTTCGGCAGGCAGTGGGAGGTCTCCGAAGAGGAAGTCACGCGTTACCAGGCCGGCGTCGAGGTGCTCGAGCCATCCGTGATGGACCCGGGCCAGCAGGCCCGGCGGGAAGACCCGAATCGCGAGCGGTCACGCGGCGGTCGAGGAAGGCTTGATCGGCCTGATCTCAGATCGAGCCATGATCGCCATGGCCGTGACGATCACCCAGATCAATCAGATCAATGCGATCAACCAGATCCATCCGAGCCCATGGATGGAGGAGCAGGCCGGGAACCGAGGGGGAAGGCCGCTCCTCTGGAGCCCTTCTCTGGCCGGGCTGAAGGAGAACCCGAGGCCTGGCGTCTTCGTGAGGAGATCGCCTACTGGAGGGGGCGTTGGCAGGAGCTGCGCGAGGTCCTCCCGCACCTCTCCCAGGCGATGGACCCCCGCCCCCCGGTGAGCGCCCAGGAAGAGGAACTCGAGTCCTGTCGGGAGGCGCTTCGGGTGCGCTCGCAGGAACTGGCCCAGGCCCGGAACCTGGTGGATCGCCTCCGGCGCGAGAAGGCCCGCCTGGAGGAGGAGGTCCAGGCCTTGCGCGCGAGGGCGCGCTCGCTGGAGCCGACGCTGAGCGAGGGGGCTCCCGCTCCCGGTCGCCCGCGCTTCATGGGTTGAGCCGGCTAACCTCGGCGGCGGGATCCGCGCCTGGCGCGGCTCTTCGAGGGTTGCCGCCCCTGGGAGCCGACCGGTCTGGCCTTGGACTCCTCGGCCGGCCCGGGGTTGGGGCGGGGAGGGGTTCCCGGCTCCAGGAGATCCTCGACCTCCTGGCGGACCCGTCTCGCTTCCTCCAGATTTCCCCTCCGGACGGCCAGGTCACAGGCCATCTGAAGTTGGCCCCGGGCCTCGGGGGCTTCGCCGAGATGCGCGTGGGCCCGGGCCAGGTGGATGCGAGCCGGCAGGAGCTCGGGATCGGATTCCAGGGCGTACTGGAATTCCCGAACGGCTTCGAAGTACTTCTTCTTCTCAAACCAGGCCAGCCCCAGGTTGAAGCGGGCTTCGGCGTAGCGCGGCTCCAGGCGCAGGGCGCTGTTCCAGCACTGCATGGCCTCGTCCAGTTGTTCCTGGCGAGCCAGGGCGATCCCCAGGTTGTTGTAGGCGTAGATGTCCTTGGAATCGTGGCGCAGGGCCTCGCGGAAGGAGTGGACGGCTTCGGAGAGATGGCCCAGGTAGGTGTGGGCCAGGCCCAGGTTGTTGTGGGTGTAGGGGTCCCGGGGCTCCACCGCCAGGGCGGCGTGGAAGGCCGAGAGGGCCGCATCGGGTTGATTCAGGCCCAGCCAGGCCAGGCCCAGATTGTTGTGGGCGTCCGTATCGCGATCGTTCACGGCCAAGGCCATCTGATAGCATTCGATGGCCTGTTCCAGGCGATCCAGGCGTGAGTAGCACATGCCCGTGTTGTTCAGGGCATAGGAGTCCTCGGGCTTGACCTGGAGGACCTGTTGGAAATGGCCCAGGGCCTCCTGGTAGCGCCCCAGCGAGAGCAGTGCGAAACCCATGTTGTTGTGGGCCAGGATCCTCTGCTCGTCGAATTCCTCCTCCGAGGTCTCCAGGACCCGGGTCAGGCAGGCCAGGGCCTCCTCGGCCCGTCCTTGACGCAGGAGGCAAAGCCCCAGATTGTTCAAGGCGAAGGAATCCTGGCCGGCCAGCGACAGGGAATGTCGGAACTCCGCTTCGGCCTCGTCCAGGCGCTGCAGGGAGAGCAGGGCCCGCCCCAGGTTGTTGCGCGCGTAGGTGTCCCGGGGGCTGAGTTCCAGGGCCTGTCGATAACAACTGACCGCCTGCTCCCATTCCAGGAGCTGGGCGTGGATCCGGCCCAGGTTGTGGTAGGCCACCGGATCATGGGGGTTGCTCTTGAGGACCCGGTGGAACTGCTCGATGGCCTCGGAATAACGCTTCTGCTTGCCCAGGATGCGCCCCAGGTTGTTCCGGGCGTAGGCATCCTCGGGGTCGATCTCCAGGGCCCGCTCGAATTCCTGGTGGGCCAGGGGCATCCGCCCGGTCCGCTCGTACATCCTGCCCAGGTTGTTGTGGGCGTACACGTCGTCCGGGTCGATCTCCAGGGCGCGCACGAACTCGCGCTCGGCCGCCTGGAGATCCCCCATGCGGGAGTAGACCAGGCCCAGGTTGTTGTGGGGATAGACGTCTTCGGGGTTCAGCTCGATCGCCTTGGAATAGGCCTCGACGGCCTGCTCCAGGCGGTCGAGGCTGGCCAGGACCAGACCGCTGTTGTACCAGGCCTGGCTGTAGTCCGGGCGGGCCCTGAGGGCTTCGCGCCAGCACTCCAGGGCCCGGTCGAACTCTCGTTGACGGGCCAGGACCAGGCCCAGGTTGTTCCAGGCATTGTGATCCTGGGGATGGAGCCGTACGGCCTCTTCGAACTGCTCCTGAGCCAGCCGGTACTTCTTCTGGGAGAGGTAGACCAGCCCCAGGAAGGTCAGGGCCTGGGCGTGGTCCGGCTGAAGGCTCAGGACCTTCTTCCACTCGCGACAGGCAGCCGGCGCATCCTCCTGCTCGAAGAACGCCACCCCCAGGGCATAGCGGAGCTCCGGGTTGTCCGGATGGGCCCGGACCTGTTCCTGGAGTTCCTCAAGGGGGCTCAGGTCGGTTCTCATGGCGTCTCCCCGTTCACGGTGCCAGCCGGATGATCCGCCTGAAGATCCGGCCTGCCGACTTTCGGTCCGGGTCCCGCGGGGTCCTCCCCCAGGGTGCCCGGGAGAGGGCCCGAAGTCGAGCAGACTCAGGGCTGGGCAAAGACGCTGAGCACCTTGCGGATCTGCTCGAGCTGGTTGGGCTCGGCTTCAACCAGGATCACGTTGAGGCGTTCGTCCACCTGGAAGAGGGCCTGGGGATAGAGGCTCTTGAGGCCCTCGACCACGGTCGCGGCCTTGCGTCCCTGGATCGGGAAGAAGGCCTGGGCTCGGGTGGGATCCCTCCCGACTTCGGGTCGAGCGCCCGTCACGGCGGGCTGCGGCGCGGGAGCCGGAGCCGTCGCCCCGGCGGCGGGAGAGGTCTGGGGCCGCGGGCGCGAGGGGAAGACCCGCAACTGCCCGTCCTTCACCTCGAAAGCGAAGGGGGTGGACTGGGTGCGCAGGATCGCCTCCAGGGCGCTGGCCGCGTCCAGGTTGGCGAGGGTCGTGGCTACAGGGCCCTTCACGGCCGGATCCAGGACAGGCCGCAGGCCGAGGTCTTCGGCCAGGTTGCTCAGGATCTCGGCCAGATCCTGACCGGTGAAGACCATGCTGTAGGAACGATCCGGGAGCGCCTGGGATCCGGGGGCCGCCGCGGTCCGCGGCGCCGGTGAGGGGCTGGCCATGGCCGCCGGCTGGGGAGCCGGAGAGGGGCTGGCCATGGCCGCCGGCTGGGGAGCCGGTGAGGGGCTGGCCATGGCCGCCGGCTGGGGAGCCGGAGAGGGGCTGGCCATGGCCGCCGGCTGGGGAGCCGGAGAGGGGCTGGCCGTGGCCGCCGGCTGGGGCGCCGGGGAGGGGCTGGCCGTGGCTGCCGGCTGGGGAGCCGGGGAGGGGCTGGCCGTGGCTGCCGGCTGGGGAGCCGGGGAGGGGCTGGCCGTGGCCGCCGGCTGGGGAGCCGGGGAGGGGCTGGCCGTGGCCGCCGGCTGGGGCGCCGGGGAGGAGGCACCCCGATCCACCTCCATCGTCGAGATCAGGAGTTGCAGGCCGCCGGCAGGCCCCCGGGTGGACGAGGTGTAGACCGGGGGGGCCATGACCGGGATGAGGATGCGGACGGTCGTCGCGTCGATCTGGACCGCTTCGATCACACCGATCAGCCCGCGGCGGACCGGGAGCTTGCGATTGCCTCCCTCCAGGCGGGCGGGACTCAGGCGGATCACCATCTGACCATGCCCGCCCAGGGCGGAGCGCACGTGGGCGGCCACCTGCCCCTTCCAGTCCATGACCAGCTTGATCTGCTCGCCGACATCGTGGACCTGCACCTGCACCGAGGGCAGGCCGGAGGACGCTGCGGGGCGGGCCGGTGCAGCCAGCGCGGGCACCAGGCCCAGGGTCGAGAAGAGCAGGAAGGCAAGCAGGACGAAGCGGCTGATCATGGGTCCTCCGGGCGGGTGGTGGAAGGCGGTCGCCCTCCGCTGCGATGGGGAATCGCGCTTCGACGGGGCCGCCGGGCGGTCCTCTCAGCCCCGCCTCAGCATCCTGCCCAGCCAGGTCCGGCGATGGACCGACTCCACGCGTTCCAGGCCGACGTCGGTCGAGACCCGGAACTCCTGAAGGCCAAGACCCACGGCGAAGAGCCATCCTGCCGGCCCCGAAGCCCCGCGCAGCCGGGTGAAGCGCCCCCAGGGCTTTCCCTCTCCCAACAAGGTCAGGCGCTCGCGCACGCTGTCCTCGACCGGGGCCAGGGAACGGCATTGCCGGCAGGCTCCGGCCGGGCAACAGGCCGAACAGGCCGGACGGGCGCAGACCGGACAGGTTCCGAGGTGGTTCCGGCAGTGCGGGATGCCGCAGGAATGGCAGACCTCGCGATGGGCCGGGCAGATTCCCCGTCCGCATTCACCGCAGATCCCCTGGTGGGTCGGACACATGATGCGGCCGTCCAGATGGCAGCCATCCGAGCAGTTGGGGCAGACCAGGGTCGAACAGACGTGACAGGGGGTCAGAAGGCGGGTCCGCACGGTCTGCCCGCAGGCCTGGCAGATCCCCGCGCAGCGCGCGCAGAGCCCGGTCTCGCCCACCGAGCACAGCCCCCCGCTGCAGGCGGTGCAGCAGGTCCCATGGCACTCGCTGCAGACCGCGCGGTGGGCCTGACACGAGCCATGCTCTCCACAACAACATGGCGGCTCGGCACAGGAGGGGCACAGGGGAGTCTGGCAGGTCCCGCAGGTCTGGTTGAAGCAGGCCGCGCACTCCCCCCGGCGACAGGAACGGCAGACCTTGCGATGGGCGCTGCAGTGAGGCCCATGCTCGGCACAGTGATACCAGCGGTCCGCCGGGCGATCGCACAGAGGGCAGAGGGCCAGGGGCTGACCCGAACCCGAGGGATCTGCCATGACCTCGAGGGTCCACTCGCCGTGGGCATCCCGCACCCGACAGCGGAGACGGGCCGAGCCTGCCAGGACCCCCAGGGGGTCCTCCGGGAAGGCCCGGATCCGGGCTCCGGCCTCCGGAAGCCCGGGAACCCCCTCCCAGCCCTCGGGAGCGGGGAGATAGAGCAGCACCGGCTCGGCGCTCAGCAGATCACCAGGAAGGACCAGGACGGCAGAGGATTCCGAAGGAGCCTCCTGGGCGGGCGGGAGGAATCCGACCCCCTCCGGCAAGGAGATGTCGCGGACGGGCAACCCCGGGGGCTCCGCTGCCGGATCCAGGCGAAGCCAGAGGGAATGAGCCGGGCTCGATTCGCCCTCAGCCAGGCCTTCGAGCTCGGCTTGAAGCTCGCCAGGCCCCAGACGCCAGAGGTCCGGGGCGTGGAAATCCAGGTCCGGAAAGCGGAGGAGCCGCCCCGCGAGTTCGGGGGACAGCTCCATGGTGGGGGAGGACATGGCGACCTACAGGATGGACGGCTGGCCCGGAACGTCCAGCCTGCGAATCTTGCGGAGCACCCACATCCCGTGCGTGCCCCTCTGCAACTCGACCCAGACCCGCTGCCCGACCTGATACTGTTCGGGAAGATGGGCGCCCTGGGGAAGCAGGATGGGAACCACGCCCGACTTCTCGTTGACGACGGTGATCTGAGGGGTGTTGATCGCTCCCAGGATGCCTTCGTAGGTGTAGACGTTCCGGAGGACAAGCCTTGCCTGGACCGGAAGACCCAGGACCAGGACCAGGGCCAGGGCCAGGAGCCCCTGTCGGAAGCGGATGCCGATGCTCATCATGCTCTCCCTCTGCGAAGTCCCGGAAGCTCTCGAAGAAGCGTTCGGGAGGCAATCTACTTCCTTCGCCCGGGTCGATCTCCTGCCCGGGGAGGTACCCTCAGGGCTCCAGGTCCAGCAGCCCCTGGACGGCTTCCCCCGAGGGCCGGCGTGCGCGCACCGGTCCAAAACGACTCCGATGGGCCGGGCAGGGGCCGAGGCGCTCGAGGGCCTCGAGGTGTTCCGGGGTGCAATATCCCTTGTTCCGCGCGAAGCCATAGCCGGGCCAGAGGAGATCGAGCTCGCGCATCAACCGGTCCCTGTGGACCTTGGCCAGGACCGAGGCCGCCGCCACGGTCAGACACCGGTCATCCCCCCCGACCACGGCACTCTGGGGAAGATCCAGACCCTCCACGGTGAAGCGGCCATCCACCACCAGGCGCTGGGGTCCGGGGTCCAGCCGGAGGACGCATTCCCGCATCGCACCCAGGGAATGGCTGTGGATGGTGCCCTCCGCCTGGTTGAGGGTCTCGACCGGAACCACCCAGAGGCTCCAGGATTCGGCCTGGGCCTGGATCCAGGGGACCAGGGCCTCCCGGTGGGCGGCCCTCAGTTTCTTGGAATCGCGCAGCCCGGGAAGCCAGGGGACGCGCCGGAAACTGACCGCGGCCGCCACCAGGGGGCCGGCCATCGGGCCTCGACCGACCTCGTCGGCGCCGGCCACCAGTTCCTCGCCGGGTTCACCGCTGAGGCCTTCCAGGCGGCCCATCTCCTGCAGGCGTCGGCATTCGGCCTGGATCCATCCGGCCGACCCGGATCTGGAATCCTGCAAGGAGAGGACCTGGCCAAGGGTCTGGCAGGGATCCGATCGCCCCAGCAGTTCCAGTGCGGCCTCCCTCACGGGGCGGCTTCCAGGGTGATCGCCCCCAATTCGCCCCTGGCAAAGGCCTGGAGCAGCCAGCGGGCGGTCCGGGGGAGATCCGGTTCCTGTCCGTTCAGCAGGAAGCTCTTGAGGCAGGCCATCTCGCCCAGCAGGGCCTCGGGACCCGCCTCGGAGTCTCGGGCCTGCATCCCCGAAGGAGGATGCCCGAGGCGGATCAGGCGCTCCAAGAGCAATCCTCCCGCCCTCTCCAGGGGAATCGCGTCCAGGCTGACGCAACTGGTTGCCGCCAGCGAGGTGAGGATCTCCTCGCCTTCGATCCGCGGATAGAGAATCCCCGGAGAATCGAGGATCTGCCACTTGCCCGGTACGGCCACCCACTGGTTGCCCCGGGTCACGCCGGGTTTGGCCCCGGTCTTGGCCCTGGAGGCGCCGGCCAGGCGGTTGAGCAGCGAGGACTTGCCGACATTGGGGATGCCCACCACGACCAGACGGGGATCCCGGGGCAGGAGGCCCCGCTTCCTGCGCTGGGCATGGACCGCCTGGCGCAGGCGCTCGAGGGGATTCTCCAGGGGGCCGGGTCCCCTGCCGGTCACGGCCCGCATGGCGGCGACGCGATGGCCCTCCTGGCGCAGGAAGGCCAGCCAGCGATCCGTCTGGGCCTTCTCGGCGAGATCCGCCTTGTTGAGGACGAGAAGGGCCTCCTTGCCCTTGCGCCGGAGCAGTTCCTCCAACTCGGGCTGACGGGACGAGGCGGGGATCCTGGCGTCCAGCACCATCAAGACGCCATCCGCCAGGGCCAGGGTCTCCTCCAGGCGACGCAGCGCCTTGCGCATGTGGCCCGGGAACCACGAGAAGGCTCGAGGGGGCTTCGGGGCTCCGGATTCGTTCACGAAGAGACCTCCCAGGGGCAGGGCCTCAGGGAAGAGGGCGGATCCTCTGGGGAGGCCAGAAGATCAGGAAGGCCTTGCCGACCACGTTCTCAAGGGGCAGAGGGCCCCAACTGCGGGAATCATCCGAGTTGTTCCGGTTGTCTCCCATCATGAAGATGTGCCCCTCGGGGATGCGCATGGGCCCATAATCCGAGATGGGAGGTTCGGCGATGTAGGGTTCGTCGAGCAGGGCGCCATTGAGGTAGACCTGGCCTGCATGGACGGCGATCTCGTCGCCCTCGATGGCCACCACACGCTTGATGAAGTCCTTCTTCTCGGGGTCGTCGAGGTGGGGGGG
>JALHDH010000066.1 GCA_022839105.1 bacterium
TGCTCACGTAGTTTCCAACTACGCTCCGCTCCTCGAGGCACGCCTTCCTTGCATCCAGACCCGCCTCGACGCCCTCGGTTCTCACGCCAGGCGGCGGATCGAGGCCGGACGGAGCGGACGCCCTGGTGGGGGGAGGAGACCCGGAGCCTGTGCAGGTCCGGCAGGTGTCCGGCTGGACTTCCCCCTGGGTGGACCCGCCCGGGAGGGCGGGGCAGGATCCTCTCCGTCAGGTTGATGCCCCTGCCGTTCGGCAAGTTCCGGGAAGACCCTGCCCTGAGCGGCGCGCCCCTCCGGGGCCGACTCGTCGGCCCTCCAGGGAGGCACAGGAGACCCTTCTGAAGCGCAGAAGGTGGGCGCCGCCTTGAAAGCCCGTCTCCTCCTCCTCCTCAGCGCGGCCTTGTTGCTGGGCGCCGGACTGCGCCTGTACGATCTGGGTGGCCCCAGTCTGTGGATGGACGAGGGCTTCACCTGGATGGTGGCCACCCATCCGCTCTCCGAACTCCCCGAACGGGTCACGGTCTTCGACAAGCACCCTCCCCTGCACTACGCGCTGGCCCGGGCTGCGATGCTGGCAGGTGGCCCCTCGGAGTTCTGGCTGCGCCTTCCCTCCGCCCTGGCCGGGGTCCTGACGATTCCGCTCGTCTTCCTGCTGGCGCGCCAGGTTGGAGGTTCCGGCCCGGCGTCGGCCTTTTTGATGGCCGTGGGGGCCATGCACGTGCTCTTCGCCCGGGACGGGCGGGGCTATGGCCTGGCCACCCTGTGGGTGGCCCTGACCCTCTGGCTCTGGGTGCGTCTGCTGCACAGGCCCCGCCCCCTCGAGGTGGCCGGGTGGTTCCTGGCCGGAGTGGCGGCCCTCTATACCCATTACCTGGCGATGGTGGTCCTCGCCTGGCAATGGCTTCTGCTGGTCGCGGGCCGACCGCGCCAGGAGCGCGCTCGCTGGCTGGGCATCCCGGTGCTGGCCCTCCTGGCCTTCCTGCCCTGGATCCCCACCATGCTGCGCCAGGCCGCCACGCCCTCACCCGGCCATCCCCCTCCGCCCTGGAGCGCCCTCCTGGAGGTCCTGTACGCCCACTCGGTCGGCTTCACCTTGAACTTCACGCCCTGGCGCCTGCCGGGATTGCCCGCGGGCCTGCAGGGCCATGCGGCCTGGTATTCGGTGGTGGCGGTCGCCGGGCTGGTCCTGGCGATGTCCTGGGGAAGCGGTCCGCAGGCGCGCCGTCTGCTGGGCGTCTTCTTCGGCTCGCTCCTCTCGCTGGTTCTTCTCTCCAGGTGGACCGGCGCGGGCCTGTACGAGACCAAGTACACCGTGCTGGTCTCTCCCGCCTTCTGGGTCCTGGTGGCCAGTGGGGTCGCGCAGCTCGAGCGTCGCTTCGGAAGGTCCGCCGGGTGTGCGTTTTTGGGGTTCTTCCTGATCCTCAACCTGGTCTCTTCGCTCAACTCCGTGCTGCTCGAGGAGTGGCATCGTCAGGATCTCCGCGGAGCCGCCGGTTACCTGGCGGTTCATGCCCGACCCGGGGATCGCCTGCTGGTGGTCTCGGGCTGGGTCCTGCCGGCCCTGGAGCCCTATTCCCACCAGTGGCCTCCCATGCGGGTCCGCCCCATGGAGGCTCGCGAGGTGGCGGGTTTCCGTCCCGAACTCCAGGCCGGCGAGCGGGTGTGGCTCTTGAGGGCCAGCGCTTCGCTCTTCGACCCTCGGGACCGGGTCTATTCCCGCCTGCGGCAGGCCTGCCCCCCTCCGATCCACTCCTGGACGGCCTGGAGGAGGAATCCCGACCTGCTGGTGGATCTGAAGTGCTTCGAGGCTCCGGGGCCTTAGGAGGGACTCGAGCGCCGTCGCGCGCTCGAGAGGGCCGGGGGCGGGGCTGGCGAATGTTCGGATGGGGATCAGGGAGGTTGCAGATGCAGGGGGGGCGCACCGCGTCACGGGGCAGATCGGGCAGGGGCCTGCTGGACATGATGTTCCAGCCGGCCGCCGCCCTGGAATCGGGAGCCGCCGAGGGATGGCCCGCGACCGGTCTGGCCGTCTCGGGAGCCGCCTTCCTGCTCTTCTTCCTGCAGACCGGCCTGGACCGCGTCCATGCCGGCACCGCGACCCCCCTTCTGGCCGCCGGTCTGGCCGTCCTGGGCCTGGTCGGCGGGACCCTGGGGATCGCCGCCCTGGCGACCGCCACCTGGGGCCTCTCCCGAATCCTGGGGGGAGGCCGGTCGTGGTCCTGGGCCCTGCGCGCCTGCGGGATGGCCTATGCTCCGGCGCTGGTCTATGGGATTTTCGGCCTGGGGGCTCGCCTGCTGTTGGGCTGGAACACCTCGGTCTCCTTCGGCCTGAGCGGGTTCCTGTGGTCGATCCTCCCGCTCATGGCGGTCCACGAGAACCTGGTCGGAGGCAGCAAGCCGGCAGCCGTGGTCCTGACCCTCCTCAGCGGCGGGATGGTCCTGGCGGCCTGGGGCTGGCTGGCCGCCGGGTGAGCGCGCCATGAGGGTGGGCTGCCTGGGGCTCTTCCTGGCCCCCTTGTGCTTCGCCCTGCCGGGCTGGCTGATCGCCCGACAGGTGGTCCTCCAGGGGGCGTTCCAGATGCTGGGGGGGGTCCTGGGACTCGTCCTGGGTCTGGGCTCGCTTCTGGCTCTGGCGGTCCTCCTGGGTCTTCTCAATCCTCCTCTTCGCCGGGACCCCTGGTGCCTGGTGCGGATCCTGGGGGAGGGCTGCCTGGGCTTCGTCCCCTTCGCGGTCCTGGGCCTGACCGCCGAACTGCTCCTGGGGTGGCGGGCCCTCCAGGCCTTTGCCCCGGTCGGCCTGATGGCGGCCTCGGTGGGCCTGGGGGGGGCGGCGGTCCAGGCGGGTGCGAGCCGATGGGTCAGCCTTCCCCTGGCCCTGGCAGGAGGGCTGGCTGCCGGGACGGCATGGATGCTGCTTCCCGCCTTCCTGGGCTGGCTGGGGGGAAGGCCATGATCCGGGGGCTTCGGGTCGGCTTGCTGACCCTCGCGCTGGCGTGGCTGGTTGCCCCGCCACCGGCTTCGGGCCACGCCTCCTGGCCCCGCCTTCCCAGCGAGGCGGACCTGGAACAGGCCACCCGCAGGCTCTTCGACGAGAACCGCATGGAGGGGGAGGGGATCTCCTACGTCCGTTTCCACGACCCCCACGAGAGCGACCCCTTGCGCTCGGCGGGGGTCCTGCTCCTGGTCAGCGTGATCGACCGCCCCAGCGCTCCCTATATCCCACCCGACCCCCCCAAGTACCTGGTCTTCGGGCTCTCGGGCTACACGGATCAGGGTTTCGACTACGGGGCGGGAGCCAAGAGCTTCAACTCCGAAGCGGAGAGATCAGCCTGGATCCAGAGGCTCTATGAGCCCTCGCCCCCTGCGATCCCGGGCTACCAGCGGAGCTGGCAGTCCACCTGGGGAAGCCGCCCCGCCCCGCCCCTGGCTCCCGGCTGGCCCGGAAGCGCCGCGCCCGCGGATCGGGTCCGGATCCAGCTCTCGGCCAGCGAGGTCCGCCAGGGTCGTCTCTACGTGCAGGGGACGATCCAGAGCCCGACCCCGATCACCTCCTTGCTCTTCATGCGGACGCAGGGCGGCCGGCTGGCCCAGGGGCAGATCCGCCTGGATGGCGGGCGCCTGCTGGCCGAGTGCGAGGTGTCCCCGGGCGAGACCAACCTCTTCGAGATCAGCGCCGACCAGCAACAAGGCCCCGGGGGCCAGGTCACCCTTCGGGTGGAGGGCAGCCGGGTGACCTCCGCGGGGCTCACCGAACAGGGTGAAGTCCTGCCTCCCCCTCCGCCGCTGCCCGAAGGGGGCGGCTCACCCGGTGTCTCGGAAGGGCGCGTCCAGCCAGGCGATCTGGATGAGCCCATCGAGCCGGGCGATCTGGACGGGGTCGAGCCTCTCGACGAACCGGCGCCACCCCAGCCGGAAGGCGGGGAGGACGGAGCCCCACCTGTTGACGGACCCGCAGGAGGAGAGGCCCCCGGCCTGCAGGGGCCCGTCCCCGGGCTGGAAGGCGTGGGGGCTGTCCCCGGACCGGGAAGCCTGACCCAGGCGGTCCTGGCCGGGGTCCTGCCCGCGCTCCTGGCCGGTCTGCTGGCTGGAGCGGGCGCGTTGCCGGGGCTGCTGGCGGGCGGGGGGAGCCTGGTCCCGGGCTCTGTGGACCCTGCCGGGGCCGGAGCGGAGCCCCCGGCCAGCTCCGAGCCCGACAAGGCCCACCCCGACAAGCCGGCCGAACCCCGGGATCCGGACAAGGAGTCGCCGGACAAGCAGGACAACCCCGCCGAGCGTCAGGAGGCCGAGCAGCACGCCGCCCGGATGGCCGCCCTGCAGTCCCGCGTCCAGGAGATCCTCCGCCAGAAGACGGCCGAGGGCTACTACATCGCCAACGCCTCGATGGCCGGCAAGGTGTGGAACAACTTCCCCGTCCTCAGCTCGACCCGGGACTGGTTGGGCGGCTGGACCTGGGGGCAGTGCGGGGAGGCGGACAACTGGGGGAGGCAGTGGTTGGAGCAGCCCCTGCGGGAGGTCTTCGGAGACCGGGCCGAGACCGCTTCGATCACCATCAAGAACGCCTGTGCCCCCAACCTGATCAACCATATCTCGACGCGGGTCTTCCTGCCCGATGGCCGCAGGTTGGTGGTGTGCTTCTGGGAGGGGTTGAGCCAGGGCCGCCCCGCCATCATGACCGAGAAGGAGTGGGAGCATCTCTGGACCCTGAAGTGTTCAGGCGTCCAGGCCATGGGCGAACTCGGCCGGGAGCTGGCCCAGGCCGGTCAGCCCGGGCCGCCGTCCGGAGAGGCTCCCCAGGCCCACCTGGAGCGCCAGCGGAGATGGGAGGAGCATCTGCGGCGCCTGGGCATTCCCGACGACGGGCGGCCTGCGCCGACCCTGGACCCGATGGTGATCGAGCGCTCGGCGGACGAGGACGCGCTGAAGAACTACATCCTGCAGGCCGGGGGCGACGAGCGCCAGGGCATCCAGCGCTTCCTGGGACAGAGGGGGCTGGGCGAGCCCGGGACGCCGGGCTACGAGCAGAAGCTGGCCCACCGTCGTCTGCTGGTGAAGTCCTGGCAGAGGGAACCGTGGTGACGCCGGGTCAGGCAGCCGTCGAGAAGCAGGCCGCCCGCCTGCGGGGGGCGCCGATCGCGCCGGGGCAGACCTGCGCCCAGGCGTACGGGGCCATGGAGGACTGGGTCTTCCGCCTGGGGCCCTGGCTCTTCTTCCTGGAGCCCGTCTCAGGACGCTGGCTCTTCCTCGATCCGGTGCACGGGCAGTATCGGGACACCGGGCACGGGGTGGGCCAGGTCGCCTTCCGCCTGGAAGGCCCCGCCTGGGTCGCCGAGCCCCTGACCCGAAGCGCCGCCAAGGCCGAAACCCCGGTGCGCATGTGCCCGGCCTGTGGTCAGATCGGCTCGTCCGACGCCCGCTTCTGTCGCTCCTGCGGCCGGACCCTGCCGGAAACCTGAGCAGCCCTGCCCGCCCCCCTCCCGGCCCGTGAACCTCGGTCAGGCCTCTACCGCGCCGCCTCCTCGTAGGGCTTGATGAAGGCCTGGGCCTTGGCCTTGGTGGAGAGATCCGGGATCGGCACCGGCTCGCGACGCCCCATGGTGGCGCGGATCTCCCGGGTCCGCTCGCGGCATTGTCCGGCCAGGTCCAGCGAGCGTCCCAGGATCCGCAGGGCCTCTTCGGGGGCGTGGAAGCCGTGGCTGTTGGCCGAGGCCACGTAGTCCCAGGACAACTGGGCCCGGGTCAGGAGATCCCGAACCTCCTCGAGTTCCGCGTCCGTGGCCCCGTGACGGGCGGCGTCGCCGATCTCGAGGTGGGCCGCGACCAGGACCTTCTCGGCCTGTTCCCGGACCTGGCGGGTGGCGAGCTGGGGCTGGAGGATGCTGTCGAGAAGCTCGGCCTCGCTCCACAGATGGCAGACCTGGCAGGCCGCCAGGAGGTTGCGGGAGGGCGGACGCATCGAGTGGTCGGTGACCCGGGCGCTGCCCTCCGTGATATAGGGCATGTGACAGTCCGCGCAGGAGATCCCGGCCCGGGCGTGCGGACCCTTTTGGCTCAGCTCATAGTCGGGGTGCTGCATCTTGAGCATGCGGGCTCCGCTGATGGGGTGGATCCAGTCCACGTGGCCCGCTCTCGCGTAGGATTCCTCGAAGGCCTCGGGGGTCAGGCCCTCGTCCCAGGGATGGGTCAGGCGGTTCTCCTTCTTGCCCTTGAAGTAGTACTCGACGTGGCACTGGGCGCAGACCAGGCTGCGCTTCTCCTGGAGGCTGGCCTTCTCGGGGTCCCGGCCCTGGCGCTGGAGGGCCTCCTTCAAGGCCGGGCGCGAGATCCTCAGCTCCATGGTCTGCGGGTCGTGGCAGTCCAGGCAGGCGATCGGGTTGGTCGCCTCGGATTTGTGGTGTTCGAAGTCCTGGGCGTAGAAGGCCTCAAGCCCGTCCCGGGTCATCAGGCGGGGCGCATCTGAACTCTTGCAGGCCCAGCAGGCGGCCGGAGTCTCTTCGTCGATCCGGGGGGTCCCGACGACGTCCTCCACCGAGTGGACATGCGAGCGTGGCCACTTCCAGGCCCGGGCGAAGGGAAAGCCGGCCCACAGGACGGCCAGTCGGGGGCGCTCGACCAGGAAGTCGCGGACCTGCTCGTACAGGAAGGCGGGGGCTCCCGCGGGGTCCCGGCTGGACTGCCAGGCCAGGGATTGTCTCGGGAAGGAGCGGCTCCAGCGCTCGGGGCTGGCCTCCTCGGCTTCCAGGGGCTGCATGAACTGCACCCGGACCAGCCGGGCCTCGACCCGACGCTGGTTGATCGAGCTGGCCAGAATCCCCAGGCCCAGGGCCAGAAGCAGGGCCAGGGTCAGCACGAGCCAGCCGGGGAGGAGGGGCCTTCTCGGCGTCGGATCCGTCATCGGGGATCTCCAGGGGCGTCCCCGGAGGGCTCGGGATCGCCGCCCCGCCGTCTCCAGGTGAAGGCCCGGGCCACGCCCCAGGTCACGGGGATCGGGAGGGTCTGGAGCCCTTCGAAGTCGGCGGGGTCCAGGACCCAGTCCAGGGTGATCACCAGGGTTCCGGGAGAGAGCTCTTCTGCCAGGCGGGTCGCCAGCCGCCCTCGGGTCCTCTCGCCGAACGCGGTGGAGGCCAGGTAGTAGAGGTCCCCGGCGGGCCAGGGCGCCTCCAGGAAGTCCCCGGCCTCGAAGTCGGCCTGCAGGCCCAGGTCGGCTGCGGCCAGGCGCGAGCGCTCGACGGACTCCGGGAAATACTCCAGCCCGCTTGCCGGGAAGCCTGCCAGGCAGGCGGTGAAGACCGCCAGTCCCCGCCCCGAGCCCAGATCCACGAAGCGGCCACCCGGCGCAAGCCCGCTATGCCTCAAGAGGTGGAGGAGCGACGCGGCGGGGGTCTCGCCACAGGCCAAGGATTCGGGACGGGGCCCTTGTGCCTCCAGGGCCATCCGCTCGGGGTCCAGACCCCGGAAGCGGCGCCGCAGGACCCGGTGCATCCGCCACCATTTCGCACGGTGGGGCCCCAGGGTGAGCAGTTCGTACAGGCAGATCGCGGCATTCCAGGCCAGCTCGCCCGGGAAATCCGTCCAGCGAATCCGATATCGCACGGTGGGGCCCTTTCGCGCGGAGGCCCGGTCCGCCTGCCCCCGCCGACCGTTTGGGAGGGGTTCAGGACCCGGCCTCCATCTCGGCTTCGAGCTCGGCCGCCATCTCGGGGTAGAGCGTCCGGGTGCACGCGGGGCAGAGGCCATGGCTGAAGGTGGCCTCGGTGCGGGCCTCGATGTAGCGCTCCAGGCGCTGCCAGTAGCCCTCGTCATCCCGGATCTGCTTGCAGTGGCTGCAGATCGGGAGCATTCCCGAGAGGGTCTTGACCCTCTCGAGTGCCTCGCGCAGCCTGGAGACCAGCAACTGGTTCTCTTCCAGGGCTTGCAGCAGGCGGGCCTGATTCTCCTTGCGTCGGCTGATGTCGCGCGTGATGCCCAGGATTCCCAGGAAGCGGCCCTCGGCGTCGTGCAGGCTGGTGGCGGTGGCCTCGGTCCAGACCTTCGAGCCGTCGCGACGCCTCTGCAGGAGCTCCTGGGACTTGAACTCCACGGGGTTCCCGGCGCAGAACTCGTCCAGCGCTTCTTGAACCAGGGGCAGGGATTCCTCGGCCACCAGGTCCTCCAAAGCCATCTGGCGGCACTCCTCCGGGCTGAAGCCCGTCAGGGTCTGGACCGAGGGGCTGACGTAGGTCATCCTGCGGCTCTTGAGATCCAGGGTCCAGATCACATCGACCGCGTGGTCGGTCAGCAGGCGGTGGCGCCTCTCGCTGGCGCGCAGGTCCGCCTGGGAGCGGTGCAGCTCGGTGGTGTCCATCGAGGAGGCCACCAGCATGTCGTCCACGACCAGGGCGCTGGTCAGCATCCGCAGGATCCTGCCGTCCCGACAGGTGAAGTCGTGCTCGAAGGAGTCCAGGGGCGGGGTGGCCGGGCCCAGGCGCTCGAGTTCGGCCAGCCAGGTCTCCGGGATCGGTGACATCCGGGCCTGCCAGGCCTTCAAGGTGGGCAGATCTTCCCCGCTCCAGCCGCAGGCATGCTGAAAGTTCTCGCTGAGATAGACGACCTGCGAGCGGGGGGGAAGGGTGGCAAGGAGGATGCCGGCGGGGAGACTGTCGAGCACCCTGCGCAGGAGCATCTCATCGGCCACGAGCTGCTGCAGGCGCAGCCGGTCCCGGAGGCGCAGGTGGCCTTCCAGAAGATCGCGCATCTTCTCGAGCAGCGTGACGACGTCCAGGGAGGGGACGTACTCCTGGTCGTCCAGGATGCAGATCGTGCCGAAGGGCTGGCCGTCCGGCTGGAGGATGGGGAGCCCCAGGTAGGAGATCATCCCCAGCTTGAGGTCGGGGTTCCGGCACCATTCGGGAGAGGTCAGGGCGTTGGGGACGCTCAGCATGCTCCGGGTCTGGAGCACCCTCTCGCAGTACAGGCCCGAGGAGCGCAAGGTCTCCTTCTCGCCCGGATGGTAGGGGTTGCCGGGGGTCCGGCTGGAGACCAGGACCTCGATCCTGTCCTCCTCGTACCAGGCCTTCATGATCAGCGCGGCCTTGACGCCGGAGAGTCGGGCCACCAGGTCCACGACGGTCTGCCAGTCTTCGAGGGTCGCCTCTGGAACCAGTTGCTCCCGGATCGCCATGGTTGGAGGCCTCCTGCAGGGGAGCGGGTTTCCTCTCTGCCGGTTCCGATGCCGTTCTCCCCCCTGATCGGGGATTCTCGGAAGACTTCCCCTTTCCCGCTCCGGGTCGGAGCCCGGAGGCCATGCCCTGAGGCCTCGACTTCAAGAGGGGCCGGGCTTCTCGGGTTGAAGGGAACCCCGGAGGGACCCCATCGATGATCCAGCGCACATTCTTCACTCTTCTGGTGCTCGCGGCACTCCTGACCCCCTGGGCCCGGGCGGGACAGGATTCGGTCCTGGTGATCCCCATCCGGGGGAACATCGATCCCGGAATGGCCCACTTCGTGGAGCGGACCCTCCAGGAGGCTCGGGGCCGCGACTACCTGGCCATCATGCTGGAGGTGGACACCTTCGGGGGGAGGGTGGATTCCGCCCTGGAGATCCAGAGAGCCCTGATGGAGGAACCGCATCCCACCATCGCCTTCGTCCGGGGGGAGGCCTGGTCGGCAGGCGCCCTGATCACCCTGGCCGCGGACAAGGTGGTCATGGCCCACGGTTCCAGCATGGGGGCGGCCGAACCCCGGATCGGCGGTCAGAGCGCAGGCGAGAAGGAAAAGGCCGCCCTGCGTTCGGCCTTCCGCGCCACGGCCGAGAGGCAGGGGCGCCCGCTCAAGCTGGCCGAGGCCATGGTGGACGCCTCGGTGGACGTTCCCCAGGCGCCGGCGGGCAAGCTCCTGAGCGTCTCGGCCGAGGAGGCCGTGCGTCTGGGCCTGGCCGACTTCGTGGCCGACAATCCCGAGCAGGTCTTTGCCCGCCTGGAGATGGGGAGCCCCCGTCTGGTCTCGGTTTCGCCGGGGTGGTCCGAGGAGCTGGCCAGCTTCCTGGCCGAGGACTGGGTCTCGGCGATTCTCCTGGTGGCCGGCATGGTGGCCCTGGCGGTGGCCCTGGCCACTCCGGGGATGGGGGCCGGGGAACTGGCCACCCTGGTCTGCTTCGGGCTCTTCTTCGGCTCCCGCTTCCTGGCCGGGATGGGCTGGTGGCTCCCACTGGTCCTGCTCCTGGCGGGTCTGGCGCTCCTGGCCATTGAGGTCCTGGTGATCCCCGGGACCGGCTTCACCGGAGTCCTGGGCCTGGCAGGCGTGGGCGCCGGGGTGATCCTGAGCTTCTCGGACTGGCAGACGGGGGCCGTGGCCCTCTTGAGCTCCCTGTTGCTGGCCGGCGCAGCCCTCTTCTGGATCTTCAAGCATCTGCCCGAGAACCGCTTTCTTCGGGGCAGCCTGATCCTCCAGCCCGAGCCCGTCCCCGCTCGGGATGTCGAGAAGGGGGATCTGCGCCTCCTCGCAGGTCGGATCGGGGTTTGCCGGACCCCCCTGCGCCCGGGCGGGATCGTCGACTTCGACGGGCAGCGGGTCGATGTCGTCACCGAGGGCGAGTTCGCCGACAAGGGCGCCCGCGTCGAGTGCCTGGAGGTGGTGGGGACCCGGGTCGTGGTCCGCCCCTTGGAGTCTTCCCCGAATTCCTGATTTCTTGGATTTTCGGCTCGAGGCCCGGGCGAATCCCTCACCCTCGGGGGCGGATCCCTTGGAACGCCGAAGGATTCTCGCCTTCTTGGAGGGGTTGACCCCTGGGCCGGGAAGGCCTTGGGGGGGACTCTTGTGTCCCCGAAGACCCTTTCAGGAGGTACGCGATGGGGTTCTGGGCATTCCTCACCTTCCTGGTGGTCCTCTTGATAGGACTCCAGATCTTCTTCTACTTCATCCCGGTCCCGCTCTGGCTCAACGCCTGGGCGGCCGGAGTCCCGGTGGAACTGGGCTACCTGGTCGGGATGCGCTTCCGGAAGGTGCCGCCCCAGGACATCATCCTTCCGCTGATCATGGCCAGCCAGGCCGGCCTGAAGCTGACCCCCAAGGAACTCGAGAACCACTATCTTTCGGGAGGCCACGTGGTCAACGTGGTCAGCGCGCTGATCGCGGCCGACAAGGCGGGGATCCCCCTGGACTTCCAGAAGGCCAAGGCCATCGACCTGGCCGGGCGCGACGTCCTGGATGCCGTCAAGATGAGCGTGAACCCCAAGGTGATCCAGACCCAGAAGATCGAGGCCGTGGCCCAGGATGGCATCCAGGTCCTCGCAACCTGTCTGGTGACGGTCCGGGCCGATATCGACAAGCTGGTCGGAGGCGCCGGGGAGGAGACGGTCCTGGCCCGGGTGGGCGAGGGCGTGGTCACGGCCATCGGCAAGTCCGAGAACTTCCGTGAGGTCCTGAAGAACCCCGACGAGCTGACCCAGGCCGTCCTGGACCGGGGCCTGGACTCGGGAACCGCCTTCGAGATCCTCTCGGTGGACATCGCCGACATCGACGTGGGCGCCAATATCGGGGCTCGTCTCCAGGTGGATCAGGCCAACGCCGACAAGCAGATCGCCCAGGCCAAGGCCGAGCAGCGCCGGGCCGAAGCCATCGCCCGGCAACACGAGATGCGCGCTGCGGTCGAAGAGAGCCGGGCCAAGGTCGTCCAGGCCGAGGCCGAGGTTCCCGAGGCCCTGGCCGAAGCCCTGGAATCCGGTCGCTTCAGCGTCTTCGACTACTACAAGATGGAGAACGTGATCGCCGACACCCGGATGCGCGAGGCCATCGCCCGCTCCGGCGACCCGGACCGCCTGGTCCACGCCGGCTGACCCGGATTCCCAGAAAGGACCGATCATGGAATACTTGATCCCGGCACTCGTCCTGCTCTTCATCGCAGGGTCCTTCATCCTCCACTGGATTCCCTTTCCTATCTGGATCCAGGCCATGTCGGCCGGCGTCCAGATCAACCCGATGAGCTTCATCGGGATGCGCTTGCGCCGCGTTCCTCCGAACGCGGTGATCGATCCCTTGATCATGGCCACCCAGGCCGGCCTGCCCATCACCCGCAACGATCTCGAGGCCCATATCCTGGCCGGAGGCGATGTCTTCCGGGTCGTCAAGGCCCTGATCGAGGCCCACAACGCCCGGATCCCCCTGGACTTCCAGAAGGCCGCCGCCATCGATCTGGCCGGCCGGGATGTCCTGGAGGCGGTGGCCATGAGCGTGAACCCCAAGGTGATCCAGACCCCGCCGGTCATGGCCATGGCCCAGGACGGGATCCAGGTGCGGGCCACCTGCCGGATCACCGTCAAGGCCAATATCGAGAAGCTGGTCGGGGGAGCGGGTCAGGAGACCATCCTGGCCCGGGTGGGCGAAGGCGTGGTGACCACCATCGGCTCGGCCACCAACCACAAGACGGTGCTGGGAAATCCCAACCTGATCTCCCAGACGGTGCTGGCCAAGGGCCTCGACGCCGGGACGGCCTTCGAGATCCTCTCGATCGACATCGCCGATGTCGATGTGGGCCGGAACATCGGGGCTCAACTCCAGATCGACCAGGCCGAGGCCGACAAGAAGATCGCCCAGGCCCACGCCGAGCAGCGGCGGGCCGACGCCGTGGCTCGCGAGGAGGAGATGCGCGCCCAGGTGGAGGAGAGCCGGGCCAAGGTGGTCGAGGCCGAGGCCCGGGTTCCCCGAGGCCTGGCCACCGCCCTTCGCTCGGGGCGTCTGAGGAGCGCCTGAGGTGGGCTTCCTCGACAAGATCCGCGAGGTGGCCGAGGAGATGGAGCGCCTCGCCGCAGCCGAGGAGGCCGCCCGCCTCGAGCAGGTTCAGCGCGAGCTTCTCCACCAGATGGAGAGGGCGGGCGTTCAGCCTCCGGGCCCCGGAGACCCGGCCTTCCCGGGCCAGCAAGTCGAGGCCCGGGTCCCAGCCGGCTCCGGCGCACCTCGGAGGAGAGCCAGGGGCCCCCGGCCGCCGGGCGCTCCTCTCCCGTCCCGAAGCGTCGCAGAGCCGCCCCCGGATCGGTCTCCCGTTCCTCCTCAGGCTCTCCCCCCGCTCTCGGGGTTCTCGTTGCGGGCCTCGGATCTGCCTCGGGCCATGATCCTCAAGGAGATCCTGGGCCCTCCTCCCGGGCTCTCCGAGGAGCCCTGGTAGGTCGCCGGCTCCGGGGGGGAATCCGGCTTTTCAAGGGTTTGGCGGCCCCCGAGACGGGGTAGGGCTGCCACACGCCACACCGCAGATCCGGCTGGCCTGCAGGCCGGCCTTCAGGGAGGTCTCGTGTCGAGGTTCACCATCCCCAGGGACATCTTCTACGGCAAGGGAGCCCTGGCCGAACTGGCCGGATTCCGTGGGTTCTCGCGGGCCTTCATCGTGACCGACGCGATGATGGAGAAGCTGGGCTTCGCAGCCCGGTTGGAGGAGATCCTCCGTTCGGCGGGGATGGAGGTGATGAAGTTCAGCGACGTCGAGAACGACCCCTCGATCGAGACCGTCGTGGAGGGGGCCCGCCGGATGGCCGGCTTCGAGCCCGATCTGATCGCCGCGATCGGGGGCGGCTCGTGCATCGACGCCGCCAAGGGCATGTGGGCGCTCTATGAGCATCCCGGGCTGACCCTGGAGGACATGCGCACCCGGGGCGTACCGCCTCTGCGCCACAAGGCCCGCCTGGCCGCGATTCCCTCCACCAGCGGGACCGGCAGCGAGGTGACCGCCTTCACGGTGATCTCCGACCACAAGGCGAAGGTCAAGTACCCCATCGCGGATTTCGAGATCACCCCCGACATCGCGGTCCTGGACGAGGAGATCACCTTGACCATGCCGCCCTCCCTGGTGGCCTACACCGGGATGGACGCCCTGTGCCACGCCATCGAGGCCTACGTGGCGCTGAACCGTTCCAGCTTCACCAATCCCCTGGCCATCCACGCGATCACGGTGATCTTCGGCTACCTCAAGGACTCCTATGACGGGGCCCTCTCGGCCCGGGGCGAGATCCACGTCGTGCAGTGCCTGGCCGGGATGGCCTTTACCAACGCGGGGCTCGGCATCACCCACTCGCTGGCCCACAAGATCGGCGGCGCCCTGGGCCTGCCGCACGGCCTGTGCAACGCCATCCTGATGCCCTACGTGATCAAGTACAATGCGCGCGAGCGCGCCGCCATGCGCCACTATGCCAACATCGCCCGCCGCATCGGCCTGGATGGGACCCGCGAGATGAACCTGGTGAACTCGCTGGTCGCCGGGGTGGAGGACCTGGGCCGCTACATGCAGATTCCGAGGTGCCTCCAGGACACCGGGATCAGCCTGTTCAAGTTCGACATGCACAAGGAATACATCGCCTCCCAGGCCTTCGAGGATGGCTGCACGGCCACCAACCCCAGGCGGACCTCACCCGAGGATCTGCTGGCCATCCTGGAGTGCGCCTTCCACGGGCGGCCGGTGATCCTCTAGGAGTCTCCCCGTCGCGACGGGGACCCGGTCCAGCCGCAAAGCTGCGATCAGGCACAGCCCCGAGAAGAGGGCCAGGAGCACGAAGCCATACGAGAAGCTGCCCAGGGCCTGGTGCAGGGCTCCCACCACCAGGGGAGGGAAGAACCCGCCCAGGCCTCCGGCCGCGCCCACCAGTCCGGTGACGGAGCCCACCGTGCGGGGGAAATACTGCGGGACCAGCTTGAAGACGGCGCCATTGCCCAGCCCGAAGGCGGTGGCCAGGCCCAGGGCCCCCAAGGTGAAGGGGAGCATGGAGGGCAGGGTCAGGAGCAGGGCCATCAGGCTTGCGGCCGGGAAGACTCCCAGGAGGATCCGCCGGCCCCCGACCCGATCCGAGAGGATTCCCCCCAAGGGCCGCATGAGCGTGGCCAGCACGACGAAGCCGGCCGTGCGCATCCCGGCGTCGGTGGGCGAGAGTTCGAAGATCTGGGTCAGGAAGATCGGCAGGTAGATGCTCATCGCCACGAACCCGCCGAAGGTCAGGAAGTAGAACAGGCTCAGGACCCAGGCCATCGGCTCGCGCAGAGGGCGCAGCGAATCGGCCAGGCTGCCGGGACGCAGGGCCGGGGCATCGCGAGCAGTCGCCAGGAAGAAGGCCAGCCACAGGGTCACCAGGATTCCGAAGCTCCAGAAGCCCCACACGTAGCCCAGCGCGCCCGCCAGCAAGGGGGCTCCGAAGGCGGCCAGGGACTGGCCCGCATTGCCCGCACCGTAGACCCCCAGGGCAAAGCCTTGACGCCCGGGCGGGTACCAGCGGCTCACGAAGGGAACCCCGACCGAGAAGCTGGCCAGCGAGATCCCCAGGAAGAAGGCGCCGACCAGGAACTGCCCGTAGCTGGTGGCCAGCGCGATGACGAAGGAGGCCAGGGCCGAGACCGCCATGGTCAGGCTGAAGACCAGCCGGCCGCCCAGTCGATCCGTCAGCAGGCCCAGGGGGATCCGACCCAGGCTCCCCAGCAGCACCGGCGTGGCCAGGCCCACGCTGACCTGGATCGGGTTGAGCTCCATGCTCTCGCGGATCAGCGGCATCATGGCGCTGACCGAGCCGAAGACGGCGAAGCAGAAGGCAAACGCGCCCGTCCCCAGGAGCAGTTGCAGGGAATTGCCCGAATCCTGCCGGCTCATCGCGGCTCCATCTGATCCAGGCAGCGCCACAGGCCCAGGTTCAGCGCCTGACAGGCCAGGCTGGCCAGGGCGGCGGGCCAGAGGATCTCCAGGTCGCCTCCCAGGAAGGCTTCCATCGTCCCGGTCAGCAGCCAGAGCTGGAGCATCAGGATCAGGCCCACCAGGAAGAGGATTCCGTCCAGCAGGATCCTTCGCTGGTCGGGGGTGTGGCCGTCTTCGGCGGGGCTCATGCCGTGCGCTCCTCCACTCCGGTTGCGTGGACCACCCCGTCCCGGATCTCCAGCCGGATGCGGGTGAGGGGACGGCGGGGAGGACCGGCCATGGGGCGCCCCTCGGCCAGGTCGAACCATCCGTTGTGGCAGGGGCACTCCAGGCGGCCCAACTCGGGCCGGGGCACGACCGGGCACTGGAGATGGGTGCAGAGCTGGCCATAGGCCACGAAGACCCCCGCTGAAAGACGGGTCAGCAGGATCGGGTCCCGCGGGCCGGGGTAATGGAACCTCATGGTCTCGCCGACGGGGATCTCTTCGACCCGGGCCAGGGCCTTGGGCTCCGGTCTGGCCCGTCCGGCCCGCAGTGAAGCCAGGCCGACGCCGAACTGGGCACCCGTGAAGGCCAGCCCGGTCAGGATCATCAGCCGGGTGAAGTCCCGGCGCGAGACGAACTGGTCGCGATCCCAGTCGATGGGGAAGGCCCGGCGCCATCCGGGCTGGTCGGTCTCGGGGCGTCCATCGGGAAAGCCGATCCGAGGCAGGGCGGCGGGATCCTGGGAAGCCTTGTCCGACGGGAATTCTGGTGGATGATCCTGCATCTGCCTCCTCCTTGTTGCGGGGCACGGGCCTCGGGCCTTCCTCAGAGGATGCCCTCCAGGGCGATCTCCTCGAAGGGATCCTCCTCCTGGATGGCCTCCAGGGCTCCGGTGACATCCACCTGGAGCTCCGTCGAATCCCGGGGCACCATGAGCCAGACCTTGGTCGTGATCCTCTGGGCTCCGAACTCGAAGCGGTTCAGGGCCCGGGAGCGGGGCCGCAGGCTGGCCACCTCCTCCCGGGTGCCGAAGAAGAGGGCCCCGCTGGGGCAGACCGCGGCGCACATGGGCTTCTTGCCGGCCTGGCTGCGGTCATAGCACATGTCGCACTTCATCATCAGGCTGAAGCTGGAGTTCATCTTGGGAACTCCGAAGGGACAGGCCAGGACGCAGTTCGAGCAGGCGATGCAGCGGGGCTTGCGGGCCGACTGGACCACCCCGTCCCCGGTCCTCTTGATCGCGTCGGCCGGGCAGACCTCGGCGCAGGTCGGGGAATCGCAGTGCATGCAGATCATCGGGACGGTCTGGATGGAGTGGGCCCGGTCCACGAATTCCAGGTGGATCATGGCATGGCCCTTGTGGGTGTCGCACTCGCTGCAGGCCTGCACACAGGAAAGGCAACCGATGCAGCGGTTGGGGTCCAGGTAGAAGCCGAAGCGGTCGGGGACGCTCAACTCGGGCGCACCCCCTGACCCAGCCGACCGCTGCCCAGCGCGGTCTCACCCGCCACGCGGGTGGCGCCGATCCGCATGCTGGAGCGGGTGTCGGCCTCGGCTGCCTCGCGTTCTTCGGCCGTGGCCGCTCGGACCCGGACCGCGCAGACCTTGTACTCGGGGATCTTCGAGATCGGGTCCTGGGCGGCGTGGGTCACGCGGTTGATGCTGCGGCGATCGCCCCAGTGGTAGGGGACGAAGACCGTATCCGGCCGGATGGTGGTGACCACCTGGGCCCGGAGCGTGGCCAGGCCCCGGCGGGACTCGACCGAGACCCACTCCCCGTCCTCGATCCCCAGTTTCTCGGCCAGTCGGGGATGCAGTTCCAGGCGCGGCTCGGGGTACTGGTCGACCAGGGGGCCGATGCGGCGGGTCTGGGTTCCAGACAGGAAGTGGCTGATCACCCGACCGGTCGTCAGCATCAGCGGATAGTCCCGGTCCACCTCCTCGGCGGGCGGGGTGTAGAGGGCTTCGCGGAAGCGGGCCTTGCCGTCCGGGAAGTAGAAGGGGCCGGACCCCCGAGCCACCGGATTCCACGAGCCTTGCTCGAAGAGACGGGGAGTCCCGGGATGGTCTTCGGCCGGACAGGGCCAGAAGACCCCGTTCCGGGCCTCGATCTTCTCGTAGGTGACGCCCGAATAGTCGGCCACGCCCCCGGCGCTGGCCTGGCGGAGCTCGTCGAAGATCTCCCGGGGACTCTGGAAGGTCATCCCGTGGGGGCGTCCCATGGCCTGGGCCAGGTCCTGGATGATCCTCCAGTCCTGGCGGGCCTCTCCCGGCGGATCCAGGGCCTGGTTGATCTTGAGGATCCGGCCTTCGACCTGGGTCACGGTGCCCTCGTCCTCCTCGTGCAGCGAGCCCGGCAGGATCACGTCCGCGTGCTGGGCGGTCTCGCTGACGAAGAAGTCGATGGCCGCAAAGAACTCCAGCTTGTCCAGCATCCGGGCCACGAAGGTCGAGTCGGGAAGCGAAACCTTGGGGTTGAAGCAGATCGAGAGCAGGCCCTTGATCTGCCCGGTCTCGACCCGGCGCATCATCTCGTAGCAGTCCACTCCGGGCGGGGGGAGGCTCTCGGGAGGGACTCCCCAGACCTTGGCGACGTGGGCCCGGTGCTCGGGGTTGGCCAGATCCCGGCCTCCCGGCAACTGGTCCGCCTTCTGGCCGTGCTCACGGCCTCCCTGGCCATTGGCCTGGCCGGTGATGGTCGCGTAGCCGCAGTGGGGCCTTCCGATCCGGCCGGAAGCCAGGACCATGTTGATGGCCCCCAGGCAGTTCTGGACGCCGTGGGTCGAGTGCTCGATGCCCCGGGCATGAAGCAGGAAGCTGCTTCTGGCTGTGCCCCAGAGTTCGGCCGCCTGGCGGATCTTCTTCTCGGCAAGGCCGGTGGCCTCGGCCGTGCGGGCCGGCGTCCACTGCCGGACATGCTCGGCCAGGGCCTCGAAGCCCACCGTGTGCTGGCGGATGAAGTCGTGGTCCAGCCAGTCGTGCTGGATCATGAGGTGGAGGACGCCGT
>JALHDH010000178.1 GCA_022839105.1 bacterium
TCTCAACCCTATAAACCTTCTCAACCCTATAAACCTTCTCAACCCTATAAACCATCTCAACCCTATAAACCTTCTCAACCTTCTCAACCTTCTAAACCTTCTCAACTTTCTCAACCCTATAAACCTTCTAAACCCAATAAACTTTATAAACCCTACAAACCCTTCAGAACTTCAGACCTCTGAACTTCTCGCCTTCTTGATCACCCGACCTATATTTTCGCTTGCAAACCAAGAGAAAAGTTTCTTCCCGGTTCTGGATATCCATATTCGCTTTGGTAATCTTCATCCAAGACATTTTCCACAGCTATAGAAAGTTTAAGTTGCTTCCAGGGGATGGTTAATATTAAATCGTGTTTCCAATAGGGAGCTAAAGTATAATATCTTCCGTCATCGTCTTGAGAAAGACATCTATCTCTGTAGGAACTGTTTATTCTAAATCCGATTTTATAGGGAAAAGTGAATTGCTGGCATAATTCAAGGGAATTTTTTGGTGTTTCAGTTAAGTAATAATCGCTTATTTTCCGGTAGCTGAGATAAGCATAATTAACGCTGGTCTGGAAAAATTTATCCGGAGAAAAGCTTACTCCGATTTCTGTTCCTTGTGATTGAACTTTATAGATATTTTCATAGCGTCCGTTATACAAATCAATCAGGTCTTTGGTATCGTTAAAATAAACGCTGAAAGACAGAGAAATTTTGTTTTGCCAAAGTGCCTGATTATGATTAATTTCCAGTTTCAGAGAATTTTGCGGTTTTAAATTGGGATTTCCCTTACTGGCTGAATAAAGCTGACGCATAGTTGGATGAGAAGTATTTCGACCCATAGCAAAAGATGTTTCACTATCAGGAATTATTTCATACACAATTCCTACGGCGGGTTCCAATTGAGGTTGAATTTTGTTATTATCTCTATTTATTCTGGTATTAACTCCTATTCCGCTGGTTAATAACAACTTAGGAATAATGGTGCATTCAAATTGAGTAAATGCCTGATGAATATGGACAACCGAATCCGTCCATTGTTGGTAATAATCATTATCTTTCCGGTTATTGCCCTGGAAATCGTAATTATAACCAATATCCAGTTTTTTATTTCCCGTAAATGTTTTAGTAAAACGGGAATGAAAGCCAAAACCGGTATTGTGCATTTTAGAATCCAAAGCTAAATTTTCATAAGCAGGGTCTTTATATTCCAAATAGCGATCGGTGCTTCCATCATTGATTAACTGCAGATTTAAAGTACCGGATTCACTTACTTGCATTTTAGTCCATAAGCCGATATGATAACGCATCCAGTCCTGATATTGCCTATAGCGTTGTTCATAAATAGAAGAAGGAATATTCTTTTTATCCATTTTATTATAGCCAAAGTCCACACCTAAATTATGGAAATTTAAGAATTCCTTTTCCAGAGAACCGGAAATGTTATAGAGGCATTTATCGCTGTTATTACGAACTCCTCCATCTTCATAAGGGGTAGGAATAAATTTTTCGGAGAGCACAAAACCGTCTGTTTTTTCCTGGGAAACTCCTATACGGTAATTCCAGGTATCAAAACTATGAGCGGAAGATAGGGTTATTTCATTGGTATTATTGCGTTTAAAGAGTGTATTCAATTCCAGCCAGTAATTATTTGGCGGAGCTTTGGTAATAATATTTACTACTCCACCCATATTATTTGTTCCGTAAAGAGGTGAAGCAGGACCCTTCAAAATCTGAATTTCTTCAATATCCAGCAAAGAGAGTTTACTGATATCCACATTGCCGAAATAACCGTTATTTAAGGGTTTGCCATCTACCATCACCTTGATTTCGTTTTTGCGGAAACCACGTAAGCGTAAATTACTTTCGTCTTTTGTGCCAATAGTAGCGCTGATGCCAACGCTATTTTGCATTGCTTCGCGTAAAGAAAGCGCATTTTTTACATCTTCACCTTCAATTATATGCAGAGAACCAATTGCCTCTGAGGGCTTTTCTACTATTACATAAACGGTGGGAAGAGTATAGGTCTTCAGCGAATCCTGTTTTGCTGTTCCACCAAGAGTAATGGTAACTAATACTAAGATTAGTAGCAGGTCAATTTTCAGCTGCTTCACTTTTTTGGTGATAGAGCTTTTTTAATAGTCCGGTAAAGGAGTAGCTTCATAACCGCTAAAATTGGCAGGAACAGGAATGGCTATATCTTTTTTATCGTGAGGTGCATTGGCAAAATTATGATCTTGTGAGCTGCCATTTGTCACTTCTATGTTTGCCAATTTCTTAAACTTTTTTAGCGCTCCTGGCAATGTATCATTTATCTCAGGAAAAGTTGTAACTTCAGAATCCAGCAGATAATAACCCTCAGCAATTTGTTCCGGGGTATAATCTTTATAATAGTCATCTATGGCGATTAAACGAATATTGCTGCTATCGGATAAACTGATACCCTGTAAAAGATCGCTGAGTTTAATTGCTTCTTCATTTGCGGAATTCCAATTCGGGATAGTATAAATTGTTAAACCTTTCAATTCAATGGTCTTACTGCTTTCTCCACTGGTTACCTCAACTTTGCGGTATAAATTGAATTGGGTTGTGCTTTTTACTTTAAAAGCATTAGGAAGTCCAAGTTCATCGGGAAACCAGGTCCTGTTATTGTCGGCAGGGACAATATAGCCCTCTTTAAAGAAGTTCCAGGTTAAATCGTAACCAGCGTAAGATGAATTACGGGGACTGAATCCATCGCTCGCTTCAATTTCATAAGCGAATAATTCCCGGAAATTCAAGGTATCACTTGCATTGGGATCAATTAAATCGCGTAAAATGGTGTTGGAAATAAATTGATCCAGTTTGTAACCGTAGAAATCAACATTTGTTGGGTTATCATCCTTTTCACTGCAGGAAAACATAAGCAGCGTAAGGAAAACGAGTAAAAGTAAGCTAAATTTTTTCATTTTTCCTCCATAATAAGATATAGAGGCAGACAGGGATGAAAAGTTATATTTCCACTGTTGCCTTTCCAAATACGGGAGGCATAATCGTTTCCAATTATACCCAATGGCGCAATTCCATACCAAAGGGGTTTAGGAATATGCGCTCGGCTTTTTTCAAAAAATCCAAAGCAGGAAAATTTGTCAACCCCAACTTAATGTTCACGCAGATTTCGCAGATGACGCAGATTAAAAATGAGAATAGGTATGGGATGAATAGGATAAAAAGGATTTATAAGATTTAGAATATCAGTTCCGTAGGAATGACAGCTATTATAGAAGGGTTTCAACCC
>JALHDH010000067.1 GCA_022839105.1 bacterium
GACGGGCGGGTCAGGAAGAGAGGCGAGCCGGTGCGCAAGTACGGAATCCTCATCGGGGGAGGCCCTGCTCCAGGCATCAACTCGGTCATCAGCTCGGTCACCATCGAGGCCATCAAGAGAGGGCACTCGGTGGTCGGGATTTATGACGGCTATCAGCATCTGATGAACGGGGAGAAGAGGATCGAGTTCCTCAGCATCCCCAAGATCAGCCGGATCCACCTTCATGGGGGGAGCCTCCTGCGCACCTCCCGGGCCAACCCCACCAAGGACGAGCGCCTCCTGCGCAACACCGTCGAAACCCTGCGGGAGTTGGAGATCACCCACCTGGTGACCCTGGGGGGAGACGATACGGCCTATTCAGCCATCCGGATTGCCGAGTATGCCCGGCACATGGGGCACGAGCTGAAGTTCGCCCACATCCCCAAGACCATCGACAACGATCTTCCCCTGCCAGCCGGCATCCCCACCTTCGGCTTCGAGACCGCCCGCGCCGAGGGCAGCCGCATCGTGTCCACCTACTACCAGGACGCCCGGGTGACGGGGCGTTGGTTCGTGGTCGTGGCCATGGGCCGCAAGGCGGGTCATCTGGCCCTGGGGATCGGGAAGTCCGCCGGAGCCACCTTGACCCTGATCCCGGAGGAATTCACCGGGCGGGTCGAGCTTCGCCTGATCGTCGACACCATCGTGGGCTCGATCATCAAGCGTCGGGTCGAGGGGCGCCAGCACGGGGTGGCCATCGTCGCCGAGGGCTTCATGGAAAGGATCGATCCCGAAGAGCTCGAGCGCTTCCTCTCGAAGTTCGAGGTCCTGGAACGGGACGAGTACGGGCACCTGCATCTGGGCGAGCTGAACTTCTCGGACATCCTGAAGTTTGCCATTCGCCGCCGCCTGGAGGAGTTCGGGATCCACCTGCGGATCGTGAACCAGGAGCTGGGCTACGAGCTGCGCTGCGTGGATCCGACGGCCTTCGACATCGACTATACCCGCAACCTGGGTTATGGGGCCGTCGAGTTCCTGGAGAATGGCGGGACCAACGCCGTGATCACCGTCCAGGGCGAGCGGATCGTGCCTCTGCGCTTTGCCGACCTGATCGACCCGCAGACCCGACGCACCAGGGTGCGCTACGTGGATTGCAGTTCGCTTTCCTACCGGATCGCCAGGGAGTACATGATCCGGCTGAACCGCCAGGACTTCGAGGCTCGCGATCGCCTGCGGCAGATGTCCGCCATCTGCGGGATCACCCCCGAGCGCTTCGTCGAGGAGTTCTCGCACGTGCTGGAGTCGCGCTAGGAGCGGTTCCCCGAGACTTCAGAACATGTGGTTGAGGGCCAGGATCTCCGGGCCTTCGGGGCCGGGCCCCTGGAGCCTCAGGCAGGATTCCCGGAGCGGTCGGGCCTCGAATTCCTGCAGGAAGGCCTCGACGGGCTGCAGGGCGGGGAAGAGGTGCCGGTTCAGGAAGGGCGTCATGTAATGCATCGGGACCGCCCTGCGGGGGCGCAACTCGCGCACCAGGCGGGCTGCCTGTCTGGGGTCCAGGGTGTATCCGGCTCCTCCGCAGGGGATGAGCAGCACGTCGGCGCGTTCCAGGCGGGCCTGGACCTCAGGGCTCAGCGGGCCGTTCAGGTCCGAAAGATGCACCAGCGAGAATCCATCCTTCTCCAGGCGGAAGATCGTGAGGTGCCCCAACCGGCTCCCGCCCGACTCGTCGTGCTCGGCCAGGAAGCCGCGGATGCTCCACTCCTCGAAGCGATGCTCTCCGGCGCTCCGGATCACCCGGGTCCGGCCGGAGACGGCAGCAAGGTGGTCGTGGTCGAAGTGTCCGTGGCTGATCAGGGTCAGGTCCGCCGGGCGCTTCGGCATCGCGTAGCCCACCGTCGGGGCATAGGGGTCCATCAGGATCCGGCGCCCCTTTTCGTCGGTCAGCGAGAAGCAGGAGTGGGCGTAGTATTCCAGCAGCATCGCCCGCCCTTTGCCGGGGATCGGCCGTTTCCTGCGAGGGCCGGAGCGCGAGGGGCCCCGACCCCTGCCTCTTGGACCCATCCGGTCTTCCGGGCCGCTCCGAGGCAGAATGGGTCGGGAGGTTTTCCGCGAAGGGAGGACTCCTTCCGATTGAGATGAGGAGAAGCCCTGATGGACGATCTGAACCTTTGGAATGAGCGCGACCTGGCCGGGCGCGAAGAGATGGTCTCGCGAAGCCGGGATTGGCGGAATGGAGCCGTGGTCTACCAGGTCATGGTGGATCGCTTCGCTCCGTCCACCCGGATTGAAGAGAAAGGCCATCTGTACGCTTCGCCCCGGCGATTGCGCCGCTGGGACGAGATCCCCGCCCAGGGAACCTGGGATGAGCAGGCCCAGGTCTGGACCCACGAGGTGGATTTCTGGGGAGGAGACCTGCAGAGCCTCGCCGGTCGCCTGGACTATCTTCAGGACCTCGGGATCGACGTGGTCTACCTCAACCCGATCTTCCTCTCCCTGACCAACCACAAGTACGACGCCTGGGACTATCACCAGGTGGATCCGACCCTGGGGACCCGGACCGACGTGGCCGCCCTGGCGGCCGAGCTGCATCGGCGGGGGATGCGCCTGATGCTCGACGGGGTCTTCAACCACATGGGGCGCCGCAGCCCCATGTTCGCCTCGGCCAGGCAGGACCCCAAGAGCCCCTGGCGGGACTTCTTCCGATTCCGGCCCGAGGCGCCAGGGGAGGCCATCGGCTGGCTGGATGTCGAGAATCTTCCCGAGTTGAACCTGGAACATCCGCGGGTCCAGGACTTCATCTTCCGCAGCCCCGATTCGGTGGTTCAATCCTACCTGCGCCAGGAGCAGATCGACGGCTGGCGGCTGGATGTGGCCTTCGATCTGGGGTACCGACTCCTGCACGAACTGACCCGCTGCGCCCACGAGGCTCGGCCCGGATCCGCGATCATCGGGGAGATCTGGAACTATCCCGAGGGGTGGCACCCGGCCGTGGACGGGGTGATGAACATGCACGGCCGGGCCCTCCTGCTGCGCCTGGTGGATGGCCGTCTGTCGCCTGGCGCCGCCGCCGACATGTGGGAGACCATGGTCCAGGACGCCGGATTGGACCATCTCCTGAAGGCCTGGCTGGTCCTGGACAACCACGACACCGCCCGGCTCGCCCACGAGCTTCCCGAATTCCACCAGCAGCGCATGGCGCGGATCCTGCAGTTCACCCTGCCGGGCAGTGTCTGTCTCTACTACGGCAGCGAACTGGGGATGGAAGGAGGCCCTGAGCCGGCCAGCCGGGCGCCCATGCGGTGGGACCTGGTCCGGGACGAGAACCCCATGCTGGGCCTGCATCGCCGTCTCCTGGAACTCCGGCGGGAGAGCCCGGCCCTGCGCTGGGGAGACTTCCGCCGACTGCACGCCGAGGACCTCTTCGCCTTCCTGCGTCGCACGGGCTCTTCTCGGGAGACCGTGGTGGTGGTGGCCAACCCCGGAGACCAGGAACGGACCCGGTTCGTCCAGTTGCGGGACGGCCGGATCCAGGACGTCACGGTCCTGAGGGATGCCCTGACCGGCAGGGAATGGACCGCCTTTGCGGGCGGCGTGGAGGTGACGGTCCCGGCCCGGGAGGTCCTGATCCTGCGGCCGGACTGCTCGGCGACGCCCGGAGGCTACCACAGATACCGTCGGCTTCCGTGAAGAATCCGGGTTTTATGGGGAGCCGTTCCAGGAATTCGGGGATCGGCCGGGAACTTCACGAAGCGTCGCCGCGTTTCCCAGGTCGGGCCATGGATCCTGGCGGGGACCCGGGGCGTTGCCGGGCGAGGTCCCCGAAATACCTAGGGCGAGGTCGTTTTCATGGCGCAAGAGGCTCTGTATGAACTGAAGGTGGTCGGCGGAAAGGACTCCGGGAAGGTCATCCCGCTTGAAGGCCCCAGCATCACCTTGGGGCGCAGCTCGGATGCCTTCAATGTCAGCTCCAGCGCCATCGAGTTCGAAGAACCCAGCATCGCTCGGGTTCACGCCATCTTGAACTGGAACCCGGAGGAGAAGGTCTACAACTTCTCCAACCGCTCGCCGATCAGCCCGTTGATGGCCAACGGGACGCCGGCTGCCAGCGGCCGGCTGGTTCCCGGGGTGCGCCTGCAGATGGGCCAGTTGATCCTGGAGGTCGTCGGCCGAGGTGGGGGAGTGCCTGCGGGTTCCGACCCCCAGATCGTCTCCGTCGTTCCGCCCGAGTCCGGTTTTCTGGGAGAGATGCCCAATGAAGAGAAGGCGCCGCCCCCGGCCTGGCTGATTCCCAGGACGCCCCCTGCCGGGACTTCGGTCTCCGCGCCGCCCCCGGCGGCCCCGGCCGAGGTCCGCCCCGAACCACCCAGGAAGGCCCGCAAGAAGAGGGAGGTCGAGGAGGCCCCGCCGCCTGCTCCCAAGCCGGCTCCGGAGATCGCTTCCGCGCCGGAACCTCCCGCGCCCGAGCCTCCCAGCGAACCCCAGCGGATGACCGGTCTGATCGAGGTGCTCAAGGGGGGCTCCAAAGGCAGGAAGTTCCAGGTCCTGGGGGAGACCTCCATCGGGCGCAGTCCGGACTGCGGGATCTCGCTTCCCGACTCCCAGGTTTCCCGGAAGCACTGCACCCTGGTGGTGGAAGGCGACCGGTTCGTCCTGGTCCATGAGAGCAAGACCAGCACGACCAAGGTCGGGCGTACCGTCGTGCGCAGTCGCCAGCCCCTGCAGGATGAAGAGGAGATCACCCTGGCGGATCGGGTCGTGTTGCGCTGGAGGAAGAACTAGGCGTCCCGCTCCCGGGGGGGAGGCCCTTTGGCGGGCGAGGGGTGAAAACCGTCCCCGTCTCCTCGCGCCCAGGCCCATGAGCCGACCCGTCGTCGGCTGGATCCTTTCAGGGGACGAGAAAGGTCGTCGCCGTGAAGTCGGTCTATATCGTTTCCGCTGCCCGAACCGCCATCGGTTCCTTCCTGGGGGGCTTCCGCGAGGTTCCCGCCCCTGCCCTGGGAGCCGCCTGCATCCAGGAGGCGCTCCGCAGGGCCGGAGTTGCCGCCGAGGAGGTGGATGAGGTCCTCATGGGGTGCGTGCTGCAGGCCGGTCTGGGCCAGGGGGCGGGCAGGCAGGCCGCGATTCATGCCGGGCTTCCCCAGACGACTCCGGCCTGGACCCTGAACCAGATCTGCGGTTCGGGCCTGAAGGCCGTCGCCCTGGCCTCCACCATGATCGCTGCCGGCGACGCCGAGTGCGTGGTGGCGGGCGGCATGGAGAACATGTCGCGCTCTCCGCACGTGGCCAGCTTCGTCCGGGAGGGCCGCAAGATGGGGCCCGTGGAACTGGTCGACATGATGGTGGACGACGGCCTGACCGACGTGTTCTCGGGCAAGCACATGGGCCTGACCGCCGAGGCCATCGCCGAGCGCTTCTCGCTTTCCCGGGAGGAACAGGATGCCTTCGCGGCCGAGAGCCAGGCCCGCGTGGCCCGCGCCTGGGAGGCCGGGGCCTTCGAGGCCGAGATCGTTCCGGTCTCGGTTCCGCAGCGCCGAGGCGATCCGCTCGTGGTCTGTCGCGACGAGCACCCCAGGCCCGAGACGACCGTGGCCACCCTGGCCCGTCTGCGCCCCGCCTTCAAGCCCGACGGCACGGTCACCGCGGGCAACGCCTCGGGCATCAACGACGGGGCTGCCGCGGTGGTGGTGGCCGGCGAGGACTTCGTCCGGCGCCATGCCCTCAAGCCCCTGGCCCGGATCGCAGCTCACGCCACCACGGCGCTGGACCCCTGGTTCATGGGACTCGGCCCGATCGAGGCCACCCGCAAGGCCCTGTCCCGCGCCGGTTGGACGCTGGATCAGGTGGAACGCGCAGAGCTCAACGAGGCCTTTGCGGCCCAGTCCCTGGCGGTGATCCGCGAGCTGGGCATCGATCCCGCGATCACCAACGTGAATGGCGGGGCCATCGCCCTGGGACACCCGATCGGAGCCTCCGGGGCCCGGATCCTGGTGACCCTGCTCCATGAGCTCCAGCGTTCCGGCAAGGCTCGGGGGCTGGCCTCGCTCTGCGTGGGAGGAGGCATGGGCACGGCCATGCTGGTCGAAAGAATCTAGTCGGACCCAGCGCCGCAACCCTTGAAGAGAGGACGGCACCAGGAGCCTCGAGGCTCCCGGTGCCGTCTTTCTGTGCGCCAGCCTCGGAGCTTGAAGCAAGGCCAGGGCTTGCTCTCTGTGTTCTCTGCGCGCTCTGTGGCTTGGGCCTCCCACGTCCCGCTTCCGCTCCCGGGCGGCGGATTCATGTGGCCATCCTGGGCTTGACAGAATGATCTTGCTGTGGTTAGGTTCTGGGTGAGAGGTTTTTGCTAGAGGCTTGAATATAGACAGCATAGACTTACAGATTCTGCGCCTTCTCCAAGAGAACGCCCGAATCTCCAACACCACCCTGGCCGCGGCTGTGGGACTGAGCCCCAACCCCCTGGCACAAAGGCTGAAGAAGCTTGAGGGGAGAGGCGTGATTCGAGGCTACACGGCCCGGATCGATCCCGAGGCGGTGGGCCGTGGCACCTTGGCCTTCGTGGGGATCAAGCAGGTGGACCACCGGACCGAGTCCCATCACCGCTTCCTGGAGGAGGTGGCCGGGTTCCCTGAGGTCCTGGAAGTCCACCACGTGGCGGGCGAGGAGGACTTCCTCCTGAAGGTGGCCGTGCGGGACATGAGGGCCTACGAGCACTTCCTTCTCGAGCGTCTGGCGCGCATTCCGGGCTTGGACCGGGTGCGCACCACTTTTGTGTTGTCGACACCCGTTTCGGGTGCGCCCCTGCCCATCGGCGGCGCGGAGGAGTAGTCCTGCGCGGTCCGCCGAGGCCTTCTCGGACGGATCGGAGGACTGAAATGCCCGAAGCCATCACCTTTGGACTCGTGTGCTTCTCGTCGTTGCTGGTGATCATGGACCCGTTGACGGCGGCTCCGATCTTCGTGGGCCTCACGGAGGGCATGAGTGCCGAGGAGCGCCGCCGGCTGGCCATTCGAGCCTGCTTGATCTCCCTGGTGCTGATCGCCGTCTTCGCCGTGGCCGGCAGCATGATCCTGAAGGTCTTCGGCATCACGATTCCGGCCCTCCGGATCGCCGGCGGGATGATCTTCGTGGGCATGGGGATGCAGATGCTGGCGGGCTCGGGGCACGGCACCGAGGTGCAGCAGGGGAGCGGGGTGGACCTGGCCGTCGTCCCCCTGGCCATGCCGTTGATCTGCGGGCCCGGGGCCATCACGACGGCCATGATCCTGATGGGGCAGGCTCCGACCTGGTCCACCCGGCTGGCCTTTGCCGTCGCGGTCGTGGCCGTGCTCGTCCTGACGGCCGTGGTGCTGGCCCTGGCCCCCAGGGCGGCGCGCTGGCTCGGGAGTTCGGGGACCGAGGTCCTGACCCGGGTCATGGCCATGATCCTGATCGCCTTGGGTGTCCAGTTCGTCCTGGACGGTCTGCGCCCGGTTCTGTTGGAGGTCATGGCCAACCTCCGCTAGGAACCCATGTGGGTCTCCCCCAGGAGCCTGTGTGGGTCTCCGGACCGAGCCTCACACAGGCTCAGGTGCGCCGATCCACGGTCCTGCGGATCTTGCCGGTGCGCTCGTTGCGAGGCAGCCCGTCGGGGTCGAGGACCTCGACCTCCAGGGCGCCCAGCCACCCTTCGTCCAGGGCTTCGGGAAGCTCCGGGTTCTCGTCCAGGATGGCCTGACGGATCGCCCCGCTGCGGTCCGGCCCCCCGGGATGCAGCCTTTCGGTTCGGATGGTCAGGACATCCTTGGCGCCGGCGCGATCCGCCACGATCTGGAAGAGGTGGCTGACCCCCTCCACCCGGGAGAGGGCGGCGGCGATGGAGTCCGGGTAGATGCTGACCGTGCCGACCCGCAGGACATCACCCGTGCGACCCTTCAACTCGAAGAGCGGCGTGGTCCGCCCGCAGGGACACTGCTCGCGAACCCGGCGGCCGAGGTCCCCGGTGCGGTAGCGGATCAGCGGCATCAGGCGGCGTTTCAGGCAGGTGACCACGATCTCGCCGACTTCCCCTTCGGGAACAGGCAGGCCCGTCTCGGGATCCACGATCTCCAGGTACTGGTAGTCGTACAGGAGGTGGTGGACCCCACCCGGCCTGAAGGGGCACTGGTAGCCGACAGGCCCGGCGTCCACCGAGGCGTACCCGGCGCTGAGGACCACTTCGGCTCCCAGGCGCTCTCGAAGGTAGGTCTTGGCCTCGCGCGAGAGGTGCTCGCCTCCATAGAGGATCTTGGGAATCTTCAGGTCCAGGCCCCGCCTTTCCACCGTCTCGGCGATCTGCACCAGGACGCTGGGAAGTCCGAGGATCGCCGTGGGACGGAAGAGCTCGACGTAGCGCATGACCTGGTTGAGCTCGGCGTTCCCGGCGATGGGAAGGCTGACGCAGCCCAGCTTCTCCAGGGCCTCGCTGGCCGCCAGGAAGCTGGTGTACAGGCTTCCTGCCATGAAGAGGTTGCCCACCGTGTCGCCGGAGCCGATCCCGGCGATGCTGTAGATGGCCGCCATGGTGTCGGTCACCTCTTCCCACTCCTCGTAGGAGTAGAAGGAGAACTTCGGGGCTCCGGTGGAGCCTCCGCTGGCAAAGACATAGGCGCCTTCCAGGGGACCGGTCAGAAGGTCCCGGCCCGCAGGAGGGGTGTTCTGGCGGACCTCCTCGCCCGTCAGGAGGGGCAACCCCTGGATGTCGGAGGGCTCCTGGATCGGAATGGCTCCCAGGCGGGCCCGGTAGAAGGGGGAGCCATCCCGGGCATGGCGGATCAGGTCCACCAGGCGCTGGCCGCGGGTCGGAGCCTTGGAGCCGGGATCCACCTGCTCGGCGACATCGAAGCGTTCGGAGACCGATTCGATGCTGACCCAGCGCAGCAACCGCCCCAACTGGAACGAGCCGTCATGGGGAGAACCGGCCTTGGACGAGTGCATCCGGCCGATCTCGGTGATCCGGGTCGCGCCCAGGCCAACCAGGTCGGTCGAGAGATCGCGAAGCGCCGGACCCGAGGCCCCCAACCCGACCGACTGCAGGACCTCCCGATAGGGGGCCAGGGCTCCCAGGACCTCTCCCCATCGGGAATAGGGATGGACCACCAGGGTCCGGTTCAAGGGCGAACCCAGGCGATCCGTGGCCCGACGCCACAGGACCGTCCAGCGGGTTCCCCCCGGAGAGTTCCAGGCCCGGGATTCCCCGGTCAGTTCCCCGAAGCGCGCCAGCTCCCGTTCCCGCAGGATCTCGATCTGCTCATCCCGACTCAGTCGCGCGGGAGGCAGGCTCTCCGCGGCCTCGTCCAGGGCTTCCCGGACGGCTCCCAGGAAGTCCTCGCCCCGGGCTCCCGAGTCTTCCAGGAAGAGCATCTGGGGGTTTCCGCAACCCCGCTGCTCCCACATCACGACATCGCGGGCCAGGGCCCTGGCCGATTCGGCCAGGTCGGCCTTCTCCAGCCATTCCCGGGTGATCACCGCCAGGGACATGCGAGGCCCATAGGCGACCAGGCGATTTCCCGCAGGCAGATCCCGGCCCCAGGCCTGGAGGGCCTGCTCTCCACCCCAGACCACCGTCCCCTGGCAGCGGGCCTTGAAGCGCGCCTCGAGATCGCTCTCGCCTCCGCGGAAGGTCAGGATGGCAAAGGAACTCGAGATCCGGCCCTCCCGGTCCTGGTCTGCGAGGGTCCGCGCGAAGAGCAGGGGGAAGATCGGGTCGGCGCTGGAGACCTTCAGGAGATTGGTGTTCTTGGTCAGCAATCCGCGCAACAGCGAATCGACGGCTCCCAGGAAGACGTTCCCCGGCGAGACGTGCAGCACGATCCCCAGGGGCATGCCGCGCACATAGCCGTTGAAGCCCGGCCTCCAGGTCCAGCGGTCCAGGGCCTCCGGCACTCCCAGTTCGTAGCGCAGCATCTCCAGCAGGTTCGGCCTGGAGAGCAGCCGGCCCAGTTCGTCCAGGCCTCGTTCCACCATCTGCGGCGAGAAGCCGACCACCTCGGGCAGATGCCGGATGGCCAGTTGGCGGGGGCCGAATTCCGGGTTGCTCCAGAGGCGTCCGACCCGATCCAGCAGATCCAGGACATGCCGGACCTCGATGGTGCGAAAGGTCTCGCGCACGGCCTCGGCCCGGTCCAGGACCTCCTCCACGAAGGCCAGGTCGGGGGGGGCCGTGAAGCTCTTCAATTCGCCGAAGAGGTAGTGCTCCCAGGCCATCTAGGACTTCTCCTTGCCGGTGGCCAGCCGCCCTCCGGGATTGAAACGCCAGACATCGTCGTGGCGGCTTTCGGCCAGCCCGAATCCGGAGAGCCGCCCGGCCACGGCCGTGAAGGCCCCCGCAAAGGCGCAAAGCAGGCTGAGGGCTCCGTAGGCGATGGATTTCTCTTGAGCCTGCGTCAGCAGCGAGAAGAGCGGCTCGAAGCTGGCCGGGGCCAGCATCGGCACCAGGACGCCACAGCCGGCGCCCAGCAGGCCCCCCAGCCCGAAGGCCGTCAAGAGCGGGCTTTCGGCCAACGAGGTGAAGACCAGCCAGGCCATGACGGCGCCCGCGGCGAGATAGGAGACGAACTCCATGGGCCCGAGCTGCAGCCAGACCAGGCGCCCGACCACCAGGTAGGAGGCCAGGAGGATCATCAGGGCCGTTCCACCTGCTCGGGAAGGTCGCTCCCGGCGAGGAGTCCCGGCCCGCAGGATCAGGGTGGCCAGGACTCCGATCAGGGCCGCCGTGCTGGCGGCCAGAAGCGAGACGGCGGATGGGATGATCTCGATCCCCTGGCCCATGACTGCGCCCACGGTGGCGCCTGCCAGAAGACCCGCCAGCAGGCGCCAGCCGCCTCCAAACCTGGTGTACATGTTCAATGGGCTCCTTCGGGGGAGAGGATGTCGAGGGCTGCCAGGGCGCAGCCCTTGTGGCGGGTCACCCCGCCTCGGCCTTCCAGGACGATCACCGGCGCGCGTCGACCGCAGGGACACCCGGTCTGGAGGTGGCCCAGGTCGGTGGTCAGCAGGGAAAGGGCGGGGAAGGAAGACAGGTAGGGGGTCAGCATGTGGAAGATCCCCGTCTGGTTCGGGGGGAGGATCTCCAGGGTTCCGGGATCCCGGACCAGGACCCGGGAATGGATCGGGACGTGCATCCGGCCCGCCTCGCACTCGGTATAGGGGACCCCGTGTTCGACCATCCCGTACAGGTCGCGGATGTGGTCTGAGGGGATTCCCAGGATTCGCGCCACCTCCGAGCGGAAGAGCGGCTTGGGGATCTCGCGATCCCCCAGGGTCTTCCAGCCTCCGCCGGTCAGGACGTAGCTGCGAACGGGGAAGCGCAGCGTTCGTCCTCGCGTTCGGACGTAGTCCTGGAGGACCTCCCAGGCGTGAGCCGGGAAACCCAGCATCCGGAAGGCGCTCCCTTCGCGTTCGAAGCGCTCCAGGGCCTCGAAGCAGGCCTCCCGATCCAGATGCCAGCCTCCCTGGCCATCCGGTCGGATCGCGTAGTGGACCTGGCCGACCCGGGTCAGGCGGGTCAGCAACTCGTCGGAAAAGGCGGTGCCCAGGTCCTTGGCCACGGTCGGATCATAGGTGAAGCACAGGTAGTTGGTGACCTCGCGGGAGGTCATCTTGAGATCCCGGTAGATGTTGTGGACGATCCGCCGGATCCGGCGCAGGGATCGGGCATCCAGGTGGATGGCGCTGCGCTCCCCGCCGGTCCCGCTCGAGGTCAGGGTCAGGCGGATCTTCTCCGGGCTCCCGGTCAAGAGGGTGTTCCTCTTGAAGACCGTCACGAAGAGGTGGGGGATTCGGGGAAGGTCTTCGACGCGGCGGATGTCGCCCGGAAGGATCCCCACCTGGAGGCACCGGGCCCGGTACAGGGGGCACCCCAGGAAGTGGTGGGCGAAGTTCTCGTTCATCGCCTCGAGGAAGAAGCCGTCCTGGCGGGGCCCGGCGGCATAGGCCGCACGCTGGGCGATCAGGCGGTCGGTGGCCCCCCGGTTTCGGGCCAGGACCCGCCGGGCCCGCCGCAGGATTCGGAGTTCCTCCCGCTCGACCGGGATCGCCGGAACCGGTTCAGGCATCCACGAGTTCCTCCCAGAGTCTTCCGGTATACAGCTTGAAGTATTCCAGGATGAAGGGCTTGGATTCCTCGGTCAGCTTGAGCCCCTTGAAGTGGAGCGGCACGAAGGTGCGAGAGGCGACCAGGTAGTCCTCGCGACAGCCATCCTCGCAGAGACGGGCGGCCGGAAACCAGGCGCTGGGGATGAAGTAGGCCTGCCAGAGCTGGGCCTGGACCACAGGGTCGTAGGCCGAGGCCAGGATCTCGAGATACTTGACGTCCAGGGCCTCGCAGGCGCTCCCCAGGGATTCCAGCACGTCCACCATGTCCCGGCCGCCGGTCGTCATCCCCAGCAGGCTGGCGTGGCCGTCCACCGGCTGGTGATACAGGAAGGCCTTGACCGAGCGGTCCTGGCTGGCCAGCATCAGGTTGGGTTCGTGAAGGGGATAGAAGCCGAACTCCAGCTTCCCCTCATGGCGCAGCCTTTCGCGTTCAGCCTCGATCCCGCCGGGGAACTCTTCGGGAGGGACCTGGTCCAGGGCGACCAGCTCGCCGGGCCGCGCCGAGAGTCGGACTTGCGCGATCTCCGGAGGGGCCAGGTCCAACCGGCTGGCGACGATCTGATACAAGGTCTCGACCTGGTGGAAGAGGCGGGGGGGGCGCCGACGGCGCGCGTAGGCGTGCGGGCCGGCGCAGAGCTTGAATCCGTGGGTCTCGTAATCCCGGACCCGGCGCACGTTGGGAAAGATTCCGGTGTCGACGTAGCCGAGGCCGCGCAGGTCGGAATGGAAGGTCAGCGAGACGAAGGTCCGTACGACGGCGTACAGCAGATCGCATGGCCCTCCCTCCACCAGCAGGCGTCGGTGGCCCTCCTGGATCATGTGGGTCATGATCTTCTGCCCTCGGAACTCGGGTTCGATCACCCCTCCGAAGGCCTTCCCCAGCCTGTGGTAGGGATCCACGGCGAAGATCACGCTGCCCACCACCCGGTCCTGGACCTCGGTGACCAGCCAGAGGTAGTTGGTCGGATCCGCCAGGGCTCGAGCGGTGTGTTCCGGGTTGGCGACCTCCGGGACGGCGTAGCGGTCTCCATAGGTGCGGTGATAGAGCCCCCGGATGGCCTGGAGATCGGCCGTTCCCGCTGCGCGCAGACGAGCCGTGATCCCTCCGGGCAGCGTCCAGTCCTCGTCGGGGATCCTGGGAATCTGCATCGAGCCCTCTCCCTTGTGGCAAAGCCTCGGGACGGCGGGCCCCGAGGCAACATCTCGCCACCCGGACTTCGCGGCCTGCCCCCTTTGGACCTTTTGCGTGAAAGTTTCGTGATGTCAGGTGGCTTGGAGGACATGTTCGATGTGGGGCGAAGCGGTGCCGCAAGGAGGTCGAATCACATGTGGAGCCGATACGCCCAAGGAGCCCTGCTTGTGCTCGCGTTCATGCTCGGGACCTTCCTGGCCTGGCGTCCTCCGGCGGGGCCGGTCGAAGCCTCCCCGGCGGATGTCCGGGGGTCGGACAATGTCCTGGTCACGGGCTACCGCAACCGCGCGGGAACCTTCCTGCTCTGGTCCAGCGGCCGGATCACGCGTCCGGACGGGAGCGTGGCCAACGCGGCCGGGCGCTACCAGCCCGCGGTGGGCTTCTCCAGGCCCGCCCTGGTCTCTGGGCAGGTGGCGGGTTCGGGCAACCTGGCCTGTGGGGTGGTCCCCGAGTCGGAGGGCACCTTCATCGTCTTTTCGGATGGCTCGGCCATGCGTCCGGAAGACCCCCAGGCCGGGGCCCCCTGGGATCAGACCCGGGTCGTGTGGGGGGTGGTCGAACCCGGTCCCCTCTACGGACAGGGCTCGGGAGACTGGTCGGTCGGTCTCAATCCCGATCGGACCTTCCGCGTCTCCTTCGACCCTCCGTTCAGCCGGAAGCCTGCGGTGGTGACCGGAGGGCGCAGCGGCGCCTACCAGTTGAGCAACCTGACCCGTTCGGGTTTCGACCTCTTCGATCAGGAAGGGCACGCACCCGACGTCCTGAAACCCTTCACCTTCGTGGCCACGGGCGGGTAGGCGCTCCCCTGAATCCGCCGCCTGGCGTGAGAACCGAGGGATCCGCAGGAGCGACCGGCCTCCTCCAGGAAGGCAGCCTCAGTCAGTCTGGAGGCCTTGCCCGTGATCTCCCCTTCGATGCTGGTTCCCTTTCAGGATTCCGATCTCGGCGACCTGGTCCGCTCTCGTCCCGGAGAGGTCCGGGTCGGGCAGGTCCTGGGCCTGCTGGGGACCGGGGGGGGGCGGGATCCCTGGCAGCAGGCGCAGCGCTCCGGAGCGCGCTTTGCCCTCCTGGGAATCCCGGAGGATCTGGGGCCCCGCGCGAACCTGGGGCGACCCGGGGCGGACGGGGCCTGGGAGGCCTTCCTCGAGATCTTCCTCAATCAGCAGGCCAACCACTTCCTGCCCGCCCAGGAGGTCCTGCTGGCAGGCCGGGTCCAGACCGGGGATCTGCAGGAGGCCGCCCGCGGCCTGGGGTCCCGGCCGGCAGAACTCGAGCGCCTGCGGGAATTGTGTGCCGAGCTCGATGCCCGGGTGGCCCCGGTCGTCGAGGAGATCGTGGCTTCAGGCCTGATCCCGGTGGTGATCGGAGGGGGACACAACAACGCCTTCCCCATCATGCAGGGGGTCATGCGGGGTCTTCGCCAACGGGGAGAGGCCCCGGAATCCGGCCTGGCCGTGGTGAACTGTGATCCCCACGCCGATTTCCGGGCTCTGGAGGGAAGGCATAGCGGGAACGGCTTCAGCTACGCCCGGGAAGCCGGGCTCCTGGCATCCTACTTCGTCCTGGGACTGCACGAGGGGTTCAACTCCCAGGAGATGCTGGACCGCATGCTCGCCTGGGGGGGGCGCCACGTGACCTACGAGAGCGTCTTCGTGCGCCAGGAGCTGGATTTCGTTCAGGCCCTGGACCGAGCCGCCTCCCACGCCCTGGCAGGCGGCGCTCCGGTCGGCCTGGAGCTGGATCTCGACGCGCTGGCCGGGATGCCGTCCAGCGCCCAGGCTCCCAATGGCCTGACCTGCGAGGAGGCGGCCCGCTACCTGGATCACCTGGCCCGCCGGGTCCCGGTGGCCTGGGTGCACCTGGCCGAGGGAGCGCCCGACCTGCTCCCGGAGGGAGGCTCCCGCCAGGTCGGCAAGGCCCTGGCCTTCCTGGTCTCGACCTTCCTCAAGGCCAGTTGGGGGCGCTGAGGCTCAGGAGAGCTTCCGGGTCGGCCTTCCTCCCCGGGTTTCCCGCTCGTGCGCCCGACGCATCAGGAAGCGGAGGCGGTAGGCGTGCCGCGCGGTGTCCCCGACATCGCCCAGGAGCTGGTAGTTCACGCCGGCCCCGACGACCGAGCCGACCACGGCCAGGGTCTGGGCCAGCTTCCTCCGGGTCAGTCCGGTGGCCATCTTCTCGGCCAGGGTCCCCAACCCGCGCAGGAGGACCTGTTTTTCCATCTCCCGACCGGCAACCCCGGCGTGGAGGCTCCCCTGCACGGCCTGGAGTTCCTCCAGGCCCTGTCTTCGGGCCTCCAGCCCGGTCTGGTGGCCCAGGTCGACGACCTTCAGGATATGGGCCTTCTCGGGCAGGGACTCGACCGGGAAGCCGAAGAGGAACGAGATTTCCTGGATCATCCGGAAGATCAGCGCGTAGAGGGCCGGTACGTCCAGGAGCAACCCCGGCAGTCCGGCGAATCCGCTGACCCCACCCTCCACGGCGGCCGCTCTTCGATGCGCCTCCACGGTCCGGCGGCTCACCCGATCCAGGGCGCCCAGGTCCATGAGCCGAATCTGGCCGGGGCCGGAGATCTCCCGGCCGGCCGCCGCGCACAGGGTGTCCAGGAGGGGCTGGAAGGCGAGGCTTCGGCCGGTCGTCTCCAGCAGGGTCTGCATGGCCGAGTGGATGGCCTGGGCGGTCGAATCCCTGGCGGATTGCGGGACCTTCTGCCAGGCCGCTTCCATCGGACGATCGAGAAGACCCAGAAGCCGACTCAGGCCCCCGGGAGGTCGGTGGAACCAGTCCAGGCTCTCCTGGAGGGCCTCGAGATCCCGGCCCTCCAACCAGACGCTCCAAGGCGGCAGGCTCATCAGATCCCTATTCTCCCAGAACGGCCACGATCTCATCCTCTTCCAGGCCGAAGAAGTGGGCCACCTCGTGGACGACGGTGATCCGGATCTCTTCGACGAGTTCCTCCTCGCTCTGGCAGAAATCCTCCAGGGGCCCCTGGAAGAGGAGGATCCGATCGGGCATCTGGAATGGGGTGTCCAGGCTTCGCTCCGTCAGCGGGGTGCCCAGGTAGATTCCCAGCAGGGAAGGGCTGTCCATCTCTTCGAGCAGTTCGGGATCCGGTTGGTCCTGGACGGAGATCAGCACGTTGTCCAGGCGGACCCGGAACTCCTCGGGCAGGCTCTCGATGGCCTCCCGGACGCAGCGGTCGAAGTCCCGGCGCCTCAAATCCCCTCCTCCAGATTCGGGTCCGGCGGGGGCGACTCCCGGAGCTCCGGCAGATCCAGGGGGGGAGGAGGGGGGATGATCTCGATCGGGGGAGGGTGCTGGGGGGCAGCCGACGAGGGGAAGGCAAGTCCGGTCGCCGGGTCCAGGTGGCCCGCCAGGAGGCGCAGGTGTCGACGCCAGTTCAGGGTGCCTTCCAGGAAGGCATCCCGGGCCTGGAGCGTCCGGGCTTCCAAAGCGCGGATCCGGCGGGTGTCCTCCAAGGCGGCCTCGCGAAGGAGGCGCAGGCGCTCTCTCGGGACGCCGGGGCCGGGGGAAGGCAGCCACCTCAGGACATGGATCGCGTCCGGGCGGAGTTCGGGGGCCGGCAGGCCTTCTCGGGGGGCTTCCAGGTCGGGGCCGGCGGGCCCCCGTGGGGCCAGGCGCAGCGCCTGGTTGACCTCCCGGCGGTACAGGTCCAGGCTCTCCAGGGATCTCTCCAGCAAGGCCAACCGCTCTTCGAAGCGTCCCAGGACTTCCTCCCGGCGCTGGAGGATTCGGATTCCGGCGAAGAGTTCCAGGGGATCCCGAGGGAGGGTCGGGGCGATCGGTCCGGACGGGTCTGGGAAGCATCCGGGACAATCGCGCCTGCCAGTCCAGAAGGCGGGGATGCACCATGGCCCCGGCGGGGGCGGCCAGGGAAAGGGCGATCAGGAGCCAGCCGAGGAAGCCCTTCCAGGGAGAGGAGACTGAGAGCATGGAGGCCGCGCTTCGACGGACCCTCCGGCCTGCCTGCCGGCCGGATGCAGGGATGCCCCGGCGCGGGAGGGAAGGGAGGCCCACCGGGAACCTGGGGCGGGCTTCCGGGAACCAGACGAGGAGGGTCCACCGTGAGACCTCGCGCCTATATCCTGATCGAGACCGACCTGGGCATGTCCACCCGGGTGGCCGAGAGCCTTTTGAAGATCGACGGGATCAAACCCGAAGCCTCCAGCGCCGTGAGCGGCCCCTACGACGTGGTGGCCCTGGTGGAGGGGGAGAGCCACAACGCCATCGGACGACTCGTGGTGGAGAAGATTCAGGCCACTCCCGGAGTCCGGCGGACCCTGACCTGCTTCTGGGTGAGGATGGAGGACTGAACCCCGCCAGACTCCGGGGTCTTCAGCGCCTCTCGGTCAGGCGCCTGGCCCTGGCCCTGAACCACAGGGCCCCGGCCACCAGTGCGACGGTGAAGGCGGCAGAAGCCTTCTCGGCAAAGAGCAGGGGCGGGGTGATGAGGACTCCCGGGGTGTTCTTGCGCAGGACGGTCCAGGCCAGGACCACCAGGGCCAGGATGGCCAGGGTGAAGAGCGAGTTGGAGTAGTTTCTCAGGAGCGCTCCCTGGTCTTCCAGGTGCCGACGCAGGCGACCGGCATCCTCGGCTCCCCCGGTATCCCGGGGGATGGCCTCGACGGAAGGGGCTGCGGGCTGCATGTCGGAGAACCCTCTGCTCCGATCCGGGGCCGGGGTCTCGGCGCTCTTGCCGGATTGCTTCTGGCGGCCCTGGGGTGTCAGGTTCCTGGACTGGACCAGGGTCTGGAAGTCCCGGGGCGTCAGGCGCCGAGCGTAGACTCCCAGCGTGAAGGCCGTTCCCAGGAAGTAGGCCAGGCCCAGCCCGGCGCAGATTCCGCTCAGGAGCCCTTCCATCTGGACATGGAAGAACCAGGCCAGGGCCCCCAGGCCGAGCAGCGGCAACAGGGTCAAAGCCAGGACCAGAGGGCGGCCGAGTCGCGAACGCCAGCCCCGGAACCAGGAGTAGTTCGAGTTCTTCCGCATGAGGAAGGCCGTGGCGTAGAGCGTCTGGGCCTCCTCAAAGCCCGGGTCCAGATCCAGGGCCCGGCTGAATTCTCCCAGTGCCAGATCGCAGTAGCCGAATTGGACCAGCGTCTCACCGACCCGGACGAAGGTCCCGGCCTGGCCTTCGGGCAGCGGCACCGGAGCCCGGAAGCTCAAGGCGTCGGCGTCGGGGTGCCAGCTCTCCTGTCGGGCGCAGGTTTCCAGGACGACGGGCTTGGGGTGGTGGGGGGCCAGGGAACGGGCCTTTTCGGCCAGGGCCAGGGCTTCGGGGAATTGCCGCTGGTAGATCAGGAAACCCGCGAAGTCCATGACCATGTCGGCGCGTTCCGGAGCCTTCTGGAGGGCCTCCTCGAAAACCGTGCGGGCCTCTTCGGGGTCCCCCGCGCTCCACAGGCAGAGGCCCAGGATGAACAGGAGGTCCGGCTGGCCCGGGGCCAGCTCCAGGGCCCGGCGGGCGTGTCTTTCGGCTTCCCCGAAGAGGCCCCCGGATCGCAGGGCCATGGCCAGCAGGGCCTGTCCTTGCGGGTGATCCTCCTTGAGCTTCAGGGCGCGTCGGGCAGCCTTCGCCGCCCTGCGCGAGTTGGCCACCTGCAGGTGGGCAAAGGCCTCCAGGCAGAGGGAATCCACTCGAGCCTGCCGCCTGTCCTGGGGAGAGAGCCGATTCGCTTTCACGGGAGCCTGCCTTTCGAGTTCCTTGGGAGGGGTTCCTCCGGTCCCGCTCAGAGCGGGCCCAGGGCGGGCCACTCCAGCTCCACGCCCTCGTTGAGCAGAAGGGTCTGGAAATCGGAGAGGAGGCCGGAGTGGGCGTGGATCTGTCGGGGAACCAGGCGACGCTTCAGGCAGAACGCGGCCAGCAACCCGGCTGCCTCTCCGACATTCCACTCCACCGGATGCAGGCGATAACAGCCGTTGGTGATGTGGGTGACCGAGAGGTTCTTGGCGCCCGCCAGGAGGTTCTCGACCCGCAGCGGGATCAGCGCTCCCAGCGGGATCTGGAAGGGGAGGGCGCTGACATCGATGTAGTTGTCTCCGCCCGTGCTGGGGTGGAGGTCGATGCGATAGGCGCCAATCCCGATGGTATCCGGGAAGCGCTCGGCGCCGACCTCCGGAGGCCGAAGGCCGGTGGCCTCCATCCTGGCCTGCAGGCCGACGTGTTGTTCGCAGACCGTGAAGACCCCGCGCAGTCTTCGGGATTCCCGGATATAGGGCGCGCTGGCCAGCCCATCGGGAGTCCCCGTCACATCCGGGCGCAGTCGCAGGCCGGGCCACCCGGTCCCGCCGTCGCGCCGGGGGGCCTCGGTCTGCATCCAGTAGAGCATGGACAGGCTCAGGCTGCGGGCCCCCTCGAGGTGTCGGGCGACCTGGTCCTCCGGGACTCCCACCAGGGGCCCTGGAAGGTAGTCGATCTGGGGCCAGTTCACCAGGACCAGGTCGCTCTCATAGGCTTCCCCTTCAAAGTTGGCCCGGTCGGCGATCCGTCGGAAGGTCCACAGGTCCATCGGTCCGCGGTGGGGTTCCGGCTGGACCGGGTCAAAGGTCCGGACCACCGGCTGGAGGGTGATCGGGTGGGTGGCCTGCCAGGAGAGGAGCGGTCCGCCCCATGCCGGCTTGAGCCTGGGGATCTCGTCCCGCCAGAAGGCGTAGTCCTGGGGGCGCTCGATCGTGTGGTCCTCTCCAGGACGATGGTCCAGGATGAAGCACCACGAGATGGCCTGCTGGTTCAGGGGATCCGCCGTGTCCGCTGCGTGCGGCTCGGCGGTCTGGGCCCGGGACTCCGCCCCCATGACGTGTTCGACGCCGGCCAGGGGGAGCAGATCCCCCAACTCGGTGGCATCGATCACGTAGGGAGCCCGGATCGTGAGGGGCCGGCTTCCCGCGGGCCCTTGGAAGGTCACGGCCTCGACCCGGTCATCCTGGCAACTGGCCGAGATGGGGCGATGATGCAGAAGCACCTTCAGGCGACCCCCGGCCTGGTAGGGGGCCAGGAAGGCCTCCAGGACGGCCTGGCTGACCCGGGGTTCGTGGCACAAGGTCGAGACGAACCCGTTCCCGGGGTTCAGGCGGGGATCGCGCCGGGCCCGGGAGTTCAGGGGATAGTACCTCCGATAGTGCTCGCGGATCCCCTCCCGGAGCTCCCGGTAGCTGCGGGTGCAACCGAAGGATTCGATCCATGGGTGCTCGTCGGGTGGGACGGCCTGGGCGGTCATCTGCCCTCCCAGGCGATCCCCCGCCTCGGTCATGATCACGCGGTGCCCCAGGCGCAGCGCGGCCCAGGCGGCGGCGCAGCCTCCCAGTCCACCTCCGGCGACCAGGACCTCGGTGTTCAGTTCGTCTCGCATGGGGGGGGTACCTCGTAACGATGAATCGCCTGGAGGCGGATTCCATCCACCTCTTCGGCCTCGCGCAGCATCGGCGCATAGTGTTGTCGGCGGACCTGGTGGAGCAGCTCCTGGGCATCCTGTGCCGTCCGTCCGATCTCGATCAGGGCCTCATAGAGCAGTTCCAGTCCCGCCTCCAGTTCGGGCACGAAGGCCGCTTCCACGCCGTGCCGCGCGAGTTCCTCCATGTGCTCGATGCAGGAGGCCCTGGCCAGGACCTTCAGCTCGGGATGGAGATGCCGGATTCGCTGCAGGGTCAGGAGGGAGTTCAGGGGGTCGGGGATGGTCAGCACCACCAGGCGGGCCCGGTCCAGGGCCGCCGCTTCCAGCAGGACCTCCGAGGAGGCATCGCCTGCGATCACGGCGTAGCCAGATTGGCGGGCAGCCCTGGCCCGATCCGGATTCTCCTCCAGCACCAGGACCCCCGGTCCTTCTTCGCGCAGGGCGGAGGCCAGGAAGCGCCCGACCCGGCCGTAGCCGATCACGACCAGGTGGCTTGTCAGGGCTTCGCCGGGGTTCTCGAATGAAGCCGGGGGGACCCTGCCGAAGCTCCGTCGCCACCACCCGTAGAGCGGAGCGGCCAGGCCGGCGGTGAAGGGCGTCAGGGCCATCGTCAGGGCCGCGACGCTCAGGATGGTCAGGTAGACGTCGGCCGAGAGGTTCTGGCCCACGTAGCCGACGCGGGCCAGGACGAAGGCGAACTCGCCGACCTGGAACATCGAGAGGCCCACTGCGGCGGGCATGATGTTGACGTATCCGAAGATTCGGGTGATGGCGCCAAAGACCAGCGCCTTCCCCAGGAACAGGGCGAGCACCAGGAAGAGGAGGACCCCCCAGTGCTGCCGCAGATAGACCGGTTCGAGCATCATCCCCACGCTGACGAAGAAGATCATCGTGAACAGGTCGCGCAGCGGGATGATCTCGCTGAGGGCCCGGTGGCTGAATTCGGAGCGGGACAGGACCATCCCGGCCAGGAAGGCCCCGAAGGCGAAGGAGAGTCCCAATCGGTAGCTGGCATAACCGATCCCCAGCCCCAGGGCCATCACCGAGATCATGAAGAGCTCACGGGAACGCCACGAGGCGACCCGAGCCATCAGCCAGGGCAGGAACCTCGAGCCCATGAAGAACATCGCGCCCACGAAGAGCGAAGAGCTGACCAGGGCCAGGCCCAGGGTCGTGAAGCCCTGGTCGAGTTCCCGCAAGGCGGGCAGCAGGATCAGCATCGGGATGATGGCCAGGTCCTGGATGATCAGGATGGCGGTCATGACCCGACTGGAGAGGGTGCCGGTCAGGCCCCGGTCGGCCAGGAGCTTCAGCACCACCATGGTGCTCGAAACCGAAGACAGGCACCCGAACCAGAGACAAGAGTGCCAGTCCCATCCCAGCACCTGCCCCAGCCCGAAGCCGAATCCGGCCGAGACCAGCAACTGGATCGGCGTGCCGATCAGGGCGATCCGGCGGACCGGGGCCAGACGCTCGACCGGGAACTCCAGGCCGACGGTGAAAAGCAGCAAGGCCACGCCGATGTCGGCCAGGACCTCGACGTCCTCGAAGTGGACCACCGTCGGTCCGCCCGTATTCGGCCCCACGGCGATTCCCGCCACGATGTAGCCCAGCAGGACGGGCAATCGCAGCCGATGCGCCAGCAGCCCGCCCAGCAGGGCGGCCACGGTGATGATCGCGATGTCGCCTGCGATGCCCAAATGGTTCTCTGCTCCCGAAACTAGGCCAGCGTTTCCACGATCGAAGGTCGGATGCCTGCGTCGGCGAAGGACGGGGCGGGACGGCTCCGGACCGCTCCGAGGAGCCGTTCATGTTGACTGGTTCACATGGATTTCAACATCCTTTCCGTGTTCTAGTAGAAAATGACTAGGAAATCACCCTGGAGGTGTTCCGTGAACGTCTCGTCCCGACTGAACCTCACGCCCGCGCCCCTGACCGTTTCCACCGAACCGGTTCGGGCCGCCGGGGCCGAGAAGCCCGCCGCCGCGCCGGCTCCCGAACCCAAGGAGTCGACCGCGCTGTCCCGGGCGGTCCAGGCCGGGATGCGCAAGGGAGTGGCCTGGGGTGAAGGAGCCTCCACGACCGTGGGCGGGGCCGTCGGCCTGGGCGTCACGGCCCTGGCCGGATATGCCATGACCATCGGCGGTGCCGCCGTGGGGGCAGCCATCGGCGGAGGGCTGGGCCCGATGCTGGCGGCCGTGTCCGGCGCGGGTCCCCTGGGCATCCTGGCTGGCGCCTTCACCGCGGCAGGCGCGGCTGCCAAGGTCGGGATGGTCCTGGGCGGTGTGACCGGCACCATCGGCGCCTGGCAGGTGGGCACCAAGGTGGGAGGCAGCGTGGCCAAGGCGGCCGGCTTCGTGCCGGGGTTCGTCGCCGGAGCCGTCGAGGGCCTGGCCGGCAAGCAGGTTCCTCCTCCTCAGCCGCAGCCGGTCAAGGAAGCCAAGCCCGAGACCCGCCTGGACGGGGTCTTCAAGCCGGTCGGACAGGTGATCGGCGGGGCCAGCGCCATGTCGGGCGCCGTGGGCGGCCTGGTGGTCGGGGGAACCCTGGCTGCCGCAGGAAGCCTGGCGCACACGGCCCTCTCCTCGACCGCCACCCTGGGCACCTTCGTGGCGGCCCTGCCCACCACCGCCCTGGTCGGTGGAGCGGTGGGAGCCGCCTTGATGGGGTACCTCGGCGGCAAGGGGGCGCTCCAACTGGTCAAGGGCGCCAAGTGGGCCTGGGATCACACCGCTGGAAAGCTTCTCCAGGGGCGCCGGCCCACCGGCGAGGCGCTCAAGGAGCGCAAAGAGGCCCAGGAGGCCCGCGAGCAGCAGCTCAATCAGCGCATCGGCGAGGTGCGGACGGGGGCCGAGACTCTGCGAACCGCCCACAAGGCGGCCAGTGAGAGCCTGACCCGGGCCGAGGACCACGTGGCAGGTGAGGAAACCGCCTCGGCGGGTGAGCTCAAGCAGGTCCAGGAGCGGATCGAGACCCGGGGGCAGGCGGAATTCCAGGCCCGCTCGACCAGGCCGGACTCTTCCTTGGATGCCAAGGGAGCCCACGGCCTGATCGGCAAGCGCGAGACCCTCGACCAGTGGAGCAGCCAGCTCGAGGGCTGGAAGGGGACCCTGGACGAGTTCGAGGGGAAGCTGACGAAGTGGGAAGCCGGCTTGGATGCCCGGATCGACAAGGGCGCCTCGGACATCTTCTCCGAAGAGCGCAAGCCGATCGATCAGCACTTCGGCAACCTGCGCAAGGAGCTCGACGCCTACGAGAAGAAGCTCGACGAGTTCGAGGCCCGCGTGCGGGGTCAGATCCAGTCGAAGTTCGGCTCGCGGATCTCGGCTGAAAAGCCCCCGGTCCAGGCGGAAGTCCAAAAGGCCACCCAGGAAGCGCAGAGCGCCTCGAGCTCGCGCAGCCGGGCCCAGCAGGCGGCCGACCAGGCCCGCTCGGAACTGAAGTCCGCCGAGTCTGCGGTCTCGTCGGCCCGACACGCGCTGTCCCAGGCCGAGAGCGAGAACAGCAGCCTGCACAGCGACATCTCCCGGCTGCGTTCCCGGATCAGCGATCTGGAACGCGCCATCTCGCGCGAGCGATAGTCCAGCACCGCCGGCGGCACCTGCCAGGGTGCTGCTCCAGAATTCAGGGAGCTATTCGAAGATGACAGTGAATCCGAACCCCAGCGTATCCGGCACTCCCTTCGTTCCGGCGGTGCGAGTCGCCGCCGTGGATGGCGCAGCCGCCCGCGAGACTTCGGCTGAGGCTGCCTCCACGGCCCTCCCCGTCGACTCGAAGGCGCCGCCCGCCGAGAAGCGGCCGACCCTCCTGGAAGCCGCGGGGCGGGGAGCCATCCAGACCGGCAAGGCCTGGGCCCAGGATGTGGGGACCGTGACCTCCGGCGTGGGTGGACTGAGCCTGATGACCCTGGGCCTCTACGGCGGGGTGATCGGGGGAGCCCTGGCGGGCAGCATCCTGGGAGGCGGCTTTGCCGGCCCCGTCGCGGCTGCCCTTTCCCAGGGAGGCGCCTGGAACTTCCTGTCCACCGGCCTGAGCACCGTCAGCGCCGTCGGCAAGGTCGGGATGGTCCTGGGCGGAGTGGCCGGCGCGGCGGGTGGATGGCGCGCTGGAGCCAAGCTGGGCGAGATGGCCGGCAAGCCCGTGCCCTTCATGCTCGGGATGGCGCCCGGCGCCGTGAAGGGGGCGATGGACCATCTGGCCGAGAAGAGCGGCGTCCCGGTGCAGCCCAAGGCCGAGCCCTTCCGCGAAGAGCGGCCTCAGGTTCCCGAGAAGGTCAAGGGCCCGGTCAAGTTCGTCGGGCAGGTGGTCGGCGGCGGCGCGTTGCTGGCAGGTCTGGCCGGCGGCGGAGCCATCGGCGCGGGGATCGCGACCGGGGCGGGTCTGGCCCGGGGCTTGATCGCCAGCAACCTGAACTTCACCAGCCTGGCGGGAACCTCGGCCATCGGCGCTGCCGTGGGAGCCGCGATCCTGGGTGGCATCTGCTTCGTCGGCGGCACCACCCTGGTCCAGGGCATCACCAACGGTGTGCGCGAGGTGGTCTACCGCTTCGGCCAGGGGCGCGAGTGGATCGAGCAGGGCAAGAAGGAAGAGCTGCTCAACGGCCTCGAGAAGGAAGTCTCCAAGTCGGAGAAGGACCTGGAATCGCAGAAGGCTGCGGCCGAGCGCAACCAGAAGGAGCGGGCCGAGGCCGTCGCGGCCCGTGAGGCGGCCGTCTCCGAGACCCGCTCCCAGGCAGCCGAGCTGAACCGCAACGAGGAGACCCTGGTCGACGGCCGCGCCGGCGAGCTCTATGACGGCAAGAAGAAGGAACTCGGCCAGCAGGAGAAGGCCCTGGACTCTCGTCAGTCGCATCTGGATTCGGAGAATGTCCGGATCGGCGAGAAGGAGACCAAGGTTCCCGACCTGACCCGGGAGGAAGCCACGCGTCGCCGGGAGGCCCACCAGGCCCAGAGCCAGGAATCCTACGATTCCCGCAAGGGCTCGTTGGAGAGCCGCGAGGGCGACCTCAAGGGGCAGGAAGCGCGGATCGACAAGACCGTCGAGGAGATGGTCCAGTCGGAACTGCAACCCCTGCGAGACGAGCGGGATCGCCTGCTGGGCGGGGCCGCGCGCGATCGAGCCGAGGCTTCGCGCCTGGAGAGCCAGGCCAGTTCGGATCGCGCCCAGATCCCCGGCCTGAACAGCGAGGCTTCCAGCCTTCGTTCGCGGGCCTCCAGCACGGAGTCGGACAATTCGCGCCTGCGCAGCGAGGTTTCGCACCTGCGCTCGACCGAGCGCTCCAAGGAAGGCGAGCTGCAGCGCGTTCGCCGCGAGCGCGAGGCCCGGGAGGCCGAGGAGCGTCGCCGTCGCGAGGCCGACGAGCGCCGCCGTCGCGAGAACTCCCAGACCGGGGGCGGGGGAGGCCGCCGCGATGACTCCAACTACGGGGGCGGCCATGGCCGCCGGGATTCCTCCAAGTACTGATCCCTTTTTTGGGGAGACTTTCAGCCCCTCGTGATAGGGGTGGGGTGGAACTGTAAAGGAGCGCGGAGATGAACCTCAAGAGCCTGACCAGTGCGGTGACCGGGTTCGTAAAGAACCAGATCGGCGAGAGCCGGGACTACGGAACCCACAATCCCGGAGAGGCCCGCCGTGAGGCCGAGCAGATCGAGGGCGAACTCGAGCGGATCGGCCGGGATGCCACCACCATCGGGGAGCGCCTGGGCCGGGTCGATGAGGATTCCGCCGTCCAGAAGCCGACCTTCCGGGACGTCTCGGACAAGCAGGTGATGATCGCCGCGACCGGCACCGGAGCCGCCCTGGGCGGGGCCGTGGGCCTGGCCGGCAGCCTCTTCGCAGGTCAACCCGATGTGCAGATCGTCGAGACCTCCCAGAAGATCATGGCCCCCGCCCTGGACGGGCCGGGCTACGATGTCAAGGTCTACGACATCGGCCCTGAAGGCGGGCCCTACCAGGGCTGGGATGTGGACATCCACCGCCGGCCGCTGACCCAGAAGGAGGTCGGCACCTACACCACCCGGGAGGCCCAGGTGACCGGTGGCGCCAACGTCCTTCTGGATGGGGCCAAGGGCGTGGTGCTGGGCGGCCTGGGTGGCGCCGTCCTGGGTGCCGGGACGGTGGCCCTGCGCAAGGCCGTCGGGCAGGCCTATGAGGGGACTCCGGAGCGCCAGACCGAAGGCGACATGAAGGTCATGGCCGTCACCGGAGGGGTGGGGGCCGCCGCGGGAGCCGGAGTGGGGCTGGTCACGGCCCTGTCCCAGGGCGAGACCGTCACCTACAAGACCGAGAGCCTGCCTCCCTTCGTCGACCAGAAGATCGGCGAGGTGCCCAAAGGCCCCGGATTCTTCGTGCCCAATGCCAACGGCAACCAGCCCCCCGAGACGCCTCAGCAGGTTGAGGTCCTGCGCAACGGGAACCTGGACAAGCTGGCCCGGGAGGGCTACCGGGGGACCGAGAACCTGCAGGGGCAGGAGGTCCGGGCCGCCGGCCCCCAGATGGAGGACCGCCTGATCGGCAAGGATCGCCCCAAGGTGAACACCGAGACCCGGACCGAGCGCGTGGGCCCCGGCATCGTGGGCTCGGTGATCGGAGGTGCGGTGGTCGGAGGCGTGGCTGGAGTGGCCCTGGGGGCCGTGGTCAACGTCCTGCGCAAGACCTTGTAGGCTTCCATCCTTCGGCACCAGCGCCCGGCGGAGCTCTCCGGGAGGCGGATCACGAGGTTCCGGTCTCGAATCGGGACCTCGCTTCTTTCCTGGCAGGAGGACTCTTGAGAAGGAATCGACCGCTCGAGGACCCGGCCCGGTGTCCGCGTTGCCGACTCCCGGTTGGACTCTGCCTGTGCGGAGAGCTTCGCGCCCGGCCCATCCGGACCCGGGTGGTGGTGCTCCTGCATCGGGTCGAGCGCTACCGCACCACCAATACCGGGCGTATCGCGACTCTGGCCCTGGCCGGAAGCGAGTTGCGCATGTGGAACCTCCTGGACGCCCCCAACGACCCCGAGGGGCTCCAGGGGCCGGGAGTCCATCTGCTCTATCCCGGTGAGGGAGCTCGGGAGCTGAAGGCCGACCTGGAGGTGCGGACCCTGGTGGTTCCGGATGCGACCTGGAGGAGGACCCGGCGCATGGTGAACCGCTCCGGGGAACTCGCGGGATTGCCTCGGGTCTGTCTTCCCGCCGGGGAACCTTCGGCCTTTCGCCTTCGCACCAATCGCAACCCCCAGAGCGTCTGCACCCTGGAGGCTCTGGCCCGGGCCCTGGGCATCCTGGAGGGGCCCGAGATTCGCGAGCACCTCGAGGCGGCGCTGGACCTCTTCACCCTTCGGGTCCTGTCCACCCGGCCGCCGAATCCCTGAGCCCGGATCGGCAGCGCGTCACCCCTCCTTCGGAGCGGGTCTGTCGGCCAGGTCCTGGACGATGCGGAACTCCTCTGGTGTGACCGGCTGGACGGAGAGGCGGCTCCCCTTGCGGTTGACCTCCATGCCCTCCAGGCCCGACGTCCTCTTCAATTCGCCCAGGGGGAGCAGACGGGGCAGCTTCTGGACGAATTCCAGTTCGACCATCTGCCAGATGGGCCGTTCCTCGCTGGCCCGAGGGTCGAACCAGGGGCTTTCGGGATCCCGGGCCGTCGGGTCGGGTCGGGCCTCCCGCGTCACGCGGGCGATCCCGGCCACGCCGCTGGGGCTGGCGTTGGAGTGGTAGAACAAGACCAGGTCTCCCGGCCTCATCTCGAGCATGAAGTTCCGCGCCTGGTAGTTGCGCACTCCGTCCCAGGATTCGCGGCCCGCTTTCTGCAGGTCGTCGATCGAGAAGACCGAGGGCTCGGACTTGACCAGCCAGTGTCGAGACGGGGGCGTGACCATGCCGACCTCTTCCCGGGATTTCCGGGTCTTCCTCTCCAGAAGGCCTGGAAGTCGGCCTCCGCCTGCTCGAAGGCCGGACCCGAGGAGCCCTTGACACTCGGACTGAATCTCGTGATAGGGATCAAGACCAGGAGTCTTGCGCCCGTTCACACATGGAGGCGGGCGCGCGAGGAGGACGTTCATGAGCGACATCACTTCCTTGAAGGCCCTCGAGGCCGCAAAAGCCGGGCAGGCGCCAGGAGGCGCCGCGCCAGCGGCAACCACGACGGCCGCAGCCAATCGGGCTGCAGGCGGGGAACTCGATCCGGGGAAGAGCACGGTCAAGGGGTCGGTCGACTACTTCAACGGCAGATCGGTGATCACCGACGCCGACACGGTCATCGACATCGCCAAGATCATGGACGAGAGCAAAGCCTCGAACATGAGCCCCGAGCGGATGGCCGCCAAGCTCAAGGAGAAGGGCTACGACGTCCAGGTCGTCAAGATCGGCAACCGCAAGGCGGTGCAGTTCAAGAACGGCGACTTCTTCGTCGACTCGGACGGCGACGGCAACCTGGGAACCAAGGACCAGAACTTCCAGGAGGCCCTGGGGATGGTTGAACAGAAGTTCGGGGTCAACCTGAACGACCTGAAGACCTCCAAGTATACCGCCTACCACAAGTATTCCGAGATCGGCAAGGGGAAGGACGCGACCGGCAAGGTGACCGCGGTGGACGGAGCGGAAGGTGCGGCGGCCGCCAATGAGCTGGGCCTCTACAACATGATGAACCGTCTGGCCCAGGAGGATCCTTCCGCGCAGGCCCAGGGGCTCAACTCCGTCTTCGCCAGGCTCGATGTCGAGCTGGCGGCTCGGGGCTACAACGGTGGGGCTGCGGCGGACCTCTGGCAGGAGGGGCGCCTGACGGAGGTCCTGGCGGATCTGGGGATTCCCGAGCCTCGACTTCCGGATGCCTCTGCCGCGCTGAACATCGACAAGAGCCTGAACCTCTTCGGCGCCGCCCTGGGGGTGGTCACCAGCCGCCAGGCCGCGGCTCTCTGATCCACGCCCTCCTGGCTCCGATCCGGCTGCCCGCCCCGCCTGGGGGGGGCGGCCGGGTCGGGGTCATGGAGCCGGATTTCGGCACCGGGGCTGCAGCCCAATGAATTGAAAGTGCGGGACTTCGACATGGAATTGACCCCCCAGCAGGTCCAGGAGAGACTCGAGAAGTTCGTCCACGGAGCCGAGAAGGTCCGGGAGCTGAAGGACTACCTGTTGACCTTCCGCTTCCTGGACAATCACGAGGACTGGCTGGAAGAAGAACTGGCTCGTCACGACGAGGCCATCGAGGAGATCGGACGCATCTACCAGGAGGAGATGGTTCCCCTGGTGCAGGAGATGGCGGCCTATCTCGAGGAGCACAAGGAGGACTTTGAGGCCCTCGTCGAGCGGGCCGAGCTCGAAGCGATGGAGGCGGAAGCCTCTGATGAGGGCTCCATCGACGCGGTTCCGGCCGCTCTGTGAGCCCGGTCGCGGTCCGGGTCTCGGGAATCCCGGCGTGAAGCCGGTCCGACTCGTCTTCCCTCCCCAGTGGGTGCCGCTCAATCCGCACTTCTCCTTGTCTGCGTTGAGCGGACACCTGCGGGGGGAGGGAATCCCGGTCGAGCCCTGGGACCTCAACGTCGCCTTCTACCGGCAGATCCTCACCCCGGGCCATCTGGCCTGCTCGAAGGCTCGAGCCCAGAACGCGCATGAGTTCCTTCGGGTGCGCTTGATGTCGGGAAGGCTCACCGGGGACCGCTCCCCCGAGATGGGCCGGCTGGCAGCGCGTTTCCTTGAAATCGAGAAGTTCCTGACCACCCACCGCGAGGTCTGGGAGAGGACGAGCCAGGAGATCTCCGAGGCCGTCGCGGTCTTCGACGACAAGGCGCTCTTCTACGATCCGGTGCGTCTGGTTCGGGCCTGGATCACCCTGGACAAGGCCCTGGAACTGGTCTCGCTGCCCTTCCATCCCAGCCGCCTGCGCTTCAACGACTTCTCGGCACCCGGCCTGCCCTTGACGGTGGACGGGCTCCTGCGCTTCACCGCGGACTCCGCAGAGAATCCCTTCCTCGCCTTCCTGGGGTCCCGGATCCGCCCCCTGCTTCAGGATTCGCCCCGGCTGATCGGGGTTTCGATCAACTCCCACAGCCAGCTCTTCGGGGGGCTGACCCTGGCCCGGCTGCTGCGCCGGCACAAGGGCCCGGGCACGCATCTGACCCTGGGTGGAAACTACTTCCTGCGGGTTCGTCAGACCCTCCTGGACCGACCGGCCTTCCTCGAGACCTTCGCGGACAGCGTCCTGATGGGGGAGGCCGAAGGCTCCATGCTCTCGCTGGTCCAGGCCCTGGAGGCGGATGAGCCGCTCGAGAAGGTCCCCAACCTCGTCTTCCTGGAGGAGGGCGCCGGTCCTCGCTTCACCTTCCCGAAGTCCGCGGTCCCGTTGGCCGCTCGCAGGTTGCCGGATCTCGACGGCCTGCCCTTGAAGGATTACTTCACGCCCGAGATCGTCCTGGTGACCCGGGCCTCCAAGGGCTGCTCCTGGCAGAAGTGCACCTTCTGCGACACGGACTACGGCATCAAGCCGGATATCCGTCCCCTCCAGAGCCTGCTGGCCGAGGTCGAGATGGCCAGGACCCGTTGGGGCATCGAGAACTTCGAGTTCATCGACGAGTCGATGGATCCGGCCTGGCTCGAGGAGTTCTCCAGCCGTCTGCTGGAACGCGGGACCCGGGTCCATTTCTTCGGCAACGGCCGGACCGAGAAGGCCTTCACCCCCGAGCGCCTGGAGAAGGCGGCCCGGGCTGGTCTGACGATGATCCTGTGGGGAATCGAGTCGGGATGCGAGCGGATCATGGAATTGATCCAGAAGGGGGTGGACTTCCACTCCCGCCTGGAGATCCTGCGGGCAGCCCGGCGCGCGGGGCTGTGGAACTTCGCCTTCATCTTCTTCGGCTTCCCCAGCGAGACCGAGGAGGAGGCGTTGCAGACCATCCGGTTGATCCGCGAGAATCGGGACATCATCAATGCCTACGGGCGCAGCGTCTTCACCCTGGGCAAGCACTCCAGGATCCGGGGCAGTGCCCGGCGCCTGGGGATCGTCGACGTGATCGAGGACGATCAGGAATTCGCCACGACCCTGTCCTATCGGGTGACCCGGGGGATGTCGCGCGAGGAGGCCCTGCGGATCGCCGATCGCTGTCGTCTGGAGTGCGCCGAGGCCTACGGCGAGCCCTTGTGGATGCTGCTGCGCCACCGCGAGGTGATCCACCTCTACCTCAAGGAGAAGGGGCGGGACTTCATGGAGGGCTATCGCTTCCCGCCGGAGGAACGCCTGCGTCTGGAGGAGTTCTTCAGCCCCACCCCCCAGGAGCGTCTGGACCTGGGGGTCCTCTCCGACGCGGACAGCCCCTGAACTTCGCCAGGCCAGGCCCGGTCAAGCCAAGGAGTCCCCATGCCGGAAGGTGATACGGTCTTTGTGGCGGCGCGATCCCTGCACCGGGCGCTGGCCGGTCGCACCCTGCTGCGCGCGGAGATCCGGGTTCCGAGCCTGGCGACGGTCGATCTCTCCGGGCAGGTGGTCTCGGAGGTGGGCGCCCGGGGCAAGCATCTGCTTCTGCGGACCGATGCCGGCTGGACCCTGCACACCCATCTGGGGATGGACGGCTGCTGGCGGGTGCAGCCCGCCGTCTCCAAGGGTTTCGGGGTCCCCGCCTTCCAGGTCCGGGTGATCCTCCTGACCGATTCGAATCGGGCGGTGGGGTCCAACCTGCCCCTGGTGGAGTTGCTCCGGACCAGCCAGGAGGAGCGCCGTCTGGCCCATCTGGGGCCGGACCTTCTGGCCCCGGACTTCCAGGTGGACGAGTCCTTGCGGCGTCTTCGCGCGCGCCCCGAACGCATGATCGCCGACGCCCTGCTCGACCAGCGCAACCTGGCGGGGATCGGGAACCTCTTCAAGTCGGAGGTCCTGTTCATGACGGCCGAGGACCCCTGGACCCCCGTGGGACAGGTCCGCGACCTTCCGGGCATGGTGGCCCTGGCCCGCCGGCTCCTGCAGGCCAGTTGCCGCGACGGGGGGCTGCAGTCCACCACGGGACGGCGAAGTCCGGCCGAGAAGAACTGGGTCTTCAGGCGCCAGGGCCATCCATGCCGGCGCTGCGGCGAACTGGTCCGGGTGGCCCGGCAGGGAGGGGTCCCGGGGCAGGAGCGGCTGACCTGGTGGTGCCCGCGCTGCCAGGCCGGACCCTTCCAGCCCGCCGGCCGACTGCGCCCGGGCCTTTGAGAAGGCTGCCGGATCTGCAGGTGAGGTTTCCAGACGTTGTGCCTGGCCGGGCGATGGGGTAGGATCCCCTCGTGCCCACCCCCTTCAGACTCCACGCCCCCTTCCCCCCCAAGGGAGACCAGCCCCAGGCCATCGAGAGCCTGGTTTCCAGCCTCGAGGCCGGCCATCGCTTCACCACCCTGTTGGGGGCCACGGGGACGGGCAAGACCTTCACCATGGCCGCCACCATCGCCCGACTGGGTCGGCCGGCCCTGGTGATCAGCCCCAACAAGACCCTGGCCGCGCAGCTCACCGCCGAGTTCCGCGAGTTCTTTCCCGAGAACGCCGTCGAGTTCTTCGTCTCCTACTTCGACTACTACCAGCCTGAGGCCTATATCCCCCAGAGCGACACCTATATCGAGAAGGATTCAGCCATCAACCAGGAGGTCGAGCGGCTCCGCCATTCGGCGACGCAGGCCGTCCTGGAACGTCCCGATACCCTGGTGGTCGCCTCGGTCTCCTGCATCTACGGCCTGGGCAACCCGGAGGATTACCGCAGGACGCTGCTGGTCTTCCGTCCCGGCGAGGAGATCCCCCGCGACTTCCTCTTGCGCCGCCTGGTGGAGATGTTCTTCACCCGCACGACCCAGAGCCTGGACTTCGGCACCTTCCGCCTGCAGGGCGAGACCTTGGAGATCCACCCCGTGGACGAGGCCCGGATCTACCGGATCGAGTTCTTCGGCGAGGAGGTGGAGCGCATGCAGGTCATGGATCCGGTCACTGGCGAGATCCTGGGCAGCCCGACCCGGGTCGTGGTCTACCCCGCCAAGCACTACGTGACCCCCGCCGACAAGATGCGGCAGGCCCTGGAGGCCATCTCAGGCGAGCTCGAGGGGCGGCTGGAGGAGCTCAAGGCCCAAGGCAGGCTCCTGGAGGCCCAGCGCCTGGAGATGCGCACCCGCTACGACCTGGAGGTGCTGGGCGAGCTGGGCTACTGCAACGGCATCGAGAACTATTCGCGGCATCTCACCGGTCGGGCCGCCGGTGAGCCTCCCTATACCCTGCTGGACTACTTCCCCCAGGATCTGGTGGTCTTCCTGGACGAGTCCCACGTCGCCGTGCCCCAACTTCGGGGGATGCTGGCGGGGGATCGCTCGCGCAAGGACACCCTGGTGGAGTTCGGCTTCCGCCTGCCCTCTGCCTATGACAATCGACCCCTGGCCTTCGAGGAGTTCCTCGGCAAGGTGGGACAGATCGTCTTCGTCTCGGCGACGCCCGGGCCTTATGAGCTGCAGGTCTCCTCGACGGTGGTCGAACAGATCATCCGTCCCACCGGGCTGGTGGATCCCGAGGTGGTGGTCCGCCCCGTCGAGGGGCAGATCGACGACCTGATCCACGAGGTCAAGGCCCGAGGCCTTCGGGGGGAGCGGACGCTGGTCACGACCCTGACCAAGAGGATGGCCGAGGATCTCACCGATTATCTGGCCGAGACCGGGGTGAAGGTTCGCTACCTCCACTCGGAGATCGACACCCTGGAGCGGATCGAGATCCTGCGCGATCTGCGCCTGGGGGTCTTTGACGTGCTGGTGGGGATCAACCTGCTGCGCGAGGGGCTGGACCTTCCCGAAGTCTCGTTGGTGGCCATCCTGGATGCCGACAAGGAGGGCTTCCTCCGCTCCAATACCAGCTTGATCCAGACCATCGGCCGGGCCGCCCGGAACGTCAGCGGGACGGTGATCCTGTACGCAGATCGGATCACCGACTCGATGCGCTACGCGATCGAAGAGACCCGGCGACGGCGGGAGATCCAGATGGAGTACAACCTCCGGCATGGGATCACCCCCGAGACCATCCGCAAGGCGGTCCACGACATCCTGGAGATGGTCAGCCCCTCCTCGGGGGGATCCTCCCATCCGGCCATCCGCTACGAGCGCAAGGCTGAGCTCGATGTTCCGGCGCTTCAACAGGCCATCGAGCGCGTCGGGGACGCCATGCTCGAGGCGGCCCGCGAGATGCAGTTCGAGACCGCGGCGGCCCTGCGCGACGAGATGTATGCCCTGAAGAAGGAACTCTCGCGGCGCCTGGAGGACCTGCCGATCGGGGCGACCCTGGACCTGGTCGAGAGCGGACATCTGTCCCGGGCGCATCGCCGACCGCCTCCGGCACCTTCTCCCGGCGAGCCCGGCCCGCGCGGCGGTTCCCGGCGTCGGAGCCGCCAGCGTCCCTTGTGAGCCCCGGCCTCTGGTCCTGGCCAGGATCGTCGGTCATCAGGCGACCCACCTGATCTTGGGCCAAAGCCTGGATCGCGGCAATCTCGTCTCTGGAAAGCTGCCCCACGATCTGCTCCTCCGCTGTCATGGCGGGGAAGCTCATGGACAACCGGCGGCCTACGATTCTGGAGGGGGTGCGGGAAAGTGGGTGTCCCCCAAGACGCAGAGTAGCCTGTCATTGTACACACCCGCGCGGCCTGGGGGGGCGCCCCCCCAGGCCGCCCCATCTCCCGCGGCTCCTCCCGCCAAGTCATCCGGCGCTGTTCCGGCAGCATACACATGGCGGGGCGCCCCCCCAGGCCGCCCCATCTCCCGCGGCTCCTCCCGCCAAGTCATCCGGCGCTGTTCCGGCAGCATACACATGGCTGCCGAAAAGTCACAATCCTTTCCTACTCGCCGCACGTGTCATCCAGTAATAAGCGCACAGGCAAACCATGCATCAGTTTCTGAAGGTCCCCCATCTCGTCAAGTTGGAATTGGGAATAGGTGACTTCAGATCCATCACGGGGACGGCCTTCTGTCTCGGGATCACAATATTTTCCAGAAACCAGCTTGCGGATGCCAATGAACTCCATAGATGCGGGTCTTCCGTCGCATGTATATTCATCGGAAGGACAGCTTTGGTAATTCTCTTTTGCAATATTCTCGGCTCTTAGCCATGCCTCCTCAATGGAATCAGCTTCTACTAACAGAACATTCTCCCAGACGGGAATAGGCGTGATCGGCTGGCCTTCCATGGCCTTAACAATGGAAATTGCGTGTGCCGCAAACCATGGCATGTAGCTAATACCCCAACCTCTTTTGAATGTTGCTGCAATTCATGAATTTCGAGGCTTGCTTGATGGCGTTGATCACTGCTGAACGCCTCATATCCTTCATGTCGCAAAGATTGTCTAGCTCCTCCTCCAAGAGCCTAAGGAGTTCATCGCACCAATCAGCCTTGTTCGGCCGATTTCTCTTCACCAATTCAGTGACCCAGTTGCTTTGGCGATATCCAAAAAAAACGAGCGTGATTGCAGCGCCCCCAACCGCAACGGTCACAACAATCATGGCCCCTTCGCCGAATGGGGAAGGCTCGATAAATGCCGTCCCCCAGCCAGCAGCCAGTGCTGAGCGCACCCAGTCTGGGAGGACATTCATAACTCCGGCATCCGCCTGCAGTCCATTAGGATCTACGAAGTCAACAGGTCTGTTGCCGACGTAGGCGTATTTATTCGGCTCCGCAGCAGGTGACGCAGGGTCGCGCCGAAAGAATCTACTTTCATCAGCGTGGTAATAGCGATTTCTTAGATATAGAAGGCCTGATTCTGGGTCCCAAAATTCGCCGGCAAAACGCTTGTAGTTATAGGCGTTTCCTCGATGCTCGACCTCCTTGCCATACTCATCATACGCATACGTATCCGTCACCGCCCCCGTCTCATCCGTCAGGGCCAGCACGCTGCCCAGGGCATCGAAGACGTAGTAGCGCTCGTTGCCGTCG
>JALHDH010000179.1 GCA_022839105.1 bacterium
GGGCCTGAGGATCCTGGAGCGCAACTACCGCTGCCCGGTCGGCGAGATCGACCTGGTGGCCGTGGTCGGCCGCACGCTGGTGATCGTCGAGGTCAAGACCCGCTCCGGGACCGCCTTCGGCCGCCCCGCCGAGGCCGTCACCCCGACCAAGCAGTCCCGCCTGCGCCGCCTGGCCGCCCACTACCTGGCCGAGCGCAACCCCCCGGCTCGCCAGGTGCGCTTCGACGTGGTGGAGGTCCTGGGCCGCCCCGGAGCCTTCACCCTCGAACACCTGGAAGACGCCTTCTGAGGGAGGGCGCCGGTTCCCACATCTTGCGGTCCCAGCCCCCGCTCCCCTCCGGGCCCAGGGTCTCCAACTCGTCGTCTCCCGAACTGTCGGAGTCCCTGGTCCAGCACCTCCTCGGCATGACTCTCGAAGCCCGGAAGCCCGGCCGTGGGGCCCACCAGGTCCAGGCGCAGGGCGTCCATGACCCGGGTGCGGACCTCGGTGGAGTCGGGAATCGTCAATTCTATGGGCTGGGGGTCTCTTTCTCCTCGGTGTCAGGGCCTGGGGGCGACGTCCCTCAGGGCCTCCGGATCCGCACGCCTTCCATTGGAAAATTCTTGTCGAAGGTCCAGACCGGCTGGTCCAGGTCCCGAGCCTGGGCCCACAGCAGGGCGTCGGCGAAGGACACCCGGCCCGAGGCCCGGCACAGCCCCAAGGCCTGGACCACCAGGCTGGTCTCCACACCCAGGACCTGGACGTTGACCCGCTGCACCAGGTCCACCAGGGCGGCCGCCACGTCCTCGCGGGCCACGCCGTAGACCGACCTCAGGACGTAGGCCGTCTCGACCAGGATGAGCGGGGCGATCAAGATTGGCGCGTCCCGCTCCAAAACCCGGGCGGCGGCCTCGGACTGGTCCGGCGGCTCCCCCGTCAGGTAGCGCACCAGGAGGTTCGTGTCCACCAGGTCAGGCATCGCCTTCCGCCACCTGCCACTCGCGGTCCACTTCCCGCTCCATGGCCGTCTCCTCCTCCGTCTCCAGGTCCACCGGGCGCCGCCGCAGCTTGGAGGCCAGCGCCCCCCGCAGCGACCGGCTGTGCCGGGGTGGCACGAAGGAAAGCTCGACGTGGTCCCCCACGATCCGCTGGATCGCCCGCCAGCCAGGCCCGATGCCCAGGCGGTCGCGGATCTCCTTGGCGATGACGACCTGACCCTTCTGTCCCACCAGATGCTCCATGTCGGCTACCTCGCCTTTAGTATAACCCGCGTCAGGCATTCCTACCAGCGCCGTTTCAAGTCGTGCTGAGAGCGCTATTCCTCCAGGTCGAAGAGCCCCAGTTCGTCCGACGACTTGGACTTCTTGCGGGGCTTCCCAGGGGCGCCCTTCTTCCCACGGGCCGACGCCTCCAGGCCCTGCAGGCGCTCCTCCTCGGCGCGCTTGGAGTTCAGGTCCAGCAGGCGGGCCAGCACCTCGTCGTGCAGGTCGTCGGGCCAGCGGTGTCCGACGACGACGATTCTTCCCCACGGGGTCGTGAAAAGTTCTGCCCGAGTCTCGATGTCCGGCGTAGCCAGGGGCTCTCAGTCCTGCAGGAAGACCCGGATCTCCAGCTTCAGCCAGTTTCCCACCCACTTCTTGGCTTCCAGGCGCCCGAAGACCACCTTGCCGGCATCCAGCAGGCGGGCCAGGACCTCGTTGCGCTCCCGGGGCACGTAGCCGAGTTTGCGCCCTCTTGAATCCTGCAGCAGGACGGCCAGGGGGTCGTGGGGGTTCTCGGGCTCGCGCCGACATTCCAGTCGGTTGCCGGGCTCGAGTTCGGCTTCCAGGTCCTGCAGGTCCAGATGCGAGGTTCCGGCCACGCGGCATTCCATCAGGAAGATCTCGCGGGCGAAGGGCAAGGCCAGGCCAGAACCGGAAGCGCCACCCAGGATGGCCAGGGACTTGGGATCCAGGGGGACCAGGGATTCAGACACAGCTCTCCTCCAGGAGGAGGCGGAGCCGACCCTGCAGGGCCTCCCGGCTCCGCAACTCCAACTCCAGGACCTTTCGGTTCTCGCGGTCCTGCTCCTCGACCCAGCCGGGGTCCGAAAGGCGCTCCTGGTGGTCGCACGGGAAGGAGTGCCTCAGTTCTTGCAGCCGGGCCGCCACGCGCTGGACGTGGGCCTTCAGGCGATCCCGCTCGGCGGTGAGTCGGTCCAGGGCGCTGGTCTCCTCCCAGGTGGCCCGGCCCTCCAGGCGTCGGGCCAGGTCGGCCAGGAGTTCCAGCCCCTGGGCGTCTCCTTGTTGCCAGGCCTGCTGGACCTGCAGCCAGAGTCGGCTCCGCTCCGGGGTCACCGGGTTCAGGTCCGGGTGCAGGAGCTTGACCAGTTCCCGATAGAGCGAGCGGATCTGGCGGAGCTCGGCGGCGGGCATCGGTTCGATCAGCCCCTGGCGGGCCTTTTCCACCTCGCGGCGCTGCCGGGCGACCTCCTCGGTCCAGGATCTCAATTCCTCTTCCAGTGCCTGGTCGATCCGCTCCAGATCCGGTGCGCGGCCGCGGTTCAGACAGGCCTGGATGGCCTCGATGCGGCGCTGCAACCGTCGGTTCTCCAGTTGCAGCTCCAGCACTCGGGTGCGCCCGGGACCGAGCTTCGTCAGATACTCGGCCTCCAAGGCCGGGATCAGCTCGGTGACCAGCGAGTCGTGCTGAAAGACCAGGTTGGCCAGCTCCGAGGCCAGGTCGCGGCACTCCTCGCGCAGCCGGGCCGCCTGGGGATGCAGCTCCAATGCGCCTTCACCGGCCGGGTTTCTCCGGACCCGGTGGAAGAAGGCCTCGGCTTCTCGCAACTCGGGGCCCAGCAAGCCCACCAGGGCTGAAAGCCCGAATCCCTCCAGGGCGCGCTTGCGGAACTCCTCGCCGTCCCGACAGGTCTGGGCCAGGGCCTGCAACTGTGCCAGCAGGTCGTCCATGTTTCCTCCAGTGGGTCTCCTGGGTGCTCCAGGGACACTTTGAGCATGGCCTCTCACCCCTGACAGGAGATGTCATTGCCGCGGAGACAGGGATCCTCTCCATCGGCCCCGGCAGCCTTCGGAGAAGCCATCGCCCGAGCGGCGGGCGGCCTTTGAGGGATTTCGGTCTGACCCCCGTCATTGCCTGGCTTGGGCCGAACCCCTAGCCTTGCCCCAAGGCGAGAGGGGGTCTTGAGGGCTCTCCGGCCGCCTGGAGGAGGGCCAGGTGACCACGGGATCAGAAGATTCGGGCAACCCTTTCCCGGGTTCCTGCCGGGCGCTTCTGCGCGAAATGCGGGCAGGCCTGGCCTGCCTCGGCAGAGGCGCCATCCCCGCTTCCCGGGAATCCCCGCAGGAGGCGCTGCGCCTGCGCGCTGGTTCTCGGGGTGGGGCTCCTCCTGCTCGTCGGTCTGGGCCTGTACCTGGCATGGTCCCTGTGGCCGGGTGCTCCCCCTCGACCTCAGGAGAGCCCTGGAACCCGAGCGCCTGCCGCTGGTCGAACCCTGCTCGACGAGGTGGTGGCCCCTTCGAGCGAACCCCTCCGCTTCACCGCCGGGGAGGCCCTGGCCCTCACCGTGTCTCCGGGTCTGCTGAAGGCCCCGGAGCGGTTGACGGTCGAGGCCCTGCAGGAGTTCCCCGATCTGGCCCTGGGGGTGCCGGCCCGCAGTCTGGCCTGCCACGAGATCCGCTTCGAGCGCAGCCGGGTCTTCTCCGAGCCGCTGTACCTGGAATGGATCTACGACCCCCAGAATCTGGGTTCGAACCTGCCCCCCGAGTTCGCCCTGGTAGCCCACTGCTGGGATGAGGAACTCGAGCAGTGGGTGGAGATGGACTCCTTCGTCGATCCGGAGCGCAGGCTCCTGGTGGTGCCCACCTTCCATCTGACCCGGATCCGCTTCGATGCCGTCCAGGCGGACGGGCACATCTACAACGACTTCTTCTCGCTGAAGTACGATCCCGCCGAACTGGCCGCCCTGCAGAAGAAGCAACCGGATCGCGCGAGACTGTACGCCGCGACACCCCAGGATGCCTGGGATGCGCTCAACCACGCCCGGGAGGCCTACCAGCGGGCCGGCTTCCGCAAGCTGGAGAAGGTCCAGGCCGTGGAGACCCGCGTGGAGCGGGGCTTCTACCGGGCGGGCAGCACGGCCTTGCCCACCCACACATTCACCACCCGGCGCTACAACGTGTATCTGGGGAACGGGGGGCTGGTCTCCACTCCACAGCGCAGCAAGCTCAGCGGCAGCATCCGCATCCCCTATGCCGACTACGGGGTCGATGAACTCGAGATCGCCCACGAGGTCTTCCACAGCGTCCAGAACCGTTACTACAGCGCCCTGGGCATGTCCGATCTGGGCGTGCCCGGGACCGTCTCGCCCCATCTGCGTCTCCTGGCACGTTCCTGGTGGTTGGAGGCTACCGCGGAGTACGCTGCGGGCAAGATCGCCTTGCCCCAGGCGGATGGCCGGCCCGACCGGCGCATGGGGGGCGACCTGGACGGGCGGATCCTGAAACGCTCGTTGCTGCAGTCGCCTTCAGTCCTCCGAGACCTGGTCACCGGTTCGGATTCGGGGCGCCAGGGCTATAACAACGCCTGGTTCCTCGAGTTCCTCACGCTCGAGAAGGGTGTGGACTTCCGGGCCATGTTCGAAGGGGTGGCCGCCTCGTGGCGCCCCGATGTCTACACGACCCTGGTGGCCTGGCTCAAGAGCGCCGGCCTGGAGATGGACCAGGTCTATACCGAGTTCACCGGGTGGTGGCTGTACGATCCCAGGAGCCCGGGCTCCCACGCCGCGACCGGGGGGCTTTCCAGCAGCACATTGGATGGCACCTCCGTCAAGAAGCAGGGGCAGAACCTGCGCATCCACCTGGACTTCCCGGCCAAGGAGGGCAAGCACAGGGGCCGGGTCTGGAAGGTGGGCGTCGAGGCCGGGTCGGCGAAGGACAAGGACCCCCGCGCACTGATCGTCACCATGGACGACCCG
>JALHDH010000068.1 GCA_022839105.1 bacterium
CGCCCTGATTGTTGACCTGGACATCGACGTGGAAGGCCTTCATCCGGCGAAGTGGATCCCGGGCCTGGATGTACAGGCGATAGCGACCGTTGGGGACCGCCACTCCCTTCTCGTCCTTTCCGCTCCACTCGAAGTCCAGGGTGCCATCGTCTGTCTCGTGGTGAGCCTCGTATACCAGGTCACCCAACCGTCCTGGGAGATCGCGGTCGTCGACCCGATAGCACGACAACGTGTATTCCGTGTGAGTTTCGCTGCTCGACAGTCGAAGAAGCACGATCTCCTTCCGCGCGACGTTCACGTGCCTGGACAATACCTGCAGATCGACGGCGAGAAGAGGGCGAGGCTCGATTCCGAGGTCGTCCAGCCGCTGGACGGCGGCGGCCACGATCGAATCCACCAGGGTTGCTGTCTCTTGCCTCGCGACGCTCCGTGGCATCCCCTGAGGCAATTCGGTAATTATTTCGATGATGGCTCGCCCTCGAACGAACACAGTGTTGGTCGGGTACACCCCGAAAGAGGCGTCGCCGACCTCTGGCGGGTTCGCTTCCAGCCTTCGAGGGTAGGCCATGTTCCGGTTGCGCAATATAGCCTGAAGTGCTCTTCCGGCGTCCTCATTGCTCATCAGGAGATAGTACCAGATCGAAATTGAAGCAAAGGATTGGGTGGAAGACTCCGGGCGCACCCAATCCTGAGACAGACCCCGGTATTCCAGGGATGAAGCCGTCTCCGTGGGCGATTCTTCCAAGTGCATCTGGATTGGAGCGGCCCCTGTCCACTCCAGAGTGAAGCCCGACGGCATGCTCTCAGGTCCAAGCGCCAGTGTAAGTGCCCCGGGATCCGGGCCTGGTGTCTCGTCCTCGCCCCGAAGCTCCGGAATCCAGATGGCCAGGGCAAGGACAACGAGCAACGCGCTGGACCCGAGGGCGATCTGAAGTGCTCTCGATGGCCGTGGCCGCATCATGGGTCGCATGCTGTCGTGTTCATGCTGGGCACGGCCGAATATTGAACAATCGGGTCGGATGTTGCGAATGTGACTTCCTTTCGTCTGTCAGGATCGATGAGGGTCCGAATCGGCGGCCGAATACCACGGTAGGCGGCAGATTCAGGTGGGAGCCCACGCTAGCGCCCAGACCGCGTCATGGTTTCTGGCTGTACCGTTCCAGTGTGTACGTGTTCGGAACTTGCTCGAAGCACCACGATATGCTCGCAGTGAGCCTGATGTCGCCAGGAAATCGTTGCTCATACCAGAGATGATCATAGCCGCCGCCGGAGTCCTCGGAACGACGAGTCGGCGCTCCAAGAACAGCTTCAACTTCCTCGGCCGACGACGATTGCGAAAGGCGTCCTTGCCGGAATCGAGGGCTCTTGTGGATTTCGAGGACCGGTCCCATGACGGCGGAAACAGTATCGTCTTGACCAAATCTCACAAAGAGGGGACCGTCTGGGAAATAACCAAGATGGGGGCCGCGCCCTTCAGGGAGCTCCATCTTGGCGATTTCCAGGAACATCCGCCGGACTTCCTCGCGTTCCATGCTGAGGCGCACTCCGCAGATCGAGATGTCATCCGGCTCGACTTGGGGCGCGGCCAGGCTGGCGCTGATCATTCCACACCAGGTGAGGACCGCCATGGCCAGACACAATTGTATTGTCCTCATATCTTCAGGACCTTTCTCCACAATTCGCACCACGCTCCGGACACTGGTGCTCATATCCCTTCCAGTGTTGAGGAGTCGCTCCCCGCCACGCTCCATATGGAGTGCAGGCTGTACCCGGATTCCATACGAACATGCCGGTAGATTCATCGCAGTAGATACAGATACAGAAGCATGTGAAGGCTCCCGGATCCGCGTCGAAACTTTGACCCCTGAGCACTGCATCCAATACTTCTCGTGTTCCCGAGGTAGATACAGATGGACCGCCATAGAAGCTGCCGCCTCGAGCCGCAAGAAATTTCATTCCAGAAATTTCAGGGTAAGTGCATCGGCCGGCAAAACCGATACGGTCTGTCGTATTCATGCTGGGCACGGCCGAATATTGAACAATCGGGTCGGAGGATCGATGAGGGCCCGAATCGGCGGCCGAATACCACGGTAGGCGGCAGATTCAGGTGGGAGCCCACGCCAGCGCCCAGACCGCGTCATGGCTTCTGACTGCACCGTTCCAGATTATACATGTTCGGAGCGTGCTCGCGGGACCACGATATGCTCGCAGTGAGCCTGATGTCACCAGGAAATCGTTGACCATACCAGAGATGATCATAGCCGCCGCCGAAGCCCCCGGAGCGACGAGTCGGCGCTCCAAGAACAGCTTCAACTTCCTCGGCCGACGATGATTGCGAAAGGCGTCCTTGCCGGAATCTAGGGCTCTTGTGGACTTCGAGGACCGGCCCCATGACGGCGGAAACAGTATCATTTCGACAAAATTTCACAAAGAGGGGACCGTCTGGGAAATAACCAAGATGGGGGCCGCGCCCTTCAGGCAGCTCCATCTTGGCGATTTCCAGGAACATCCGCCGGACTTCCTCGCGATCCATGCTGAGGCGAACTCCGCAGATCGAGATGTCATCCGGCTCGACTTGGGGCGCGGCCAAGCTGGCGCTGACCATTCCACACCAGGTGAGGACCGCCATGGCCAGATACAATTGTATCGTCCGCATCTCTTCAAAACCTTTCCGCACAATTCGCGCCAAGATCTGGACACGGGTGCTCATACTCCTTCCAATTTTGAGGAGTCTCTCCCCGCCACGCTCCATATGGAGTGCAGGCTGTACCCGAATTCCATACGACCATGCCGGTGGATTCATCGCAGTAGATACAGATGCAGAAGCACGTGAAGGCTCCCGGAGCCGCGTTGAAACTCTGGCCCCTGAGCACTGCGTCTAATACTTCTCGTGTTCCCGAGGTAACTAAAGCTGGACCGCCATAGACGTTGCCGCCTCGAGCCGCAAGAAATTTCATTCCAGAAATTTCAGGGCAAGTGCATCGGCCGGCAAAACCGATATGGTCTGTCATGTTTATGCCGGGCACGACCGAATATTGAACAGTCTGGTCGGATGTCGCGAATGAGACTTCCTTTCGTCCGTCAGGATCGATGAGATTTATAGGATTATTGGCTGAGTAGCAATAACGAGCTGCGAGGCCGGCTGGGTCTCGCCTGAGGAAAGCACCCTGTTCGGGAGAGTAGTATCTGTGCCGCAAATAATAGAGATTAGTGCTGGCGTCCCAGCACTGACCAGTGAACCTAAATGGATTATAAATCGTTTTGTCCATTAAGCCGGGGATGCCGAACCCATCGTAATGGTAAGTGAGGCAAACGTCCCCGTCTTGGTCGACTAGCGCCAGAACGCTCCCCAGAGCATCGGTAATGTAGTAATGGGCGTGGCCATTGAATTGGATGAGTCCCACCGGATTCCAGGGGCCCAACACATAGTCGGCCTTCCGGGCCCCGGTGCCGTCGAGTTCGTTCATCACCTGGGCCAACCCCAGGACATCCTCAGGCACCCAGCAGTACCGAGTCGCCTGCCCGGAGGGCTCCTGGCGCCACGTCCGTAGCCCATCCCCGTTATACCTGTAGCTGGCGGTTCCGCCATCGGGGAGCACCACCCGGCTCAACCGGTGCGCCCCATTCCACTCGTAACGCGTCGGCGCCGGCTCAACAGGGGCGTCCTTCTCTACCAGGCGCCCCACTCGGTCCCAACGGAACCGCACCTGGTTGGTGGAGACCAACTCGTCGGCAGCGTCGTGATTCGACCACTCCTCGGCTTCCATGATTCCGTACGTGCCCTGGGGCAGCTTCGCCACCGCCGGGCCCTTCTTCAGCAGGCGGTTGCCAGCGGGATCGAAGCGGTACTGGGCGCGTACGGTGCCGTTCTCGTCCACCCGGGTCAGGCGGGAGAGCGCATCGTAGGCGTAGTCCTCGATCGTGGTCCTGCCCAGGGTCTTGATGCTGCGCCGGGTGCGGTTCCCGTCGGGAGCGTAGCGGTAGCCGATATCATAGAGCTCGACCGGGCCTGACTTCCACAGCATCCGGGTCACCCGGGAGTCGTCGTCGTAGGAGAAGTTGCATGTCACTCCGTTCGGGTAGGAAAGCTTCGTGGTCCGGCCGGCCGCGTCATGCTCGTAGCTCGTGACCTTCCCCTCCCGGGTCACCGTGACCAGCCGGTCGGCCGCATTGTATCCGTAGTCGGTGGCGATGCCGTGAATGTCGGTGATGCGGGCCAGTCGTCCGGCCTCGTCCCAGAGGAAGTCGAGGGTCTTGTCGCCGGGGGACTTCACCTGGGTCAGGCGGTTGTTGCCGTCCCAGGTGTACGTCGTCTCTTCGAATTCAGCTTGACAGGCTGCGTAGGGAATCGAGCCGTAGACGGGCTGGCCGTACTTGATCCGGTCCGCGTAGGGGGAGGCCCCATACACCATCTGTCCGTATTTCAACGCCCCTCGGGACTCGGCCATGACCGTGCGGCGCTGCTCCTCGTCGAACTCGAAGGAATACGCCAGCCCGTCCGCATAGGCCCGGCCGGTTTCCAGGCACGTCACGTCGCGGAACCGCAGCGAAGTTCGCTCCTCGGCGTCGGTGGTGAGGATGGTTCCGCAGTAGGGTTGGTCGAGTTCCCGGGTGACCTGGCCCAGGGGGTCGACCGTCTCGACCTGCCGGTCCAGCTCATCGAAGGCGAAGGTGTAGGAGTTGCCGTTGGGGTCCGTCTGCCGAACGACGTTCCCGAAAAGGTCGCGCCCGTAGGAGAGGCGACCTCCGGCCGGGTCCTGGACCTGCAACAGTTGGTTCAGTGGTCCATAGTCGAAGCGGGTGCTGCGGTTCAGCGGGTCGGTCACCGTCATCACGTTCCCACTGCCGTCGAAGCGGAACCTCGTCCGGTGGCCCAGCGGAGTTTCCACCCACACCGGCCGGTTCAGCCGGTCGTAGCCGAGGCGCGTGGTCAGGCCCAGCGGGTCGGTGACGGCGACCCGGTTGCCCACCGCGTCATGCTCGAAGGTGGTGACTTCACCCAGTCCGTTGCGGACCTCCACGAGTTGTCCAAGCTCGTCGTGGAAGAGCTCCTGCACGTTCGGGTTCGGCCCCGGCGGGATCACCTTCTTCAACAGCCCGTCCGGCTCGTGCTCGAAGGTGGTCGCCCGACCCAGAGGATCGACCTGTTCCAGCAGGTCCCCGTTCTCCGGGTCGTAGGTGAGGCTCGTCTCATACGCGAAGGGCGCGGGCCCGACGATGCGGGTGACCTGGTCGAACTCTTCCTCGTACTCGTAGGTCCAGACGTGCCCTTTCTGGTTCTCGCGGGTGAGCACGTTGCCGCGCGCGTCGTGGGTGTAGCGGATCGTGGCCAGGTTCGGATCCGTCACCTGGGTCACCAGTCTCTGCCCGTCGTACTCGTAGGTCCAGACGTTCCCCGCAGGGTCGGTCACCCGGACGATGTTGCCGTCCTCGTCCCACTCGTAGAGCGATACCCGCCCACCCCGGTTCACCGTGGTCCGGCGCGCGTCCAGGTCGTAATCGTAGTCCACGACCAGGCCGTTGCTGAAGACCTGGCGCTTGACGATCTTGCTTTCGGGAGGAGCTCCCAGCGCATGGTTGGTCACCCACAGGCCGTTGGGATGGATGATGCTCTCGATGCCCAGGAAAGCCGGGGGGTCGACGCCTTCGGTGGTGTGGTAGGTGTAGGTGGTGACGTTGCCCTCGGGGTCGGTGTATTTCGTGATCAGGCCGCCGAAGTCGGCTCGCTCATACTGCAGGGTCCGGCCTGTCCAGTCGGTGACCGTGGTGACGAGGCCGCCCCCTTCGAAGAGCGTCACGTTGGAGACATGGAGCTTGCGTCCAGCGGGGTCGCGAATCTCCAGATGGGCCTCGTCGCCGACATGCCGCCAGGTGAAGGTCTGGGTGTTTCCGTGTCGGTCCACCCGTCTCAGGAGACGTCCGTCCCCGCCGAAGAACCTCTCCTGGCCGTTCTTGAGTCGGATCCGGTACTCGCCGTTGGGCTGTGACTCCAATGAACTGTAGATCCAAGGCACAGCCGGAGCATGGTTCCCCTCCATGTCCTTCACGAAGCGGCTCATCAGGAAGCCCGGGGCCCAGTAGCGGATCGACTCGTCAAAGGTGTCGAACTCGAGCCGCTCGTCCCAGTCGAATTGCCAACCGATCTGGAACAAGGAGTTGAACACCGCGTCGCTCCGATGCCAACGCTCGATGCGAAAATCGAACCCCTTGGCTGGAATGACGAGGTCCACTGTGTGGTAGTTGAAGCTTCCGCCGATGAGGTCGACGCTCATATCCGTATTGGGGGGGTGGACGTCCATGATGCTTCGCCTCCTAGCGCGGGCAGAGGTTCTTGCGCTGCTCGCAGACCACGGGAGTACCGCTACAGATCCTCTCGGACACGGGGGGCCAACTCTCCGATTCCTGGAGACCTGGTGCCTCGGGGATGGACACCTCGAAGCGATTGTAGAAGGGACCGAACGGGAAGCGCTGGCCGCCCTCGAGTTGCAGGGGCACCGCCAGGTTCACCTGGACGGAACTCTGCCCGTCCGTGGGCACAGTGTCCGACCACTCTCGCAGCACCGAATGGTCGGGCCTGGCTGCCACGACCCGGTAGGTGAACTCTTCGGGTGGAGGAGCGCCCTCGAAGTTCACGGTGAAGCGGTAGTGATACAGCCCTCCCTGGAGGATGAAGAAGGGATTCGGGCCATAGGACCCTTCGGTGATGGTGAGGGTCCCCATGACCTCACCGGTGTCCCTTCAGGAGGAACAGAGCCACCGTCAGCTCCTTCGCCGCGTTCTCCCTGGTCGCAAGGCCCACGTTGGGCTCCAGGAGTCCCGAAGGGATGTTGTCTTCGATGAAGACCTCGCCCTCGTGGTTGAAGTCGATGTTGAAGCGCACGACGCCAGGACCCCAGGGCTCCAGATGGAGTCGGAACACGTGGTCCTCGGTGTCCGCAGCGACGTTCGAGTCCTCCGAGGTCTCCACACCTCCGCTCCGGCAGCGGAACTTGAAGTTGCCCGGCGTGCTGGCTGCCTCGTAATAGACCTCGATCAGGTTGTCGGGGTCCTGGTACAATCCCAGCAGCACCGCATGGACCTCCGTGAGGTCTTCCAGGCGGGCCCTGGTGACGGCCTCGCACCAGTGACCCGCCTGGACGAACCCCTTGCCGTCGAAGCGCAGGAACGCCTCGTCGTCCGAGGTGCTCCCGGTGGTGAGGGTTCCTGTTCCTCCAAATTCTGAGTTTTGCGTGTAGGTCCCGGAACCCGCGAGGGTCCATCCGGGGTTTCGCGCGCCCATGAAGTCGTCCTTGAAGAAGATGTGGTTGACGTCTTCGTTGAAGCTGATCTGCGGCTGCGGGTTGGGACCCAGGGCGGTCTCGATGGCGACGACGGCGTCCTGCAGGTCGTTGATGTCGCCCGCAGCGACGATGGAGACACCGTCGATTTTGGTTGTGAACTCGTCGATCTCGTCAGGGTAACGGCTTGGCATCTGGAAACCCTCCTCTTTCTGCTTCGGCTGCTGAATACCGGGCGTCGGCACGGGAAGCTCAGCGCCGGTTGGTCGACCCTTCTCGGGTCGCGTCTGGTCCGGTTCGCGATCCGAGAGCATCGGCGACGCACTCCAAGACCATCCATAAGGCGTGACGCTTGGGGGCTGGGACTCCTCCCAGGGCCTGGTCCAGTTCGAAGGCGGTGAGGGCGCGTGCGGTCGACAATGTGCGCCCTTCCAGGAGCTCGGTGGCCACGGAAGCTGCAGCCACCGCCGCCCCGCAGCCGAAGGCCTCGGCCCGGACCTGGACCAGCCGGCCGTCGCTCACCTGGAAGTCGATGCGCATCCGGTCGCCACACAACTTGAAGGAAGCGCATCCCGAGGCGTCGGGGCACTCCAGTTGGCCGCGGTTGCGCGGGTGGCTGACATGCTCGAGGAGGACCGGGCTATACATGGCAGCCCTCGGGGCGCGTCACCACGCGAATCGTCCAGGGCGGCGGAGAGGGCGTGCCGTCAGTCCATGCGCTGGAACACGGGCCACAGACGACGCGCGACGAGTCCAGACCCATTTACTGCTGGCCCCTGTTTCTGCGCGTCATCCCCAAGTCGAACGCGCAAATTGCCCCCAAAAAAATTCTCGAGCCTGATGTGAATTCCTTCCAGCTTGACGTGTCCAGCGGGCCTCCCGGAAAGGGTCGGGTGGACTCACGCGGATCCTCCTGGCATTGGCGCCCGGTCCCCGTGCATCCGTGATCGGTCAAGCGATTTTTCGGGCTTTTCTGCTCTTATCCACAAGGCCCCTGGAACGAGAACGGCCAAGTATTCGAGTGCTGACAACCACCCAGAGGGGGTTCTCGAACCTATTGACGCCCACTTCCCCCGGTGAGGCCGTACCGGTCTCAATGGCAGGCAGCGAAACCGTAGCACTGAAGAGCCGGATGCGGGAAATCCGCACGTCCGGCTCTGTGGGGGCCTGGGGCGGGAAACCGCCCCAGGATACCCGACAGACCGGCGCGAGAGCCAGCCCTGTTCAGCCGCCGACCCCGGCCCCTCAGAGGATCCCGTAGAAGGCCTTCCATTCCCGATGCAGCGTGGGGACGTCCCGGCCCAGGGCCGCCTGGAATCCCTCCTCCAGGGTCGATTCCCGGGCCGCGCGCAGGATCCGGGGCACGGCGTCCTGACCGTATCGGGCCTGGAGGAAGCTGGTGATGGAGGCCAGCAGGACTCCATAGGTGCGATACTGCTCGTAGTCGTCGTGATCCCTCTCGGCGACCATGGCGCGCCAGTCCTCGTCGACCGACGTGTATCCCCGCAGGGCCAGCCGGATGGTCTCCAGGGTCCTCTGCCTCGAGGCCGGCAGGACGCGATCCTCGATCGAGTGGGCCAGGGCCTCGGCAAACCAGGTCAGGTTGCCGGAGGAGCTGCGCAGGTTCAGCCCGTGCAGGAACATGTGGTTCAGCTCGTGGCAGGCCACACGGGTCATCTCCCAGGGCTCGAGGTGCCGGGAGGTCCGCCAGTCCCCCAGGTTCAGCAGGCAGGTGTCCTTCCCCACCGCCAGGCCCAGGTAGCGGGTCGGCCCCAGTCCGGCGAAGCGGGGCTGACGGTGGCCGGGGCTCTCCAGCGAGAAGCAGTAGAAGTCGATGGGCGTGGCTGTCCGGGTCCCCATGAACGCCGCGTTGATCTCGTAGGCCTGGTCCAGGCTCTCGACGAATTCGCGGACATAGGCCCGGTCCGCGTTCCTGGCCCAGACGCGGCAATAACGCGTGCTGCGCACGTGCCAGTCCTCGCCCAGCAGCCCCTGGACGGCGCCGACGTGACGCCACGAGGAGGAGGTCTGCGACGGAGCCTCCTGCTGCGCGGGGCGGGCCCGATTCAAAGCCTCCAAGGCCTCGCGGGCATGCTCGGCCACCTGGGAGTTTCCTCCCAGCCGGATCGCCTCGGCCAGCGAGCGCCGGGCCTGGTCCGGCTGACCGGAGCGCTGCAGGGCCATCCCCAGCCAGAGGTGGCTCAAGGCGTCTGTGGGTTCCTGCTGGACGGCCAGCCGGAAGTAGCGCGCCGCGGCCTGGTAGTCGCCCTGCTCGAAGGCCCGGGTTCCCGCCTGGAAGCTGACCTCGTTGTCCCCCCAGGCGGGAAGGGCCAGGCACAGGAGGAAGAACAGCCAGAGAGCTCTTCGTGCCATCACCCGAGGGATTTTCTTGTCTCCGGGGGTCTTCCCTGCCGGGGAGGGGCAGGAGGACCCGGTGCCGGGACCCCGTAGATCCCGGAGGTCGGAACGCGAAGAGCGGATGCGGAGGATTCCATGAGGATTGCCGTGGGGACGGATCGGGGCGTGATGGTCCTCAAGCCGGGTGAGGCGCCGGGGGCTTCCTGGAGCATGGTCAACTATGGCCTGAGCACCCGCCGGATCCAGGCGCTGGCCCAGGGGGCGGAGGGCTCGCTCTACGCCGGCTCCGAGCAGGGGATGATCAGCCAGACCCTGGACGGAGAGAACTGGAAGACCTTTGCCGAGGGCCTGGCCTCCGCCAGCATCCGGGCCTTGAGCCTGCACCCGGCCGAGCCTGGGACCCTCTACGCAGGCGCGCAGCCGGCAGCCGTCTTCCGCAGCGGCGATGGAGGTGCGCGCTGGGAGAGGCTGGCGGGCTTCAACGCGGTGCCCGGCGCGGGGAACTGGAACTCCCCGATCCCTCCCTACCGGGCCGCCGTCAAGGCCCTCAGGCAGCTTCCCCAACACCCGCGGGCCCTGCTGGCCGCCGTGGCCATGGGCGGCCTGATCGCCAGCCTGGACGGAGGCCTGACCTGGGCCGAAAGGCACCAGGGCCTGAGCCGGGAGGTCAATGACCTGGCTCTTCACCCCGCGCGCCCGGCCCGGGTCTTCGCCGCCACCGGCACAGGGGTCTTCCGCTCCGACGATCTGGCTGCCACCTGGCAGGAGACCAGCCAAGGCCTCCCCTACCTCTTCGTGCAGGCCCTGGCCATGGACCCGGAGGATCCCGAGCGGCTGATGGCGGGGATCACCCAACAGCGGGAGGGAGGCGCCTCGTTGGTGGCCCGCTCCCAGGACGGCGGCCGGACCTGGCAGGTCACCGCCAAGGGCCTTCCCTCGCTGCAAGGCCAGTGCCTCACCGCGATGACCTCCATGCCCGGTCTCTTCGCCTTCGGAACCGACTCCGGGGCCCTCTTCGTCACCCGGGACTTCGGCGAGTCGTGGTGGCCCATGCGCCAGGGGTGTCCTGGAATTCGCAGCCTGCTGGGCCTGCCCGAGAAGAGCTGAAAAGCAGCTCAGGATCCGTTCCGGAGGACTGCAAGGCCCCCGGGTGGAATCAGGGCCCGTTCTCATGCCCCTGCGCCGTTGGATGACCCCAGACCCCATCACCGCGGGCCCCTCGGAGACCCTCCGGGAGGTCCTGCAGCGGATGCGTCGGCACCGGATGGATGTCCTGCCGGTCACCCTGGGCGGGAGCGTCCTGGGAGTGGTTCGCAGTTCGGACCTGCTGCGCGGGGCGCTGGCCGAGGACCCCCCGGCGGACCTCCAGGCCATGGCCCGTCGTCCCGTGGCCGACTTCCTGACCGATGCCGTGTCGGTTCCGCCGGACCTGACCGAGGCCGAGGCCCTGCGCCGGATGTGGACCGCCGGGAGCCCCGTGCTCTGTGTGGTCGAGGACGGGCGATTGATCGGCACCGTCTCGGAGGGCGACCTGGCCGGGCTCCTGGTGGAGAGCTGGACCGGAGGTTCGGTGCGAAGAGCCCCCTCGCGGTCGGGCAACCAGCTCGACGTCCTGTTGCGGGTGGCCCGGGAGGCCTCCCGCTCCCTGGAGATGGCCACGATCCTGCAGGAGATCACGCGCCACGCGGTGGCCGCCCTGCCGATCGACCAGTCCGCACTCCTGCTGCTCCCCGCCAAGGATTCCCCCCTGCTGGTGGTCCATTCGCTGTACTCGAACCCGGAGGAGGGGGAGCCTCCGCTGGAGGAGCTTCCCCTGGAGGGAACCCTGAGCGGATGGGTGACCCTGCAGCGCCGGAGCCTGAAGATCGACGATCTGGACCGCGAGTCCCGCTTCCAGGACTCTCCTGAGCGCTTCGCCGGGCGGATGCGCTCGCTGGTCTGCGCTCCCCTGCTCTTCCGGGACGAGTGCCTGGGAGTCCTGAACTTCTGGTGCCACCGACCCCACGCCTATCTGGATTCGGATCTGGAGCTGGTGGAGCTGATCGCAGGCCATATCTCGGCGGCCATCCAGAGCGCCCGCCGGGTCGAACGCGAGCAGCGTCTGGTCGAGGAACTGCGCGAGGTCAATCGGATCCAGGACGAGTTCCTGGCCGTGGCCACCCACGACCTGCGCAACGCGCTGCAAGGGGTTCTGGCCTATATCGGGATCCTGGCCGTCCGGGCCGGAGACGATCCCACCCTGGCCGAGCTGGTCGGCAACCTGGCCAGCGCCAGCAGCGGCATGAAGACCCTGATCACGGACCTTCACGACCTGGCCCGACTGGGGATGCGGGCCATCCGCCTGCATCCCACCCGGCTGGATCTCAAGGAACTGGTCCTGTCGGTCCTGGACCAGCACGCCGAGTTCGCCCGCGAGGAGCAGGTCCACCTGGTCTGGCCGGAACACGAACCCTCCCTGCACCTGGAGGCCGATCCCGTCCGACTGCGCCAGGTCCTCTCCAACCTGGTCTCCAACGCGATCAAGTACAATCGCCCGGGGGGACGGGTGGAGGTCTGCTGGAGACAGGAGGACCAGGAAGCCGTCCTGGAGGTCGAGGACAGCGGGGTCGGGATCCGGCCCGAGCACCAACAGGCGATCTTCGATTTGTTCCGACGCGTTGCCAGTTCCAGCCGGAAGGCGGAGGGAAGCGGACTGGGACTGACGATCACCCGACAACTGGTGGACCTGCATCGGGGTCGAATCGAACTGCACAGCGCAGTGGACCAGGGGAGTCTGTTCCGGGTCCGGCTTCCGCTGCACCGGATTCCGGAGGAGGAGCGCCCCATCCTCGAGCCCCTTCCCCCTCCCCTCCCACCCCGGTCCGAGGTCTGAAGGTGTCGGGCGAGCCGGCTTCCAGGCCCGTGGACGACCGTCGGTTCTGGCGGTCGATCCTCCCGGCCACCCTGCTGGCCGTGCTGAGCTCCTATCTGTTGCGGGTCTTCTGGGAACCGCTGCATGGACTCTTCGGAGCCTACCCCTCCGACATCTGGTACATGCACATCAACTATTCCTGGTTCCTGGTCCACCGGGGCTTCTTCGAGATGGAGTATCCCGCCGGCATGTTCGCCTTCGTCAAGGCGATGTCGGTGCTGTGCCGAACCCTCTTCCCCCTGGTCGAGCCCCACCCCCATGGCGGCATGCTCTACCGCTACCAGGACTGGCTGGCCGTGAACTCGGTGGCCCTGGGACTGGCGGCGGTCGGTCTCTCCTGGTGCATGCACCGCCTGGACGCCGAGTTCTTCCACCTCAAGCGGCATCGGCTGCTCTGGGCCTTCGTGCTGACCCCCTCCTTCGTCTTCTTCACCCTCTTCAACTACGATGCCCTTCCGGTCCTGTGCTGCACGGCTTCCCTGCTGGCCCTGCTCCGCCGGGACACGGTGGGCAGCTTCCTGCTCCTGGGAATCGGGACGGCGGTGAAGATCTTCCCGGTGGTCCTGGTGCCCCTCTACCTGCTGGGAGTTCCCCGGAAGAACCGCCTGGAGGCCCTCGCCTGGTTCCTGGGGGCCCTGGCTGCCCTGAACCTGCCGTTCCTGTGGCTGAATCCCAAGGCATGGTGGTTCCCCTATCACTGGCAGATGGGGTTCGATCAGGCCGATCAGAGCGGTCGGTTCCTCTATGCCCTCACCGGATGGCTGGGCAAGGGCCCGGCCCTGGCGGTGATGGGCTTCCTGACCCTGGGGATGGGTCTCTTCGTCTGGCGCAGAGCCCCCCGAGACCCGGTCGAGTCGCCCCGCTGGCTGGCCCGGGTCAGCCTTTTGGCGCTGATCGTCTTCATCTTCACCAAGAACGTCTTCAGCCCCCAGTACCTGTTCTGGCTCCTGCCCTTCGCCACTCTGGGAACGGGCTATCCCTTCCTGGGCCTGGCCACCGCGGTGGAGGGCCTCAACATCGCCGAGGCCTTCGGCCTGGACTACTGGCGCTCGGGCCACGAGGAGGGGCTGGCCTGGATCCGCCTGGTTCGCGATCTGGGCCTGGCGGGGCTTCTCGTGCATGTGCTGTTCCTGCTGGGCAGGACCCGGGACGACTGAGCCCCGCTCCCAGGCGTTTTCGGGGACGAAGGCGGGGATTTGGAAAGGCGCTTTCCGGGCAGAAGGAACGGATCGGCTGTTCCAGAATGCCCCGCCATGTTCTTGCGCAACTTCCTCATCGCCCTGTCCCGCAACGCCTTCATGAAGCGCCTGGTCACGCGCAACTTCATCGCCCGCCGGGTGGCCCGACGCTTCGTGGCCGGAGAGACCTGGGAGGACGCCAGCCTGGCCATGGACCGCCTGATGGGCGAAGGCATGGACATCGCGCTGGACTTCCTGGGCGAGAACGTCCACACCCCCGAGGAGGCCCACCAGGCCACCGAAGCCTATGTCCAGGTCCTGCACAGGCTTCACGAGCGGGGCGAGAACTGGTATGTCTCCTTGAAGCTGACCCAGATCGGCATGGACCTGGGCGAGGAACTCTGCCTGGCGAACCTCGAGCGGATCCTCACCGAGGCCGCCCGCAGCAGGACCTTCGTCCGGGTGGACATGGAGGGAAGCCAGTATACCGACCTGACCTTCAGGCTGGTCGAATCGGCCGCCGAACGCCACTCCAACGTGGGCATCGTGATCCAGGCCTACCTGCGCCGGAGCCGCGAGGACGTGGCCCGCATGAATCTCAAGAAGATCCCCGTGCGCCTCTGCAAGGGAGCCTACTCCGAGCCGCCTTCCCTGGCCTTCCAGAAGAGATCCGAGGTGGACGCCAGCTTCGTCACCCTGATGGAGGACCTCATGGTGGCCGGCAACAACCCGTCCCTGGCCACCCACGACGAGGCCATGATCCAGGCCACCCTGGAGTGCGCCCGGCGCCACGGAATCCCGCCCGAGGCCTACGAATTCCAGATGCTGTGCGGAATCCGCAAGGAACGCCAGTTGCGCCTGCACCGGGAGGGCTTCCGGATGCGGGTCTACCTGCCCTTCGGCTCCGACTGGTATCCCTATTTCATGCGCCGCCTGGCTGAACGCCCCGCCAACCTGCTCTTCTTCCTCACCGCGCTGGTCCGGGGCTGACCGGACCGGGAACCCGGCGGCAGGACATGCCCTGCCGCCGAATAATGGGGCGGGATGCAAACCGCCTCGCCTTCCCCACCTGCTCCCCGCCGCCCCTGGTCCTTCTGGGTCGCCCTTCTGCTGGCCCTGGTCCTTCTGGGCAGCGTCATGCTCAACGTGCTGCTGGGACTGGCCGCGCTGGGCAACAACCTCGAACCCGCGCTCCGGGCAAACTTCGAGGAAACCCTGCTGGACGGGAAGCGCTCGGCCACCGAAAAGGTCGTCGTCCTGCCGATCCAGGGGGTGATCATGGAGGAGGGCGACGGCCCCCGGGCCCTGCGCTCGGTCAGCCGGATGCGTTCCATGCTCCGGGCGGTGCGCCAGGACAAGGCGGTCAAGGCGATCGTCCTGGAGATCGACAGCCCGGGAGGCGGAGTCACCGCCTCCGATCAGATCCACCACGAACTGCTCCGATTCCGCCAGGAGACCGGAATTCCCATCGTGGCCCTCTTCGGTGACGTGGCGGCTTCGGGCGGCTACTACGTGGCCATGGCCTCCGACGAGATCCTGGCCCACACCACGACCATCACCGGATCCATCGGCGTGATCAGCCAGTTTCCGCAGGTCCGCGAGCTCATGGACAAGATCGGCGTGGAGATCCTGACCATCAAGTCCCTCGACGAGCAAGGGAAGTCCTCTTTCAAGGACATGGGCTCCCCCTTCCGGGAGATGAGGCCCGAGGAACGCCGGCTGCTCCAAGGCCTGATCACCCAGATGTGGGAACGCTTCGTCGAAGTCGTGGCCGCGGGCCGTGAGGGGAAGCTGGACCGGGCCCAGGTTCGCGCCCTGGCAGACGGACGGATCTTCACGGGGCGACAGGCCCTGGAGCTCAAGCTGGTCGATGCCCTGGGCTACCAGGAGGATGCCTTCAAGCGGGCGCGAGACCTGGGCCAGGCCCCCCAGGCCAAGGTCGTGCGGCTCCAACACCGCGAGACCCTGCTGGACCTCCTGGGCGGCGGGGGATTCTCCACCAGGGAGTGGAGCGCGCCTTTGCGGGTCCTGGAGCGCACCTCCCTGAACGGGCCCAGGATGATGTACCTCTGGCCGGGCTCTTGATCCAGGCCCGGGACCTCTCCCTGGAGTATGCCTCCGGACCCGACCGGATCCAGGCCCTGACGGGAATCCACCTGGACATCCCCCGGGGGACCTGCGTGGTGCTGCTGGGGCCCTCCGGCTCGGGCAAGACCAGCCTGCTGAACCTCCTGGGCGGCCTGGAACGTCCCAGCCGGGGGACCCTGCGGGTGGGAGGATTGGACCTGGGTCAGGCAGGCGACTCCGACCTGGCTCGTTATCGGAACCGCCGGGTGGGCTTCGTCTTCCAGTCCTTCCACCTGGATGGCCGGCGGACCGCCCTGGAGAACGTGCTGCTCCCGCTCTACTTCGGCGAAGGCTCGCTGACCCGTGGGCGAGCCCGTGCCATGCAGATCCTCGTGCGGGTGGGGATGGAGGAGTTCCGCGATCGACCCGTGCAGAGCCTCTCGGGAGGCCAGCGCCAACGGGTGGCCGTCGCCCGGGCCTTGATCTGCGAGCCCGAGCTTCTTCTGGCGGACGAACCGGTCGGTCACCTGGATGACCGGACGGCCGAGTCGGTCACGGAACTCCTGGTCGAGCTCCACCGCGAGCAGGGCCTGACCCTGGTGGCCACGGCCCATGACGAGCGCCTGCTGCAGCACGCCGACCGGGTCCTGAAGCTCGATGCCGGCCACCTGGTGGTCGACCGGAACGCCGAGGTCGCCCCCGTCCATGCGCCCTGAACGCCTGCTCCGCCTGGCCCTGGGCCAGACCGGCTCCTCTCCGTGGAGGAACCTGAACCTGGCCGCCGGCGTGGCGATCTCGATCGCCACCCTGGTGGTGCTCTTCGGTCTGGCCCGCGGCCTGGAGGGAACCTTGCGAGAGAGGCTGCTGGGGACCCTGCCGGATCGGATGAGGGTCCAACCCGCCTCCTTCCACGTGGGCCCGATGCGCCTGGCCGAATCCCTGGACGAGCAGGCCATCGCCCGACTCCAGGCCCTGCCCGGAGTCCGCGCGGTCCACCGACAGGCCAGACTGACCAGGCCGGTCCAGCTTCGCGCGACCTATGGCGGACAGAGCTTTTGGAGCGACGTGGTGCTGGAGGGGGTCGACCCCGGCCTGGTCGAGCCCCAACTCGCCCGGGGTCATTCCTTCGAGCGCTCCCCGGACGGGACGGTGCCGGCCGTCCTGCCCCGGGTCATGATGGATGTCCTGGCTGCGGGCGTCTCGATCCACACCAGCCTGCCCGCGATCGCCCCCGAGATGCTGACCGGACGCCACTTCACCCTGCTGGTGGGTCAATCCAGCTTCGGGGCCGAGGTCGGGCCGATCCGGCAACAACGCTGCGTCATCGTGGGGATCTCAGACCAGATCGGGTTGGGGGGGCCCTCCGTGCCCCTGGAGTTCCTGCAGGAGCTCAGCCCGACCCCGCTGCGCTACCACGCGGCGACCCTTTCCCTGGACTCGGCCGCGCGGGCCCCCGAGATCGAGGAGCGCCTTCGGGCCATGGGCCTGGAGGCGCCCGGGATGAACCTGGCCCGCCAGATCGACTCGGGGATCACGTGGGTCCGGACCGCCCTGGCCCTCTTCGGGGCGGCCCTGCTGGCGATGTCCGCCATGAGCCTCTATGCCAGCCTCTCGCTCCAGGTCCGCGAGGAAGAGCCCACCCTGGGGCTGTATCGGGCCCTGGGGGCCTCCCGGCGGGATCTCCTGGCGCTGTACCTGGTCCGCGCCGGCCTGCTGGGAGCGGCCGGCTCGCTGGTGGGCCTGGGCTCGGGCCTTCTGGCCGGCGCCTGGCTGGGTCGTGGCATCGCCTCGCTGACGGGCGGAGCTCCCGGCATCCCGTTGGCGCTCTTCCAACCCGACCCCCGGGCCTGCCTGGGTTTTGTGGTCTTCGGAATCGGGACCTGCCTGGCTGCCGGACTCCTCCCGGCCCGACGGGCTGCCCGGCTCTCGCCGGCCGAGGTCCTCCGCCGCTGAGCCTGGCGAATCCGAGGGAAGGATTCACTCCCGGCCGGTCGAAGGCAAATTCAGCCTGAAGTCCAAGCGAAAGGTGTCAAACTGATGGAGAACCGCAAGGAAGGCCTGAGCTTCGTATTCGGCCTGATGGTGGGAACGCTGGTGGGAGCTTCCGTCGCCATCATCCTGGCTCCGCAGTCGGGGGAAAGAACCCGGGAGGTCCTTCGGGACCGCGCCCTGGAGTACAAGGAGCGCGCGGCCGATTTCGCCACGGAACTGCGTGAGGACGCCCACGAGCTGCTGGAGAAGAGCAGGAACTACTACAAGCAGCGGGTCTCGCCCCCTGTTTCCTTCCCGGAGCCCCCGCCGGCCACCGAGGCCTGAGGTCCCGGACCAGCCGCTCCAGCCTGGCCGCCTGCCTGCAGGCGGCCCGGCTTTGTGCCCGGGCCACACCAGGGGGGAGGCCTCCCGGCGACATCCCTCCCGACAAGACCCCACGAGGAGGTCGAAAATCTTGGATATCAAGGTGAACACCCGCTCGGTCCTGGACAAGGCTCACGTGGTCGAGGTGCAGGGCGAGATCGACGTCTATACCTCGCCCCGCGTCAAGGAGATGATCAACGAGCTGATCGAACAGGGGCGCTTCAACCTGATCATCGACCTGGA
>JALHDH010000180.1 GCA_022839105.1 bacterium
CTACAGCCAGGCCGACTTGACATGGCTGGTCCAGCCATCCTTGTTTCCCCGGCCATCGGAAACGGGCGACCTGGTCCTGGCCGACGTACAGGCTCAGGTTCGGCCCTCTGCGGATCATCTTGAGCCGGATCGGGAATTCCTGACTTTCGAGCCCCTTGGCCTCGAAGCTGGAAAGCAGCCTGCTATCGTCCCCCTCGGCGACGACCGACTTCAACATGGCCTGGCCCCTTCCGATGGTCACGGCCAGGAGCGGCCAGCCCTTCTCAGCACCGGTCCCCAAGGCAAAGCCCACCTCGCCCTCCCTCCCCTGGAGCGAGTCGACGGTGGCGATCAGGCAGAAATCCTCCACGCGAAGGCCTTGCAAATAGCTCCAGGACAACCAGTCGGTGGTCCTGCTGCCAGCCTTCATCCGGCCTTGGCCCGGCAGGAACACGCTGGTTGGTTCGTCCCGATGGTCGAAAGCCGAGGGCCACCCGGCGCCCAGCGGGTCGCTCCACAGCCGGGTCCGCCAGCGCAGGGTGCTGCGTGCCGGGTGGATCCGCAACCCCGATTTCGTGCACAAGGGGATCAGCCGCCTCTGCATGACCGCGGCTCGTTGGCGCAGATCCGCATTGAAGGCCGCGCTGGCTAGCTCGTACCGGGAAGAGTGGCGGTAGGTCTCGAAGGCTTGGGCCGCCTCCTGGGGAGCCATCCGGACCTCGACATCCAGGTCGGCCCGGCCCGTTCGAGGCTGGAGCCTGCCGTGAATCCGCAGGTTGCCACCCGGAGGGGACCAGAAGTCCTTCACGGGCTGCCAGGGGGCAAGCCAGAGAATGGCGCCCCCCACCGCTGCCAGGATCAGCGTGCACCCGACGACCGCCTGCCTGGCCTCTCCAGTGGCGCAGGCCGCCAAGACGGCTCCGGCCACGGCCCAGGCCACAAGTCCGCTCCATCCCGGCCCCAGGAAGAATACGAAGGGCAGTGCGGGCAGGTAGAAGACCAGGTCCACCAGGGCCACCAAGGTCCACAGCAGCCAGGCTGGAAAGCGGATCAACCAGACCATCACGGAAGGCTCCCTTCCTTTTCAATTCCTCAGGCTATAGACCCCGAAGCCGAACAGGACCCACAGAACCAGGCCGGGAGCCGTCAGGGCCTGGCTGCTTTCGGGCGAAAGGGGCAACCAGGGCAGTCCGGCCCAGTACAGGTCATCAGCCTTCAAGTCCAGGAACCAGCCGGCCAGCAGGCCCGCGAAAAAACGCAGGAACAGCAGGGACACGGCGCCACAGATGGCGGAAGTCACCGGACTGCCTTCCGCCGCTGCAGGCGCGGGGGCAGCCGTCCCGACGGTCGCAGGTGGCGTGGGGGCGGGGCCTGGGGGCGCTGCCGCGGGCACGGATGGCCTGGGCGCAGGGCGAATCGGCGCAGCCGCGGGCGTGACTGGCGCCGGCCGGGGCGGCGGGGGGGCGATCGGCACAGCGATGACCGCCTTTGAACCGCAGGCTCTGCAAGACGGCGTGGCCGACCGGTAGGTCTTGCCACACGCCGAACACTCGTGCTCGACGCCCACTTCAGGCCCTGTCCCACTCCATCTCGACCTGGACGCGGAACGGCCCCACCTCCAGGACGTCGCCCTGCTTAAGGGGGCTCCAGCCCTCACTGGCCAGGGGAAGCCCATTCAGGCAGGTGGGATTGGTCGCCTCGGGGACGTGGGCTGCCCAGAAGCCTTCGGTCGAACGACGGATCATGGCCTGCTGGCTGTCCACATACTCGTAGCCCGGAAGCCCTCGCACCCCTGCCCTGGTCAGGGTGTCGTCCTTCCAGAAGCGGATCCGCCGTCCGTCGGCCACCAGGGCCAACCGTGTCGGCGCAGCCAAGGACGGATCGGCGACGGCCGTCGCCCGCAACCTGGCTGGCACTTCGGCGGTGCCCAGCAGGACCTGGTGGACCTCATGACTGGTGGGGCGGTCGTCCGGCGCGGGAGCCAGGCAATGCCACATCACGTCGCTGACGTCTGCGGGCAGCCAGGGGGCCACCTCCTGCGGGTGCGGAGCCTGGCGATGGAGGTATCCTGACGGGTCGCGGAAGGGATAGCTGTTGGCCAGCACCTCGTAGAGCATGACGCCCAGGGTGAAGACGTCGGCTGCCTTCCTCGGCGGGTAGCCTGCCCTCCCCGGCGTGTGCTCGGGGGACCAGTAGTTGACTGTCCCCAGGTATGTGGGGGGCAGCGGTGCTCCCTCGATCAGGGCACCATCAAAGTCCAGCAGCTTGACGACCGGCTTGCGCTCGCCGGTGGACCGGATCACGCGCTCGGCCAGGAAGCAGTTCTCGGGTTTGAGGTCCAGATGGGCCAGGCCCTGGTCGTGGATCTCGGCAACCGTGAAGGCCAGCACCGAGGCATTGAGAAGGCGGTCCTCCTGGCCCCAGGTATGGCCTTCGGCGGCGCGGTTCAGGCGGTCCTCCAGGGTATCGCCGGTCATCAGTTCCGAGACCTTGCAGAAGCACCCGTCCTTCATGAAGAAGTCCAGATCCACGCACACGAAGTCCGAAATCTCGTGAAGAATCCGGAGCAGGTGGGCCTGCCTTTCGACGAATTCGGCAGCCTCGGGACTGAGGGCCGTCACCTCGGTGAACATCTTCATGAACAGCTCGACACCGTTCTGGTCCTGGACGTAGAAGCAGGTGGCCTGGCCGCCCCGAGGGCCGGCCTTGAGGATCGTGTATTCCTTGCCTGATGGGCTGTTCAGGACGGTACCGGGGGCGTACAGGATGGGCATGGAGTCCTCCTCTCAGGGCCTCAGGACAGGCCGAACCATCTTTTCCACAAGTCGGGCTTCCTGGATGTGGGCGCGGGGGTCGGGGACACGGATCGACCCGGTGAAGGCCTCACTCCCAGCTCCCAGCCCCCTCCCTGACGGGATTGAAGGCGCAGGCGCAGGGGTTCCTGGCGCCTGGCCCGGCGGGAGTGGCGCAGGGCAACCCGGTGCTGGCCGAGCCTGAGTTCGATTCCCGCCTCCAGGGCGGCCGGGTCCTCCAGGTAGACCTCTTCTGCGCGGACCCACAGTCCGTTGTCCGAACCCAGATCCCTGATGGCCACCTGACCGTCGCCCAGGAACTCCAACTCGGCGTGCTCCGGGGACAGGCAGGGATCCGCCGACAGAGCCACGGCGTTGGGGGATCTGGAAGGCCCCAGAAGCAGGTGCTGGGTCTGGATGGGCCGGCGCGTGACCCGCCCCTC
>JALHDH010000181.1 GCA_022839105.1 bacterium
CGCCGTGCACGCCTACGAAGGCGGCCTGCTCGTCGGCAAACCGATCAAGACCATGCCGCAATTGCTACCGCATGAGATTGACGCGCGCATCGCCGCCATCTTCCGTGACAACCAACCCCTGATCCCGGAAGGCGATACGGTGGTGCGCGTCGGCGACGAAGTATTCCTGCTCGCGGCGGCAGAACACATCCACACCGTGCTGAAGCAGCTGCGCCGCGCCGAACAGCGGGTCCAGCGGGTGATGATCGCCGGTGGCGGCAACATTGGCCTGCGCCTGGCAAAAGCCCTGGAAGAGCGCTATGAAGTAAAGCTGATCGAAAAGAGCGAAACCCGTGCCGCGCTGCTCGCCAACGAACTGAACGATGCCCTGGTGCTGTCCGGCGACGCGACCGACGAGGAATTGCTGGAACAGGAAAACATCACCGAGATGGATCTGTTCCTTGCCGTCACCAACGACGACGACACCTTGCGGCGGGCGGCCTTCCTCGTTTCGGAGGCTCGGCTCGAGGTCCAGCCCGAGGAGATCCGGCAGGGGTCTTCCCAGGAAACCCACACCTTCACCCTCACGGTTCGGGACGTGCCGTCGGCCCTTGTTCCCGGCCTTTCCGTGCAGTGGCGACTGGGAGAGAGGCTCCTGGAGACCTCGACTCTCCAGGTCCCTGCCGGAGCGCGGGATTCCCTGGTGGCCACCCTGAAGGATCAGCGCCTTCCCCCGGGCAGCCACGTCCTGAAAGTCAGCCTTCTCACCCGGGACAGAGTGCTTCTCGGTACCCGGGCCGTGCCGATCGGGATCGATCCGGGGTCGTGTCAGGGGCAGGCCTTCCACGCGGTGGTCACGAGTCCGGGTTACGGCCCGTCAGGCAGGCTGCGGGAGTACGGGTTCGTGCTGATGGGAAAGGAGGAGATGGCGGCCCGGGCCTCGGCCTTGAAGGGGAGCCCCCTGACCCCGCAGGAGACCGAGGAGTTCGCGGCCGACGTCCTGCGGCAGACCTTGTCCGAACCCGAGGACCGGCAGGCCCTGGCCCGGGCCCTTCCGGCCGAGTGTTACGCCCGGGTGGAGAAGGGAGACCTGCTGGTGATGTACCACGGGGACTACAAGCGATACCTTCCCGATGGGACGGTGCGCCTCCACTACCGGTTCGAACACGGGTTCAACCGGCAGACCCTGCACGAATCCCCGGATTCGGCACCCGTGGGGACCAACCCGATGGCAGCGCCGCGTCCTCGGCGCTGAGGAGGTTTCAGTCGGAGTAGGAGCCCGGTTCGGGTGGAGGGAGTCTTCTGAGTTCGCGCAGGTACAGGAGGAGCATGTCCCGGGCACCCCGCAGGAAGTCCTTGGGGACGATCCGGGATCCGGCCACATCGCGCCATTGCGGCAGCGGGTATTCGTAGAGGGCCCGGGCCTCGGCCTTCGGATTGTGCCGGCGGTACCAGGCCAGCAACCGGCCCAGCAGTTCCACGTCGAAGATCCAGCGCGAGGCGAAGGGGCGTTGCAGGGCTTCTTCCAGGGCCAGGGTGCGCCGGAAGATCTTGGCACCGCACTGGGTGTCGTAGACCGGCAGGCGCAGGGCCAGCGAGACCACCGTGGCAAAGCACCGGCCCAGGTAGTGTCGGGCCGCCCGCCGGGTCACCCGCCGGCCCAGCAGGCGCACCCTGGATCCCAGGACGACGTCGACGGCGGGCTCGGACTCGAGGAATCCTGTGAGCAGGGGGATGGCCGAGAGGGGGGTCGCCAGGTCGGCGTCCCAGTAACCGACCCGCTCGGCTCCTCCTTCCAGGGCCTTCAGGCAGCCCTGGCGGACGGCCTCGGCCTTCCCCTGGTTCGTGGGAAGCCTGAGAAGTCGGGCACGCCCCAGGCTCTGCGCCACCAGACCTTCCAGGACGGTCCCGGTCTGATCCTGACTGCCGTCGTCCACGAACAGGAGGTCCAGGTCCTGGGGGGCCGTCCGGAGGAAATCCGTGAATCCGCCGACGTCCAGGCGTCGAGCCTCGTTGTAGCAGGGGAAGACCACGCAGGCGTGCATCCGGCCCTATTCCGTCGGGGGCCCCAGGCCCACGGGGTTCAAGCTTTCACAGGAACCAGGCTTGATCCCTGACATCCCGGCGTCTGGGGCCAGGACCCGGTCGATCAGGTCATCCATGAGCCTTGCGCGAGCGGTCCACCCCGAGCAGGTCGGTCCCAGACGGTGGCGGGCCCCCGAAGTTGCAAGTCTCATCGCGGGGGGGGTTCTCGTTTGTCCCGGGAGGTCCTGTGCCGGTCTCGTGGGACCTGGCAGAAACTGCGGGTCTGGCTCTACTCCAGGGCCAGATGTTCTTGGATGAGCCTCCACTTGCCGTCGGCCAGGATCCACAGGTACGTGAACCGCCTCAAGGATTCCACCCGGCAGCCCTTCTGCAGGCCGACGACCCTCCAGGTTCCCGTCACGATGGCCGTGTGCTGGTCGTAGATCCGGACTTCGGGCTCGACCAGATCGATCCCGAAGATCTCCTCCATGGAGTCCCCATCGGGTTCCCTCCAGCGCGAATCCTCCAGGCATTCGGTGGCCATGGTCTGTCGGTGGTGGTTCTCCAGCTCCAGAAGGGCCGACTTCGGGCACTCGGGCCCGGCGTGGGCCACGCTGCCGGCCAGCAGGAAGGCCGTCAGGATCAAGACAGTCCAGCGCATTGGATGCATGCTCCGCTTCCCCAGGGTTCCCCTCCCCGATCTGTCCTACCCCTGGATGGTATATCCGTCCTAGCGGTTTGGCAAGCATCCCCGGTGGCCGGGGGTGCTGATTCGGATCGTCGGCGAATATATGTTCGATAGCCGGCAGGTACGAAGGCCTCCTGCGTGGAAGTAGTCGTCATCACACAAACCAATCCACGGGAGGCCTTCGAGCATGATTGGAACCCTGAACCGCAAGGTCCGCGATCCCATCCACGAGGGCGGATTCTCAGGCGGCGCAGGGGTCCGAGGCAGAGGTGGCAGGCCCGCACCGGTGCTCAGGGATGGCCTCGCAGGCCCGGTCGTCGGCGTCGGGCGCCTCGGCCTCGTCCCCCTCCCAGGCCAGCGCCTCTCCGTCCACCAGGCGCTCGTCGCACCAGACCCGCCAGGGTTCACCCTCCTCCAGGCCGATCTCCCAGATGCGGGTGACCGGGTCCTCGCCCTCCACCCGCATCGTGCCGCCGTGCAGGTGGCGGAGGTGATGGGAAGCGCACGCCACGG
>JALHDH010000069.1:0-23053 GCA_022839105.1 bacterium
GAGGCGAAACTCCGGGCCCTCGGTCCTTCCTGGGGGAGGGTGCCCTTCCTCAGTCGCCCGAGACCAGGAACTGGATCCTCCAGCTCCCGTCCTGGCGCATGAAGCCGATCCGAGGGCCCATCGGCGAGTGGATGAAGTCGGCGTGGACCCAGCCGCTGCGCAGGGAACCTTCCGGCCCCCGGATCTGCACCCAGGATCCCTCCTGTCCCAGAACCTCGACGATCTCCCAGGACAGACGCTCCTGGACCGGGGTCTGGGCCCCGGGGCCGGAGCGCACGTCGACTTCGACTCCCAGGATCACCGCCCGGGAATCCCCTTCGCTGGACGGCAGGCGCCGATAGAGCCAGGGGAAGCACACCATCCCCTCCTCCGGGTGATACGAGCCGGCCGTGCCCATGATCTTCTCCAGCACGCGCCACAACGAACTGTCGGGATGCTCCGGCCGATAGCGGGCACGGAAGCCGGAGAGCCCCTGCTCGTTCGGGCCGAAGCCGAAGTGGCTCTGGGAAGTGATCCGGCTCTCCAGCCAGGCCACGTCCCGGGCCTTGAGCGCCTGCATGAAGCGGGTCTTGAAGGCCGCGAAACCAGGGGCCCGAGCCGTCTCGTCCTGCGGACGGAACTTCTCGGCACCGGCGGGCAGGACCCCGACCAGCACGATCACAAAGCCGATCAGCAGCCCCAGGCCGCGTGCGATGGGAGTCGTCATGGGTTCCTCCCCCCAGGCCGAGTCGCCCCGGTGCCTTCTCGGTCTACCAGATCCCCAGGGCCATCCGGACCTCTTCGCTGGCGTGGACGCTGGGATCCCAGGCGGGGCGCCAGACCAGGTCGACCTTGCAGTCCTGGACCCCGGGGATCCGCTTCACGGTGAGGTAGACCGCTCCGGTGATCTCCGGGCCCAAGGGACAACCCGGAGAGGTCAAGGTCATGTTCACCTGGACGGACCGCTCCTCGGGGTTTGGGAGGACTTCGTAGATCAGGCCCAGATCGACGATGTTCATGCCGATCTCGGGATCGATGACCTCCTTGAGGGCTTCGCGGATCTCCTCCGCGCCGGGGAAGGAATTCTCGACGGGGGTCGGGGTGGAATCGGTCATGTTACCTCTCGTCCTCGATGGCTTCCAGAAGGGTGTTCCAGGCCAAAAGCGCGCACTTGATCCGCACCGGATAGGCCCGGACTCCGTCCAGGGCCTCCAACTCGCCGATCTCCACGCCCTCCGGTGGTTCGGGGATGCGCCCCTTGGTCAGGAGGCGCGCCTTGAAGGTATCGGCCAGGAGGCGGACCTGGTCCAGGGTCTGCCCCCGCACGGATTCGGCCAGCATCGAGGCGGAGGCCATCGAAATCGAGCAGCCCTCCCCCACGAAGCCCACCTCGACGACCCGCCCGTCGCGCACCTCGAGATCGAGTTCCACCATGTCGCCGCAGGAGGGATTCACGCCCTCCAGACGATGGGTGGCCGTCTCCAGATGCCCCTTGTGCCGCGGGCAGGTGTAGTGGTCCAGGATGATCTCCCGGTAGAGATCGTCGGAGATCGCCTCTGGGTGGTTCATGGCTTGCACTTCACTCCCGAGAAGAGTCTGCCGGCCTTGTCGAGGGCCTGGACCAGGCGATCCACGTCCTCCCGATTGTTGTAGACGTAGAAGCTGGCCCGGGTGGTGCCCATCATCCCGATCTCGCGCATCAGGGGCTGACAACAATGGTGCCCGGCACGCACGCAGACCCCCTCGCGGGCCAGCAGGGTGGCCAGGTCGTGAGGGTGGATGTTGCGGAATCGGAAGGAGAGCACGCTGGAGCGGCGGTCCAGCTCCTTGGGGCCGAAGACCTCCAGGCCCTCGAGGGTGGCCAGTTGCTCCAGGGCATAGGCCAGCAGTTCCTGGTCATGGTCCCGGACCGCGTCCATCCCCAGGGCGTCCAGGTAGCGGCAGGCCGCGGCCAGGCCGATCGCCCCCGAGATGTTGGGGGTGCCGGCTTCAAAGCGGTTGGGCAGGACGTCCCAGGAAGAGCGGTCCCGACGGACGGTGGAGATCATGCTGCCCCCGTAATGGAAGGGCGGCATCGTCTCGAGAAGCTGCCGCCGCCCCCAGAGGACCCCGATCCCGGTGGGAGCCAGCATCTTGTGCCCCGAGAAGGCCAGGAAGTCCACGCCCAGCTCCTCGATGCGGGTGGGCAGGTGGGGCACGCCCTGGGCTCCGTCCAGGATCACCGTGGCTCCCACGGCGTGGGCCCGGTCGGCCAGTTCCCGGACGGGATTGATGGTGCCGAAGACGTTGGAGACCCAGGTGAAGGTGAAGAGCTTCGGGCGCCGTTCCAGGGCCGCGTTCAGCGAATCCTGGTCCAAGGTGCCGTCGGGGTTGATCTCGATCCAGCGCAGGCGGGCGCCCTTGCGGAAGGCCAGTTGCTGCCAGGGGACCAGGTTGGAGTGATGCTCCATGACGGGCAGGGCGATCTCGTCGCCCTCGCCGAGGTTGCGCTCGCCCCAGGTATAGGCCAGCAGGTTCAGGGATTCGGTGGTGCCTCGGGTGAAGACCAGGGTCGGGACATCCTCCACGCCGACGAAGCCGGCCACGATCTCGCGGGCCTCCTCATACAGGCGGGTGGCCTCCTCCGAAAGCCAGTACAGGCCCCGGTGGATGTTGGCATACGAGGTCTCTTCGAAGTTCCGCACCGCCTCCAGGACCTGGCGGGGCTTCTGGGCCGAAGCGGCGCTGTCCAGGAAGGTGACCGGGTTCCCCCCGATCTCCTGTTGCAGGATCGGGAAATCCCCGCGCGCGGTCTGGATGGAGGGAAGTCCTTGAACTGAGGTTGCCATGATCTCCTCGAACGGCTCGAGAGGTCTGCGCCCGCCTTTTCGGGGCGGACGGCAGGGGTCCTGGAAAGGCCGGGCCTCAGGTCCCCAGTGAGGCCTCCATCTTGTCCTGCATCAGGCCGGCCAACCAGGCGACCAGGGATGGCCCCTCCAGGCGCTCGATCACCTCCTGGAAGAACCCGGTGATGATCAGGCGGCGGGCATCGGCATCCTGAAGGCCCCGGCTCTGCAGGTAGAACTGCTGGTCCTGGTCGTAGGTGGTGAAGGTGGCCCCGTGGGTGCAGCGCACGTCGTTGGCCAGGATCTCCAGCTTGGGGATCGAGTCCGCATGGGCCTTCCCCGAAAGCAGGAGGTTCCGGTTCTTCTGGTAGGCATCGGTCTTCTGGGCTCCGGGAGCCACGAAGATGTTCCCGGTGAAGACGCTGTGCGAGGCCTGGTTCAAGGCGCAGTTGAAGAGCACATCCGAGCTTCCGGCCGGGACGTGGTGGTTCTGGAGGGTGTCCACGTCGAAGTGCTGCCCGCCGCTGGCGAAGACCAGTCCCAGAAATTCCGACTTCGCCCCTTCACCCTCCAGGTTTCCGGTCAGGAAGGCCTTGGTGGTGGCCCCACCCAGCCCCAGGAAGAGCACCTTCAACTGGGAGTTCCGCTCCAGTCGGGCCTGCAGGCGGGTCAGGGCCCGAGTCCCTTCGCCCCATCGCGAGACCAGGACGTACTGCAGGCTCGCCCCTTCCTCCAGGTGGAGGTCCACCACCGGAGCAGCCAGCAGATCTCCTTCCGCCGAGCCGAAAGACTCCACCACAGTGGCCTTGCCGTGGCGCCGGCCCACGATCCGGGTGTGGGGGAAGAAGGCTCCGGGCGCCTGGAAGGCCGGCACCTCGTGGGCGATCCGAAGCGGTCTGCCCAGGGCGCGATCCCGGGGGATGCCCACCCAGGCGCCTCCGCTGCGCCAGGCGGCATTCATGGCCGAGTCCTTCTCCTGGAACACAGGCCCGCCCTGGCGGAGGTCCTGGAAATCCCCGGGTTCATGGGAGAGGGCCTGTTCGAAGGGCATGCCGACGGGCGGCTCGGGTTCCCCCTCGCCCAGGAGGTCGAAGGCGGGCGTGACGCGCGCGATCCGGCGTCCCTGGGGGTCGAAGAGGTCCGGGCGGGTCCGGCGCCAGGCCTCCTGGGTCCGCTCCGGGCAGGGCAGCTCCACAAAGGCCGCCAGGGCCCTGCGCCGGGCCTCCAGGGCCCAGTCCGGCTCGCCCATCTGTCGGCTGAGGGCCTCGATCGAGGCCGGTTCGAGGTTCAACATGTCGTCCGCCATCGTGGTCATGGGATTCCTTCTCCTGTGGTGGGGCTCAAGCCCCCAGGTGCCAGGCGGCGTCTCAGCCGACCGAGCCTTCCATCTCCAGCTTGATCAGCCGGTTGAGCTCCACCGCATACTCCAGGGGAAGCTCCTTGGTGAAGGGCTCGAAGAAGCCGTTCACGATCATGGTGATCGCGTCGTCCTCCGAGAGCCCCCGGCTCATCAGGTAGAAGACCTGCTCGTCGCCGACCTTGGAGACGGTGGCCTCGTGCCCGATGTGCACGTCCTGGTTCCCGATGTCCATCGTGGGATAGGTGTCCGAGCGCGACTCGGGGTCCAGGATCAGCGCGTCGCAGCGGACATTGCTGCGGATCTTCTCCGCCTTGGGCAGGACCTTGACCAGGCCCCGGTAGGAGGCGCGCCCCCCGTCCTTGGAAATCGACTTGGAGAGCACGGTCGAAGAGGTGTGGGGCGCCAGGTGGACCATCTTGGCCCCTGCGTCCTGGTGCTGCCCCTTGCCGGCGAAGGCGATGGAGAGGACCTCGCCGCGGGCCCCCTCCTCCATCAGGAAGATGGCGGGGTACTTCATGGTGATCTTGGAGCCCAGGTTCCCGTCGATCCACTCGACGGCGGCGTTGCGGAAGGCCTTGGCCCGCTTGGTCACCAGGTTGTAGACGTTGTTGGACCAGTTCTGGATGGTCGTGTAGCGGATCTTCGAGCCCTCCAGGGCGATCAGCTCGACCACGGCGGCGTGCAGCGAATCCTTGGAGTAGACCGGGGCCGTGCAGCCCTCGATGTAGTGGACGAACGAGCCCGGAGCCGTGATGATCAGCGTCCTCTCGAACTGACCCATGGACTGGGCGTTGATCCGGAAATAGGCCTGCAGGGGGATGTCCACCTTCACCCCCTCAGGCACGTAGATGAACGATCCGCCGCTCCACACGGCCGTGTTGAGGGCCGCGAACTTGTTGTCGGCCATCGGGATGACCGTGCCGAAGTACTGGCGCACGATCTCGGGGAATTGCCGGAGCGCTCCGTCCATGTCCAGGAAGATCACGCCCAGCTTCTCGAGATCCTCGCGGATCGAATGATAGACGACTTCGGACTCGTACTGGGCGCTGACCCCGGCCAGGAACTTGCGCTCGGCCTCGGGGATTCCCAGCCTGTCGAAGGTGTTCTTGATGTATTCCGGGACATCGTCCCAGTCCGTCTCGGCCTTCTCGGAAGGGCGGACGTAGTAGTGGATGTCGTCGAAGTCGATCCCCGAGAGGTCCGCCCCCCAGGTCGGCATCGGCTTGGACTTGAAGACCTCGAAGGCCTTCAGGCGGATCTCCAGCATCCACTCAGGCTCCTGCTTGATCCGCGAGATCTCCATGATCAGCTCGCGGGTCAGGCCCTTGCCGGACTTGAAGACGTAGTCCTCGGCATCGGAGAATCCGTACTGGTAGTCGCTGCGAATCTGCTGGACGATCGCGGCCTCGGTGCTGGCGTCTGCCATGGGTGCTTCCTTTCGACCGTCAGGCGCCGGCCACCACGGGCGCGGCATCGGCTCCGTGGGTGCGCAGAAGTTCGTCATAGCCCCGGGCCTCGAGCTCCAGGGCCAGCTCCGGACCACCGCTCTGGACGATCCGTCCGGCCACCAGGACGTGGACGAAGTGGGGTTTGATGTAGTCCAGGAGGCGCTGGTAGTGCGTGATCACCAGCACGCCCATCTCGGGGGTCACCTGGCGATTCACCCCTTCGGCCACGATGCGCAGGGCGTCGATGTCCAGACCCGAGTCGGTCTCGTCGAGAATCGCCAGGCTGGGCTTGAGCATGGCCATCTGGAGGATCTCGACGCGCTTCTTTTCGCCGCCCGAAAAGCCTTCGTTGACGTAGCGGCCGGCGAAGTCCTGGCGAATCCCCAGGTCCTTCATGCAGGCCATCAGTTCCTTGCGGAACTCCAGAGGCTTGACGTTGGCTGCTCCGCGGACGTTGCGGACGGCCGCCAGCAGGAAGTTGCCCAGGCTGACCCCGGGGATGGCCGTGGGGTACTGGAAGGCCAGGAAGATCCCCTGTCGGGCCCGCTCATCCGCCGGCCACTCCTGGATCTCCTGCCCCTTGTAGGTCACCGCGCCATCGGTGACCTGGTAGTTCGGGTGTCCCATCAAGGCGTTCGAGAGCGTGGACTTGCCCGAGCCGTTGGGGCCCATGATGGCGTGGATCTCGCCGGGCCGGACGACCAGGTTCAGACCCCGCAGGATCTGCTTGCCCTCGACGGCCACGTGCAGGTTCTCGATCTTCAGAAGCGGATCGGACATGGGTTACTCCTCATTTGCGGTTTCAGTGGGCAGAATCCAGCGAGTCGATTCCGGACAGGACTTCCATTCCCTGACACGGACAACTCGAATCCTCCTGGAAGTTCCGGGCCCTGGCCTGGAGATCGGCCAGCGTGGTCCCGTCCAGGATGCGGGTCAGGTTGCGCTCCATCTCCTGGCAGAAGCCCTCGCTCAGACAACCGGCCCCCGAGCAGACCCCCTCGAGCTTGAGCTCGGGGAAGGTGCACAGGACCGGTTCGAGATTTCCCTCCACCGCCCGGACGATGTCGCCCACGGTGATCCGGCCGGGGTCCCGGGCCAGGGCATAGCCCCCTCCGGGTCCCCGGAGGGCTGTCACCAGTTCGGCCCGGCGCAGACGGTTGAGGATCTGCTCGAGGTAGCGACGGGGGATCTGGTTCTCCTCGGCCAGCGTCGCCACGGGCCGGGGCGCCTCCCCATGATGGAGGGCCAGGGTCAAGGCAGCGCGCAGGCCATAGGAGCTTCGCGTGGACAGCTTCATCATCCCGGGCCGGCGCCTCCTTCACAGGGTCTCAGGCAGGCTCTTCGGAGCCTGCCTGGGCATCATGCCAAATCTTGACCTGTTTTGTCAAGAACCCATCAGGGAGCGGGTGGACGGGAGAATCCTACAGCAAGCGCCGTTTCCCGACAAGACATGTCGGGAATCAGCCTGGAAGCCCGGAGTCCCGCCGGATGCGGCCCTAGCTCGAAACCTGGGCGGGCTCGCATTCTTCCGGCGGGGCGTTCATCTGCCGATCATACTCGCGCAGGACCATCCTCTCCACGCGGGCCCGCGCTTCGCGATCCTCGATAAAGACCGTGTCGATCCACTCCCCGTTGCCGTTCTTGCGTCCTGGCATGGACAGCCAGCGGTTCCCGTCCTTCTCGAAGACCTTGGCCCCGCGGACCAGGATCGGCCCCATCCGGAAGGTGACCCCGGCCCGGCCGAAGCCGTCGCCCGAGAACAGACTGAGCCGGCGGATCTCGATATCTTCTGACATGGATTCGACTCCCTCGATCCTGGGATCCGACTCCTGCGGTCGATCCCTCGTGCCCCTGCTTCGGGGGCTCAAGGCCAGTCTAGAGAGGAGTTCTGCACCGCCAGCTTGCCGAAATGTTTCCAAACAATGAACAGGACGTTGCCATTTATAGGAGAAACTGCACCGAGCAGGCCGATCGCCCTCGGACCCCCCCCGGATCCGCAGAACGATCGCAGGAAGGCGGAACATGACGGATCTCAACGAGCCCCTGCTGGCCCTGATCGGAGACGTCCTGGACCCGGGCGAGGTGGAACTCGCGGCCCTGGACACCGTCCAGATCCACTTCGAACGCCGGGTCGGCCAGGGCAGCAACCTCCCCGACCGCGAAGTCGCCTTGTCCCTGCTGTGGCTGGCCGGGACCCGCGTCCAACTGCACAAGCTGCGCGGAGCCCGCCACACCCTGGCCCACATGAAGACCCGCTTTCGCGGCCGCTTCCCCGACCTCGAGCAACTGGCCGACTTCTTCGAGGTCCGGGTCCTCTTCGAGGAATCCGAGCTCTCGAAGGCCTCCGAGGCCCTGGACCGCCTGGACGTGGAGGCCTCCAACTCGCGGACCCGCAAGCGCCTGGAATCCTTCCGCGGCTACATGCGCGGCGAGATCCTGACGACCCAGGGGCAGACCACGGGAGCCCTGAAATCGCTCGAACGCGCCCTGGAGCGCCTGAAGGGCGAGCCCCCGCATCGCGTCGATCTGGCCTTCATGGCCGAAATCTACGCCAGCCAGGGGCAGGCCCTGCTCAAGGCGGGAGAGCTCGAACAGGCCGAAGCCTGCTTCAACCGCTCCTGTACCGTGGCGACCCATATCCAGTTCCCCCTCTCGCTGGCCCGAAGCCTCCGAGGACGAGGACAGGTCTTCAGCCGCATGGGCCAGGTCGACAAGGCCAGCGAGCAACTGCGCGAATCCCTGCGGGTCTCGCAGGAGGTCCGCTCCCCCTACGGGATCATCCGCTCCAGCATCAGCCTGGGACGCGCCTACTACGCAGCCCGGGAGTACACCAATGCCCTGCTCTTCTTCGAGGAGGCCCGGGTGCAGTGCGGGGAGGGCCGCTTCCCCTTCGAGGAGGCCGAGGTCCACTCACGGATCGGCGACATCCTGGTCACCGAAGGCCGCTATTCCCAGGCGGCCGACTTCTACGAGACGGACCTGCACATCGCCACCTCGACCGGGAACCTGACCTCCCGGGCCCATGCCCTCAAGAACGTGGGTCGCATCCAGCGCCTCCTGGGCAACTACGAGCGCAGCGAACAGAGCCTGGAGGAGGCCCGCGGACTCTTCTCGCGCCTCAACGACCACCAGGGCCTGAGCACCACGCTGCTTCAACTGGTCTTGTCCTTCGTCGAACAGGGCAAGGTGACCCAGGCCCGCGAGGCGGTGGAATCCCTGAAGCTGGCCTCGAACCGGACCGGCCGCCCCCTGGAGAAGGGCCTCGAGCAGATGCTGGAAGGCATGGTTATGCGCCGCGAGGGCCGGATCCAGGAAGCCGTCGACGAGTTGGAGGCCAGCCTGGCCGAGCTCTCGACGGTGCCAGGCTTCTACACCGTCCTGTGCACCCTGGAACTGGCCCAGCTCTTCGAGGAGTGGGGCGTCCTGGACCGGTGCGTCCACCACTACGGCGAGGCCATCCACCTGGCCCGCCACCTGCGCCTTCACGACATGGAGAAGCGCTCCTTGGACCTGCTGGCCCGGGTGGACCGCGCCGAATGGGCCCGGCTCCTGCACCACCAGGCTCCCGCCTCCATCGAGAAGAACGCCACAGGCCATGTGTACCTCTCGGTGCTCCTGATGGATCTGCGCGGAACCAGTGCCCTGATGGACCGCTCGGGGGATGAGGTCTCGCGGATCGTGGACCTCTACTTCGACCAGGTGAACCGGGCCATCAAGGACTCAGGTGGGGTCCTCAGCCGGATCATGGGGACTCGGGTCATGGCCCTCTTCGGCCTGAGCGGCTCCTGCGATCCCGGCGACGCCCTGCGCTGTGCCCGCCGGGCGATGGATGCCGTGGCCGCCGAGCAGGGGCATTCGGTGGAAGACCCTCCGGTGGGGACCGCCGCCGCCATCGCCACGGGCGAGGCCGTCTCGGGGCTCATGGGTCCCATCGATCGCCGGGAGCACCTGATCCTGGGAGGACCCGTCGAGATCGCCTGCGACCTGCTGAGTGCGACCACCACCGGCGAGATCCTGATCTGTCCGGCCACGATGCAGGCGGTCGGAAACCAGGTGGCCCACCCTGTCCCCCGAGAGATCACCCTCTCGGACAACCACCGCCGGATCGTGGCGCATGTGGCCACCACTCCGGCCCTGGCCCGCCGCCCCTGAACCTTCAGCCCTCCTCGGCGAACTCGTAACGGACCTCGAGGGCCTTCCCGGCACGCAGGACCTCGAACTCGACCTGGGGGGTATTGCGCAGGATCAGCCAGGAATTGTAGAGCTCTTCGGCCGTGCGGATGGGCTCGCCGTTCAAGGCGAGCACCACATCCCCATCCCTCAGCCCCAGGGTGGCCAGGGCGTTGACGGGGTTGCGGAACTCCAGGCGCACCCCCCGCCCCTGGCCGGGAACCGCCACGCCGCGGACATCCCGGGCCAGCGCGGCTCCCTGCTCGAGGAAGGCCTCGACCTCCCGGCGCCCGCCAGGGAGCGCCCCGGCCGACGGGACGAGGTCGACCTGTTGAGCCGGAGCGAGCGTCTCGACGGATTCGGACGAAGCCGACCCGGCCGGGATCGGGGCCGGAGGCAGAGGGACCTGGTCCGGAGGCGGCAGGACCGGGGGGCCCTGCCCTGGAGGCGGTGAGATGGGAGCCCCCGAGAGCGCCAGGGGGAGTTTCCGTCCGTCCCGGGCGAGGACCACGTGGTCGGGATGGATCTCCATCACCTCCCAGCCGCCAGCCGACTCGCCCACTCCGACGGTCCGATCCTCACCGTCCACGCGCAGGACGGCCACCCCGATCCCACCTCCCACCATGAGCCCTTGGAGCTCGACCCCCGGCTCGGGCGCGCCTCGGCCCGTCAGGTCTCCCTCCTTCAGGTCGGGTTCCCCAGGCGCGCTCCCGGAGGGCGGGATCGCGGGTTTGCGGCGCAGCAGGACGGCCAGATCGGGGGCCAGGGATTCCCCGGCGTTCCCCTCCCCCACGGTCGGAGGCGCACCGATCAGGGGGCGGGGAGGAAGGGCCGCCTGGTAGCCGACCAGCGTCGAGAGCAGGTCGGCCCCCAAGAAGACGCTCAGGACGACCAGGACCCCCGCCACGAGGGCCACCGTCGCGGGAGGCTCGCGCCAGGACCCGGCCCTCAACGCGCCAGCTCGTAGCGCACGGTGGTCTGTTCCTGGCCCCGCTCAACCTGGAATTCCAGGGCCTCGGCGTTGCGCAGGGTCATGTAGGCGCGATAGAGGTCCTCGGCCCCCCGGATGGCGCTGCCGTTCACCGCCAGCAGGACGTCGGCGTGCTGCAGCCCCAGCCGGGCCATCAGGTTGTCGGCCTTGCGGAACTCCAGCATGACCCCGTAGGTCTGGCCGTCCCGGGCCTTGGGCACGACCCGGACCTCCTGGGCCATCCTGGAGGGGTTGTCCAGTTGGGTCCGGATCTCGTCCAGGCTCAGGCGGCCGCTGGCGATGTGGACCTCGGCGCCGGCTCCTCCTCCCGGAACCAGGCCCTGGGCCGTCGGGTCTGCCGGTCGCGAGGCCGAAGCCCCCGGGTTCGACTCCTGGGGCTTCATCGTCTCGAGGTCCAGCCTGAGGACCTGCTCCCCTCGGGCCAGTCCCACCCAGGTCGGCTCGATCCGCGTCACGCGGAATCCCGAGATCTCCTGTCCGATTCCCACCGCCAGGGTGGCCCCGGCCACCTCCAGGAAAGCCACGCTGGCCTCGCCGGCCACCAGGGTCCCCGTCAGGCCCACCCCCTGCAGGCCGCCGGCCGCGGTTGGAGCCGTCCCCTCGAGAACCGGTCTCCCGCCCGAAGACGGGCTCGATCCGCCGGGAACCTGCTCCTGGGGCTGGCGCAGGACGGCGTGGACCCCGCTCAGGGAACGAGGCGGCGCCGGGGCGGCTCGGGGAGCCGCCTGGACGGTCTCGAAGGGACGCGGAGGCGCCTGCAGGCTGCGTTCCAGGGCGGCGCTGACCAGGTCGGCCGCCAGGAAGGCCGTCGCGATCAGGACCAGCCAGCCGAAGAGCCCGGAGAGGGGGCGCGTGCGGGGCGCAAGCGAAGCCATGGCGGGAGTTTCCGCCCGCTTCCAGCCAACCCTGCCAGAGACGGCCGGGAATCCGAAGGCGCCTTTCATCGGCCCGGGTCCGGGAGGAGGAGATGCCCGGGACGCGGAACGCTGGGAAGCATCGCCATGCAAAATGCGTCCCGATTCCTCTTCCTCGTCGTCCTGCTGCTGGGCGCCCTTCTGCCGGGAGCCGGCCAGGCCCAGGAGGATCCCCTCCAGGTCGAATCCCGTCGCCGGGTGGCAGCCGCCGACCTGCGCCTGGCCTCCCACTGGCTGGCCTATGCCTACCAGATCCCCGACAGGGTTCCCCAGGAGATGCTTCTGGCCGGGTACAGCTATGGCGACACCCTGGTGGCCCTGGCCCTGATCGGGCAGGGTGCCTCGCTCAACGAGGTCCTCGAGCAGCGTCAGCGCCACCTCTGGCCCGAGGTGGCCCGCCGGGTGGAGGTGGATCCCGAACGCCTCCCCGGGTCCATCCGCGACCTGATGAGCAGCGGAGCGGGGGGAAATCCTCCTGCGCCGCTCCACTTCCTGCCCGACGTCCGCCCGGGTCTGCTCGAGCGCCTGCGCCTGCCCGCCTTCTCTCCGACGATCCCCGACCCGGTGGCGGTGGAGCGCTTCGGGTTGCGCCCCGAAGAGGTGGAGAATATCCGGCGGGTCCTGGACAACCCCAACGAGGTCCCCGAGGAATGGCTGAAACTCCCTGCGGGTCGGACGCTCCTGACCGCCGACTGGCTGATCGCGGCCACCCTGGCGAAGTTCAAGCCGTTCCCGTTGGAGACGCTTCTGGAGACCCGGGTCGGTCAGGTGATCGAGTGGGCGGATGTCACCAGCCTCTTCGGGATGGGCCCCCAGGTCCTGACCCAGGGTCCCCTGGCTGCGGTCTACCCCGTCCTCTCAGGAGTTCCACCCCACGCGATCCTCGCAGCCCACCGCCGGGCCAGCTTCCCGAGCGCGCTTCCCCTCCGCTACGACCTCGAGCGCCTTCCCTCGACCCAGAAGACGGCCCTGCGTCCCCTGCTGGGCTGGACCTACCAGGAGACCCCGGCCGAGCGGACCCGGCTGGATCAAGAGGACCTGGAACTGGCCGAAAAGGCCATCGCCCTGGCCCTGGCCCGCGCGGGCCGGCTGGACCTGGCGTTGATCCTCGAGCGCCGGGTCGAGGGCGAAACCTGGGCCGGAATCGTCCGACGCTTCGCCCTCGACATGACCGGGCAGGAAGACCTTTGGGCCGCCATCCAGGCGCGCGAGCCGCGCTGAACCCGCGGGCGTTCGGCCGCCCCGCAGGAGGCTTCACGCTCCTGGAGGTCCTCCTGGCCCTGGCCCTGGCGGCACTGGTCCTGGGGACCTTGTTGTCCTCGGCCGGCGTGCAGACCATGCGAATCGCCCGGATCGGGCCTCGCTACCAGGCCCTGCTCTGTGCCAGCCGGATCCTGGAGAAGGCGGCCGACGAGGGGTTCCGGGGGGAGGAATCGGGCAACGAGCGGGGCCTGGACTGGAGGTTGCGGACCAGCCCGGTCTCCGCGGATCCCCGCCTGGAGCAGATCCGCGTGGAACTGCCCGGGGCTGGTCCGGGCTCCTCGGTCGTGCTGACGGCCTATCGCCTGCGGGCCCGAAACCAGGACCCCGGGAGCCGCCAGGACGCCTCGGGGCGGCTCCGGTGAGGCGCCCCCAAGGCTTCACCCTGCTGGAGATCCTGACGGCCCTGGCCCTGGCCACGCTGGTCTACGCCCTGGTCTCATCGGCCACGCTCCAGTTGAGCCGGATCGCCCGGGCCGCCAACCGGGCCGCCGAAGGCCGGGCCCGCGTGGTCCGGATCGCCGAGCAGATGCGCTGGCAGTTGCGGGGTCTCTTTGTTCCCGGCCTGGAGGATCCGGATTCCCAGGTGACCGCGGGGGCCTCCCGCGCCCCATCCACCGGGGCGCGCTCCGGGCCGCGGCGGATTCGGACCCTGGGAGCCCTGTCCTTGTTGGGGCGACGGACCCAGAGTCCCGACCAGGAGATCCTGCTCTTTCGCAGCAACCGACTGGAGCGGGGGAACGGGGCAGCCGAGGTAGGCTACCGCATCCTGGAGGATCCCGAGACGGCTCGCCCCGCCCTGGCCTACCGCCAGTATCCCTGGGCCGACCCGGAGGGCCTGCGCCCTCCCGAGGAGGATCCCGAAGCCCCCTGGCGGGTGGTCTGCCGCGAGGTGATCGGGTTGCGCCTGGAGTTCTCGGCCGAAGGCGAGACCTGGCAGCGGGAGTGGGAGAGGACCGAGACGCCCCGCCGGATCCGCTTCGTCCTGGTGCTGGAGTCCGGGGGGAACCTGAGTGTCGAGGTCCTCCCGGGGATCGCCACGCGCCGATGGTGATCCTGGCCGTGCTGGCAACCCTGCTGGTGGCCCTGGCGCTCAGCGCCGGATTGACCGATGCCGGGCTTGAAGCCCAACGCCTGCTGGATCACGCGGTGGCCCGGGAGCGCAACTACCTGGTGGCCCGCTCGGCCGTCGAACTGGGCCTGGAGGTGCTGCGCGCCGACGACAACGACACCGACGGTCCCCAGGACCCCTGGGCCGTGGGCGAGGTGGACCTGGAATGGGAGGGTCGCCGGGTGGTCCTTCGGATCGTCGACGAGGAGAGCCGCTTCCCCCTGGGCCGCCTGCAGGACGCTCCTGATGACGAGACCGGCCTGCTGCTGGCCCAATCCCTGGAGCGCCTGGTCCGACGCTCGGGGCTGCCGGATCCCCTGGCAGCGGTCCACCAGCTCCTGGACTGGGTGGATCCCGATCCCATCCGCCGCCCCCGCGGCGGCGAGTTGGGGGATTACGGCCAGAATCCGGTCAAGGACGGCCCTCTGGACTCCCTGGCCGAGCTGGCCTTCCTGCCCTCCTGGAGCCAGGCTCCGGCGCTGCCGGCCCCCCGACGCCGCCCTCCCCCGCAACTGGAGGGTCTGGAGAAGGCCCAGGCCTCCCAGGAGATCCGGGTCCGCGTCCCCGGCCCCCAGACCCTGGGCGCGGGAGCCTCCAGCGAGTGGTCCGACTGGCTCAGCCTGCGCTCCAACGGCCGCATCAACATCAATACCGCGCCGGCCGAACTGCTCGGAAGCCTGGACCCAGATCTGGGAGAGGTGGCCGTCGGGGAGATCCTCAACCGTCGGGAGCAGGAGGCCTTCGCCAGCGGGGAAGACCTGCGACGGGTTCCCGGAGTGGACGCGGACCTGGCCTTCCGCCTGGAAAGGGTGCTGGGCTACCGTTCGGAAACCTTCGAGATCCGGGCCACGGTGGACCACCCACCGGGGAGCGTGACGCTCCAGGCCGTCTTCCGGCGCGGCCAGGGGCCCATGCGGGTCCTGTGGTGGGAGGTCTGGTAGAGCTGGACTCGCAGGTTTACTCCCCCTGGGGGAAGAACCGCCCCTGATTCCCCGAGCCCGAGGCCCCGGGGAAGGCCAAGACCGCACGAAGGGAGGACGCCACGCCCCTGATGTTCCGCGCGACTGGGCTGGATCTGGCAGCCACGGGCACCCGCCGGGTCTCGGTCGGGGTGCCCTGGGGCTCCGCGCGCCCTGAAGGCCCGCGTCCTGCGGGGCGTGGCCCCGAGATCGCCAACGTCCCTTCGGACAGGCTGACCTTCCGGCGCCTGAACGTCCCTCCTGCGGGCCGGGAAATCCGCAGCCGCGTCGTGCGCGAGGAGTTGAGCTGCTCTCTGCCCTTCCCGCTGGAGGAAGCGGCCTGGGACTGGACCGACGGCGACGACGTGGCCAGCGTGCTGGTGGCCCTGCGCAGCCACCTGGAGGAGATCCGCCGGGAATCCGGCGAGCGGGCCCGCCTGGACGGAGAGCCTCTGTCCTACCTGCGGGCTGCCCGCGAGTGCGGATTCGAGGACGCCCTGGTCCTGGACTTCGGGGCCTCCCGGACCACGATGTGCGCCCTGAAGGACGGAGCCCTGGAGTGGGTGCGGGTCTCCTTCCGCGGAGGCGAGGCCCTCGATCGCCGCCTGGCCGCGGCCCGGAGCCTGACCCCGGAGGCAGCCGAGGACCTCAAGAAGGATCAGGGCCTGGCCCTGCCCGAGTGCCAGGAATGGCTGGAAACCCTGCTCGAGGAAGCCCTGCTGCCCCGACCCGTGCCCTTCGAGGCCCTGCTGGTCTGCGGCGGAGGGGCCCGGATGCCGGGGCTGCGTGAGGCCCTGGGGGATCGCCTGGGACTTCCCGCCACGCCCTTCCCGGTCCCGGGCTCCCTTTGCCCGTATCGAGACGTGGCGGCCTGGGGGGCGGCGCTGGCCGCCCGACCGGGACGCCCCCGGATCCGCCTGGCGCCGTCTCTCCCTCAGCCCACCGGCCTGCGCCCCTGGTATCTGGTCTGGCTGGTCGCACTCCTGCTGGGAGCCAGCGTCGATCTGGAGGTGCGCCACGCCACCCTGGCCCGGCGCAGCGCCCAGCAGGCCGAAACCCTGCAGGCCGCCCTGCGCCAGCAGGCGCCGAGCCTGGCCGAACTGCCTGAAGAGCAGCTCCTGGGGGCCCTCTCGCGCCAGATCGAAGCCGCCCGGGAGGCCGGCCGGCGTTCGCCGGCCCTGCTCCTGAGCACCCTGGGCCGGCTGGCGGGCCCCCTCCAGGAGCAGCCGGGCCTGGAGATCCGAGCCGTGACCTTCGAGGAGGGCGTCCTGACCCTGGAGGGCCAGACCGGCTCGGCGCAGCAGGCTGAGGCCTTTCGAAGCTCGCTGGAGGCGATCCTGGACAAGCCCGAACTGATCGAGAACCGGGCCGGGGCCGGGGGACAGACCCGCTTCCGAATGGAAGGGCGGGTGCGCGAACCTTGAATCGGACCCGACAGATCGGCTGGCTGGCCGGCGTCGCCCTGCTGGGCCTGGTCTGGCTCCTGGCCTATGCGCTCCCCCGCCTGCGCGAGCTGGATCGCCTGCAACTGGCCACATCCCGCTTCGAAAGCCAGCGCGGGGCCCTGGCGCTCGCCCTGGAAGGACACGCCCTCACGCGCCGGGACCTTCCTCGTCCGACCCCCAACGCCAGCGGCTGGATCTCGCAGAACGCCCTGAACGGCCTCGAGCAGAACCTGGACTTCAACAACCCCTATGGGGAGGGTCGGGGTGCCCAGGTCAAGCTGCGCGCCCTGCGCGCCGACCAGGTCTCGGCCTTCCTGACCCGCCTGGTGCAGGTGGACCTGGTGGTCAAGAGCCTGAAGCTCGAGGATCGGGACGGAGACGGACGCTGGGAGCTGGAGATGATGGTGGAGGTGCCCTCATGAGGGCCCTGGGCACCTTGTTCCTGTGGTTGGTGCTCTTCGCAGCCTTCCTGGCCCTGCGTTTCCCCTACCAGGCCGTCTTCGAGAGGAGCGTGACCCGGATGGAAGCGGCCACCGGCGCCGATCTGGCCTGGCAGGAAGCCCAGGTCGGCCCTTCGGGGGTGCACCTGCGGGATTTCTCGGTGCGGATGGCCTCCGGAGCCGCCTTCCAGGCCGACCGGGCCCGCTTCCGGCCCGCCTGGAAGGGCCTCTCAGCCACCCTGATCCAGACCCGGCTGGCCGGTCGGGCCAACGCCCACCTGCAAGGAAGCACCTTGACCCTGCAGGCCGAGGACCTCCAGGTCGACTCCGGTTCCCGGGACCTGGGAACCGTTCGCCTGACCGGAGATCTGGTCTATGACCTCACCTCACGGGAGGGCGACGGCGAGCTGCGGATGGCCCTGCCCGACATGTCCGGCGTGCTGCCGGTCCCGGTCCCCTCCCTGGAACTGGGCGCCAAGGTGGCCATCCGGCCGGTCCCCGGGGACGGCCCCCCGACCAACGAGGTGACCAGCGAAATCAGCCTCTTCGGCGAGGGGGTCTCGGGGAAGGGGAGGGTGAACTTGCGCACCAGCCCGCAGGGAGGTCCTCCCGGCCTGAACGGAAGCCTGCAGATCGACGCCGGCCCGCTGGGGACCCACACCGTGCGGATCGGCGGAACATGGGGCCGGCCCGAGTGGAGCCTGGCCCAGGGAGCGAGTAAGTGAGAGCACCTAGGATCCTGGCGGCCGCCCTGTTGGCCGCCCTGCTGCTTCCCCTCGGGATGGCCCGGGCCCAGGCCCCGGCGCCTCCTCCGGACGAGCCGCTCATGAACACCCGGATCACCGAAGCCCTTCGGCGCGGACGAGTCCTGCTGAACTTCGAGAACATCGATATCCGGGTCCTGGCCCGGATGATGGCCGAGTTGACGGGTCGCAACCTGGTGCTCGACGACCGGGTCCAGGGCCGGGTGACCGTGCTCTCCTCTCGCGAGGTCACCCCCGCCGAGGCCTGGGACATCTTCAAGACGGCCCTGCAGCGCTACGGCTTCACCGTGGCCGACCGGGGAGAGTACGTCCAGGTCCTGCCCGTCCTGGAGGCCCGCCGCACCAGCCGGGTCCTGGCCCCGGGAACGGCCGCGACGCCGGGAGAGGAGCTGGTGATGGCCATCCTGATCCTGCGCCAGGCCAACCCGGACACGCTCCAGAACTCGGTGCGCCCCCTGATCTCGGATGCGGGGATCCTGCTCCCCTACAAGGAGGGGCGCGCCCTGATCGTGGCCGAGCGGGCCGCCGTGGTTTCGCGGATCTCCGAGGTGGTCAGGGCCCTGGACCGGCTCCACCCCACCCCACCCCACCACCCACACCTCGGTGGTCTTTCCCAAGCATGCCGAGGCCGAGAAGCTGGTCCCGATCCTCCAGCAGATGTTCCAGGGCAGCCAGGACTCGAAGATCATGGCCTTCGGGCCGGCCAACGCCGTGGTGATCCTGGGAAACGCCCAGCAGATCCTGGACGCCAAGCGCCTCATGGAGCGCCTGGACGTGCCCGCGGCCGCGCCCGTCAAGGTCGAACCGCCCCGCTTCTACGTCTACAACCTCCAGTTCGCCCAGGCCGAAGAGGTGGCCAGGATCCTCTCGGAGATGCTCCAGGAGAAGCAGCGACTGGCCAAGGAGCAGGAAAACAGGGCGCCTCTGGCGCTCCTCCCGACTCCGCCCCCGGACGCGGGGAACCTCAGCGCCAACTCGGCGGCCCTGGACCGGCCGATGGTCCCGGGTCCGGCCTCGAGCCCCTCGCCCTTCCCGGATGCCACGGGGATCGTGCCGGCCCCTCGGACCGTGGGCTTCGTCTCTTCGAAGGTCTCGGCCGATCCCGAGACCAACTCGCTGGTCCTCTTCGTGTCCCCTTCCGAGTATGAGGGCCTGCGAGCGGTGATCGCCCGGCTGGACCTGGAGCGACGCCAGGTCCAGATCTCGGCCGTGGTGGCCGAGGTCTCGCTGCGCCGGGTGCGCGACGTGGGCGTGAACTGGCAGGCCATGACCTCGGGCGGCGTGGTCGGCTCCTTCCGGGGCGGGTTGACCGAGGAGGGCCTGCTGAGCTACCTGGCCGGTGGTCACTTCGTGGTGGGAGCCGTCGGGCCCAACACCCGCACCATCCGGGTCGCGGGGCAGGACATCCAGGTTCCCGAATTCTTCGCCTTCCTCTCGGCTTTGCAGGACAACTCGGACTTCAACCTGATCTCGGCTCCGCGGGTCCTGACCCAGGACAACAAGGAGGCGATCATGAACGTCGGCCAGGTGGTGCCCTTCGCCACCGGCGGACGCCTGGACGCCTTCGGCCAGCCCCTGGTGACCTTCGACTATCGCGAGGTGGGGATCAAGCTGCAGGTCACCCCGCACGTGAACCACAGCGGCAAGATCCGGATGGACATCGACCAGGAGATCCAGGAGGTCACCGACTACCTCCAGCAGGAGATGGCCGGAGTGGGCTTCTCGGCCCCCATCGTCTCCAACCGCAACGTCAAGACCACGGTGACGGTGGGCAACGGCGAGACCCTGCTGATCGGAGGCCTGATCTCCAAGCGCACCGTGGACGCGGTGCGCGGCGTGCCGATCCTCAAGGACCTCCCCCTGCTGGGCGGCCTCTTCCGCCAGAAGAGCACCGACGAGCAGAAGACCACCGTCTTCATCTCGATCACCCCCCAGATCGTGGACTCCGACAAGGAACTGGGGCGACTGGACCAACCCTTCTCTCCCTACGTCCAGAGCGAGGGCAACCCCGGAGACCAGCAACCCGAGGATCGCGAGACCCGCCCGGCCCAGAGGACGGCAGGCTCGGACCCGACGCTTCTCGGACTCTGCCTGCAGGACTTCGGCTTCCCCCAGGACGTGGGACCGGGGCGCTCGAGTCGGCCCTTCGTGACGGTGCGCAACCAGGAGCCCAGGCCCCTGGAGCTGGTCCTCTCGACCAGCGTGGAGCGTCCCGATGGACTCCAGGATCAACTCGACAGCCTCCCTGTGACCCTGGGGGTCGGCGAGGAGAGACAGGTCCGTCTGCCCCGGTATGCCTTCCCGAACCTGGCCGGGGTCTACCGCTTCGAGGTGGTGGCCCGCTTCCAGGATCGCGAGGCGGCGCGGCTTCCCAACCCCTGGCTCCTGGAGCTGCCCGAGATGCCGACCCAGGGCGCCAGCGAGCGCTGAGGCCCCCATGAGTCCGAGCCCCGTCATCCCGCTGGAGTTCTGGCAACGCCATCGCCTGCTGCCCCTGGAGGAGGCCGCGGATCTCCTGACCGTGGGCATCCACTCGGGCACCCCCCGGCAACTGCTCGAGGATGTCCGCCTCACCCTGCGCAAGGACGTGCGCCCCGTATTGATGAGCCTCGAGGAGCTCGAGCAGGGGCTGCGCCGCCTGATGGTGGAGGGCGAGCGTCTGGGTGAGGCCGAGGAGGGCGAGGGCGCCGAGCTGGACTTGGATGTCAGCGGGAACCTGCTGGCCGACGCCACCGACGCCCCCGTGGTCCGTCAACTCAACGCCCTCTTCCTGCGGGCCATGGAGACCCGCACCTCGGACATCCACTTCGAGCCCTACGAGGACCGCACCGTGGTCCGGATGCGGGTGGACGGGACCCTGTATCCGGTCCACGAGATGCCCCGGTCTCGGCACCCCCAGGTGGTGGCCCGGCTCAAGGTGATGGCCCGGCTGGACCTGGCCGAGACCCGGCGCCCACAGGACGGGCGATTGCACGTGCACTCGGGTGAACGTCACCTGGACGTGCGCATGTCGGTGGTGCCGACCCTGCACGGCGAGCGGGTGGTGCTGCGCCTGCTGGAGAAGGACGTCCGGCTCTACAACCTCGAGCAGTTGGGGCTGGACTCTGCCGACCGCGAACAGGTCAACGATCTGGTCTCCAACCCCTATGGCCTCTTCCTGATCACGGGCCCGACGGGTTCGGGCAAGACCACCACCCTGTATGCCATCCTGGACCAGATCAAGTCACCCGAGCGCAACATCCTGACCATCGAAGACCCCGTGGAGTATCAGATCGCGGGCCTGGGCCAGATCCAGGTCAACGAGAAGGTGGGGGTCACCTTCGCCAGCGGCCTGCGCTCGGTGCTGCGCCAGGACCCCGACGTGCTGATGGTGGGCGAGATCCGCGACCCCGAGACCGCGGAAATCGCCATCCATGCCGCGCTGACCGGACACCTGGTCCTGTCCACCCTGCACACCAACGACGCTCCCACGGCGGCCACTCGCCTCCTGGACCTGGGGGTGCCCCCCTACCTGCTCTCCTCCTCGCTTCTGGGAGCCATGGCCCAGCGCCTGGTCCGCAGGCTCTGCGACCACTGCAAGAGCCCCTATCGACCGGACCCCAACGAGTTGCGCCGCCTGGGCGTGGAGGAGTTGCCCCAGGGGGCCCGCTTCTTCAAGGCGGTGGGCTGCGAGAGGTGCATGCAGACCGGCTACACGGGGCGCAGCGGGATCTACGAAATCATGGCGGTGGACGAGGAACTGCGCAGCCGCATCGCCCGCTCGGAGGACTCGCGGACCCTGGGCAGGCTGGCCCGGGAGCACGGAATGCGGACCCTGATGGAGGACGCGGCGATCAAGGTGGCCGCAGGCCTGACGACCGTCCAGGAGGCCCTGCGGGCCGCCCGCCTGTAGAAGACCATGCCCCTCTACCAGTACCAGGCCAGCGACCTGAAGGGGAAGCCCGTCCAGGGGATGGTGGCCGCGGCCTCCCGCTCCCAGGCCCACCAGAAGCTGCGTCAACGCGATCTCTTCCCCCTCCTCCTGGACGAGGATCTGGCTGGGGGGGCCCGCCAGGCCGGCGGGGAGGACCTGGCCCACACCGTCCTGCAGCTCGCGGCCCTGCTCAAGTCCGGCATCCCCACCGACGAGGCCCTCGAATCGCTGACCGAGACCGCCGAGAATGCCCGGTTGCGCCGGGCCCTGGCCCGGGTGCGGGTCTGTCTGCGCGAAGGCCAGGCCCTCTCGGAAGCCATGGCCGAGGACGACACCTTCCCGCCGATGCTGGTCCGCATGGTCGCGGCGGGCGAGGAGGCCGGCCAGCCCGCCGTGATCCTGGATCGCTACGCCCGCTTCCTGCAGGAGGAACTCGAGCATCGTCGGGCCCTGCAGTCGGCCCTGACCTATCCGGTGGTGCTGGTTTCGATGTCGGTGGCCCTGCTGGTGGCGCTGCTGGTCTTCCTGACGCCGGTGGTCCAGGAGATGTACGCCTCGATGGACCGGGAGCTGCCGACCGTGACCCGGGTGATGGTGGATCTGGGCTCGCTGTTGCGCTCCTGGGGTCTGCCCTCGTTGCTGGGCCTGGGGGTCCTGGGTCTGGCGCTCTGGCGTTCGGTGCCCCGGATTGCCCTGGACCGCTGGAAGCTGGACCTGCCCTTGCTGGGCTCCCTGGTCCGTGCCGGCCTGATGTCCCGCTGGGCTCGGACCCTGGGGCTCCTGTACGGAGCTGGCGTGCCCCTGGTCCGGGCCCTGCAGATGAGCCGCGAGGTGGTCGACAACGACTACCTCAACCGCGAGCTGCGCGGCGTCGAGAAGGCGGTGGAGAGAGGCGATGGCCTGGCGGTGGCGATGGGCAGGATCTGGCTGGTCCCACCGCTTCTGACTCAGTTCCTGCGCACCGGAGAGCGCACCGGCGACCTGGAGCCCATGCTGGTCTCGGCGGCGGGCTTCTACGAACGCGAGTTGACCCGCCGGCGCACCGCCATGGTGCGCTGGCTGGAGCCCGGGCTGATCCTGTTCATGGGCCTGGTGGTAGGGATGCTGGTGGTCTCGGCCCTGCTGCCCCTCTCGCAACTGGCCGCCGAGCTGTAGGGGCGGGCGCCCCTACAGCTTCTCGGGCCCGGCGCCAGGAGGCGGGCTGACCTTCGTCGAATCCCCGTTGCTCGAAGATCGGTCCCCCGTGGAGGAGGACCGACCCAATCGGAGGAGGTCAGACCATGAAGAGAATCATCCTGGGTCTGGTCATGCTCGTCATGATCGGCCTGCTGGTCTTCCCTGCCATCGCGGAGGCCGAGAAGACCGACTGCTCGACCTGCCCGGGGCATGCCAGCCAGGTGGCGTCGGACGGGGCCAAGTGCCCCTGCCCCCACGCCAAGGACGGCAAGCCTTGCGAGAACTGCCCCTGCCCCCA
>JALHDH010000069.1:23088-37476 GCA_022839105.1 bacterium
GGACGGCAAGCCCTGCGAGAAGTGCCCTTGCCCCCAGGCCAAGGACGGCAAGCCCTGCGAGAAGTGCCCTTGCCCCCAGGCCAAGGACGGCAAGCCCTGTGGAAACTGCACCTGCGCCCACCACCAGGCAGCCAAGGCCTGCGCCCCGGCTTCAGGCGAAGCCTGCAAGGCGGAAGGGTCCTGCCCCCGCTGACCCGGCTCCCTGGGCTCCTGACGCCAGTCCCCCGAAGCAGAGAAGCGCCGGCCCGGCGGGCCGGCGCTTCTCTTGACCGGAACTTTTCTGGCAAGTTTCCGACCGACGCCCTATAATCTTGAGCAGAGCCTTGTGCCCTGCTGCCAGACTCACCCCCGGGAGGAAGCATTGAAGAACGTGTGCCGAGTCCTCCTGGTCCTGCTGCTCCTGCTCGGAGGCAGCCTCCTGCCGGCAGGGGCCGAACTCCCCTTCCGGCTTCCAGAAGGCCTGGAACCAGGCCAGGACGGCGGCGTCGTCGCCGGCCGGGTCCAGGACTCCAGCGGGAAGGGCCTGTACGGAGCCAGCATCAAGATCAACGGCTCGGAGAGGGCCCGCACCGACCACCGCGGCGGCTTCCGGATCTCCGGTGTGCCCGCGGGCGAGCACGGGATCACCGTCTACCTCTCGGGTTACCGGACCGCCAAGGGAACCGTGAGCCTGGGTCCCGGTGAGTCCCGGGACATCCTGATCAGCCTCTCCTCGATCTCGGGAGACCCGCCCGGCCAGTCACCTGAGGTCCGACGCACCCGATTGACCATCCAGGCCCATCCATTCCGATCGGATGGCGCCAGGTACACCGTCCGGCGCATCGAGGTCACCGAACAGGGCGGGGCCGGCCGGACCTGGAAGAACACCTGGTACCGGACCTATGACTCCTACGTCGAGCTCCCCTGCGACGACGCCGAGTTCGGGCGTTACTACCGCGTCACCGTCACCTGGTACAACTGGAGATCCCGCGACGAGGTGACCAGCTCCTGGGAACCCCGGGTCTGGAGGGATTCCCAAAAGGAGAGCTATAGCCGCCCCTGAGGCGGCCCTGATGCCCGGCCAGGCCGGGTCGCTTTCCGGCTTGTCCACCCGGGAACCGGCATGGGTCTGACCCTCTGCAAGAAGGTTGCCCGGCGGCATGGTGGAAGGATCACGGCGAGCAGCCTTCCAGACCACGGCGCCACCTTCACGGTGACTTTGCCCTGGCGTCAGCCGGAAGCAGGGAGGGGAACCTGAGATGACCGCTTCGTCGCGGCCCATCGTCATCCTGATGGCCGAGGATGACCCCGAGGACTGCATGCTCGCGAAGTTCGCCTTCGAGGAGCACCGGGTTGCCAACGAATTGAGGATCGTCGAGGACGGTGAGGAGCTGATGGACTACCTGCACCGCCGGGGCAGGTTCTCCAGCGCCGAAGAAGCCCCGCGCCCTGGCCTGATCCTCCTGGACCTCAACATGCCGCGCAAGGACGGCCGCGAAACCCTCCAGGAGATCAAGGCCGATCCGGTCTTCCGACGCATCCCCGTGGTGGTGCTGACCTCTTCGAAGGCCGAAGAGGACATCCTCCGAAGCTACGATCTGGGTGCCAACTCCTTCATCACCAAGCCAGTGACCTTCGAGGGCCTGGTCCACGTGGTCCGGACCCTCTCACAGTACTGGTTCGAAGTCGTCGAGTTGCCCTCCCAGGAAGGCCGGGATTGAAGGGATGCAGACCGCCCCGATCCGGGTGCTGCTGATCGAGGATGACGAGGATGACTTCATCCTGGTCCGGGAACTGCTCTCGGAGATCCGCGAAGGGCCCGGATACCTCCTGGACTGGACTCCCACCTATGAGGCCGGGCTGGCTGCCGTGCAGGCAGGCGATCACGATGTCTTCCTGCTCGACTTCCACCTGGGAGCCCATCTGGGCCTGGACCTGCTCCGCGAAGCGGGGGACTGTCCGGCGCCCATCATCCTCCTGACCGGTTACGGAGACCGCGAGATCGACCTGGCGGCCATGCGTTCGGGCGCCGCCGACTTCCTGACCAAGAACGGATTGACGGCCCGGCACCTGGAGAGGTCCATCCGCTACGCCTTGGAGGGCAAACGGGCCCAGGAGGCCCTGCGAGCGGCGCGGGACGCCTCGGAGAAGGCCTGTCAGGAGATCCTCGAAGCCAATCGACTCAAGGCCCGATTCCTGGCCACCATGAGCCACGAGTTCCGCACGCCCCTCCACTCGATCCTGGGCTTCTCCGAACTGCTGATGGACGAATCGACCGACCCGCTGGAGGTCCGGGAATTCGCCCGGCGCATCCACGAGTCCGGCAAGCACCTCCTGAACCTGGTCAAGAGCCTGCTGGACCTTTCCAGGATCGAGTCGGGCCGCCTGGATCTGGATCTGGTGACCTTCGACCTTTCCCTGGCCATCGAATCCGCCTGCGAGTCCGTCGCCCCCCTGGCCAGGGCTCGGGGCCTGCACCTCGAGTGGCCCGACCGGCCCCTGGGCGAGTTCCGGGCCGATCCCGGGCGCTTCCACCAGATCCTCCTGAACCTCCTCTCCAACGCCGTCAAGTTCACCCCCCCGGGGGGCTCCGTCCAGGTGGGGGTCTCGCGGGGCTCCCAGGGCATCCACCTGGCCGTGAGCGACACAGGAATCGGCATCGCCCCCCAGGACCAGAGGCGCATCTTCGAACCCTATGTCCGGGTGCGCCTGGTCGAGCAGGAGGGCACGGGGCTGGGGCTGCCAATCGTCCGTCTCCTGGTCGAGGCCCACGGGGGTCATATCGAGGTGTCCTCGGAGTTGGGGAAGGGGAGCTGTTTTTCGGTCTCCCTTCCCGACCCGGGCAGGCCATCGGAGCCTCGAACCTCCAGATGAGCACCCGCAACCAGGTCCTGCTGGTGGTGGGCCTGATGGTCATGGTCACCTCGATCGCCCTGATCGCCGTCAACTACTCCGCCCAGCGGGAGGCCTTCCTCAAGGCCGTGGACGACAAGCTCCTGGTGGCGGCCCACCTGGCCGGCGAGATCCCGGGCGGCCCCGCCTACTTCGACCGCCTGGAGGACCGCGACTCCATCCCTCCGGAGGAGTACTCGGCCCTCGTCGAGCGCAACAACCGGGCCTGCCTCGCCCTGGGCCTGCAATACCTGTGGAGCTGCATGGTGGTGGATGGCCGAATCGTCTTCACCACCTCCACCTCACCCGGCCACGACCTCCGGACGCAGGAACACGCCGGGTTCTTCGAGGCCCACCGGGACCCCGCTTCCTTCAGGCAGGTCTTCAACACGATGCAGACCGACCTGAGCTCCTTCCACAACGAGTGGGGCAGCGGAAGGATGGCCCTGGTGCCCCGGCTCGACTCCAGGGGAAGGCCCTATTGCCTGGGCGCCAGCGTCAGCACCGCCTGGATCCAGGAGCGCCTCCGGCAGACCCTGCTTCGCTCCGCGACGATGGGGGGAATCCTGTTGGTGATCGGCCTGGGCGCCGGCCTCTTCCTGGCCGACTCGATCTCCAGACCGCTGATCCGGCTGACCCAGGCCGCCGACGACATCGCCCGGGGGGAACCCGGGGACTCGCTGCCCGAGACCGGCAGCCTGGAGATGCGCTCGCTGGCGCGCAGCGTCGCCACCATGAGCCGGGCGATCCAGCAGAACTATGCGGCCCTGCGCCGGGAGATCCAGGAGCGCACCTCCGCCCAGGCCGAGCTCCAGCAACACCGCGACCGACTGGAAGAGCTGGTGCAGGCCAGAACGACGGCCCTGGAGCGTTCCAACCGGGATCTCGAGCAGTATGCCGCGATGGCTTCGCATGACCTGCAACAACCACTCCGTGCGGCAGGTGGCTTCGCCCGGATCCTCTCGATGCGCCTCAAAGAGAAGCTGGATCCGGAAAACCGCGATCTGCTGGAGCGGATCCTGAAGGCCGTCACCCGCATGCAACAGCTGGTCGGGAACCTCCTGGCCTGGTCCAGGGCCGCCAGCGCACCCTGTCAGGCCCGACCGACGGATTGCGAGGAGGTGCTGGCCGGGGTCCTGGACGATCTCAGGCCGATGCTGGAGGAGGCCTCGGCCCGCATCACGCACGACCCTCTGCCCACGATCCCGGCCGACCCGGACCACCTGGCCGGGCTCCTCGGCAACCTCCTCGGGAACGCCGTCAAGTTCAGGGGCCAGGCTTCTCCCCACGTCCACATCCGGGCCGAGGAACACGAGTCGGAATGGCTCTTCTCGATCCAGGACAACGGGATCGGCATCGCGCCGGAGTTCCAGGAGCGGATCTTCAAGCCCTTCAAGCGCCTGCACTCCCGGAAGCGCTTCGCCGGAAGCGGCCTGGGGCTGGCTCTGTGCCGTCGGATGGTGGAACGCGCGGGCGGTCGGATCTGGGTGGAGTCCGAGGAGGGGAAGGGCGCGGTCTTCCGCTTCACACTCCCCCGACAGGGCCCTGAACAAGAGACTTCCTCCGAGTCGACGGAGGCCCTGCCCGCCAGCGAAACGAACCATTGACCAGGACTCCCGCTCGGCGTTGCTCCGACGGACCAGCGCAGGGCCCTCTTGCCCGGAGAATCGACAATTCAGACAGACCGAATCGGGCCCGGCCGGGCCCAGGAGGTGCCTCGATGTTCAGACTCCGCTCCCTCATCGGACTGATCGCCCTGCTCGCTTTCTGGACGGCACAGCCCGCGCTTCCTGCCCCGGAAGGGGAATTCATTGCCCCTCAAGGAGGGCAACAGGAGCGCGTGCTGGCCTCCCCCACCCTGTGGGTGTCCGAGATCTCCGGACTGGGGATGCCCGAGCCCTACCGGGAAGAATCCCCCATCGCCGAGGTGATCGAGCCGGCACGGGAAGTTCCGGGCCGGGTGGTGCTGGGCCCGCTCGCGGACCGGATGGAACCCTTTGAGATCGTCTGGTTCCTTCGGGCGGGACCCGAGGAGCTCCGGCTCTACCGCGATGGTCGGCAACACCCGACCCTGGAGGCCGCTCGCCGGGCACCTGCCCCAGTCGGAGCCTTCACCCGCTTCTGGTCTGCGGCCCGATTTGCCGAGCTCTCGGCCTGGCCGGCGCTCCAGCAGCCGGACCGGGTCGGCCTCCTGGCCCTGATGCGCGAAGTGCTGTCGAGGGTCGTCCCGGGCTCGGGAGAATCAGCCCTGGACGAGGCGATGGAGGACCTGATGATCGAGAAGGGATTGAACCCCTTCTCCAGCCGGGTGCCGTTCACCCAGGCCCTGGAATCCCTGGCCGACGACCCCGAGGTCCAGGCCCTGCTGGAGGAGCTCGAGAGCCGAGCCCTTCGGGGGACTCCGGACCCAGAGGGCTGAGGGGAACCCCGAGCTCGCCCCGCCGCAAAGCTCCAGAGGTCCTCGTCGGCCGGAGCCACGCCCGGAATCGGCCACCCGCCTACTTTGCCGGGGCCCTCTTCTTCCAGGGGGGAGGTCCGGAGGCCAGCCAGAGGACCCAGACGGCCACGACCAGGGCCGCAAGCCCCCAGATCAAGCCCCACACCATGGGGGGCAGGGGGAAGTACTGGGCAAAGACGGCCGCGTCGCTCTGCGGGACGGTCCGGACGATCAGGTCTTCGCGGATGTCCAGAAGGGCGTAGAGCATGCTGGTCAGACCGACGAAGGAGAGCAGCAGATCGTTGAAAGCCTCGTTGAGGCGGGCTCCGGCCAGGCAGAGCAGTCCGCCGAAGACGAGACCACTGACGAACCCGAACAGGGAGCGCACGTAGAGGAGCGTCACCAACAACAAGGCGAGCCCGAGAAGGAAGGCCAGGACCCTCCTCTGGGAGGTCCAGGCCGCTCCCAGGACCAGTGCCGCCCCGCAGAGCATGCTTCCCAGATACCCGGCCGGGAGGATCACCAGGGGCCAGCCTCCGGTCGAGGTCATCAGCCCCCCCAGATTGGGGTCCAGGAGGATATGCTCGATCCGCCCTCCGGTCGCCAGCGCCGCCAGGCCATGGCTGGCCTCGTGGAAGAAGACGACCAGCACCTTGATGGGATAGACCAGAGGCGTGTCCCACAAGGTCATGGTGACCGCAAAGAGCGCAGCCAGGATCCACATCCGGTCGAGGGTCTTCATGGGCGTGCCCTCCTCAAGAAGCAGGGTCTGTCCTGGCCCGAACCCGGGCACCAGATGAACCGGGTTTCGGTGCCCGAGCCGAGGCGCCTTTCCGAGGAGTCGCCCATCCCCAAAAGACTTGGCCCAGACATGGGGAACTGTTCACATCCTCGCCACATTCAGGCTCCCTTCAGATGCAAACATGGCCATAGGAGGCACAGGCCACATGCAGATGGGTCCGCTCTTCAACGTCGGAGGACACCAGGTTGACCGCCGCGAGGTCAACCCTGAACTGATCCGGACCATGGCCGAGAGTGCCCGAAACATCAAGACCGAGGGCAACGCCCCTCCGGCAGCCTGGACCGAACTGGCCGATCGCGTCGCCAAGGAGGACCAGGTCTCGCCCCAGGACCTCAAGCAGATCCTCGACCTGAGCAAGTCCTGTTACCGGCACCACCGCCAACTGCACGCCGACCTGAAAGCCTCCGGTTACAAGGACCGCGCCATCCGGGCCGAACTCCAGGACCTCCACGTCTTCGAGGCCGGAGCCGGCAAGGTCAAGGAGACGGTGGCCCTGGCCCAGTCCCGAGTCGCAATCGAGGCCCTGGCTGGCGCCTCCTTCGGCCCCATCGGCCTGGTCAGCGCCTTCGTGGCCCACTCCAACCTCCAAAAGAGGGCCCTCGAGCCCCTGATGAACCAGATCCAGGGTCTGCGCGACGGCACCAGCCCCAGCCTCTTCCAGGGCAACAAGGCCGAGGGTGTCCGTGGACCCGAGGTCTGGAAGAAGATGAACGACCTGCTGGATGGCGCCGTGGCCTCGGGCAACGCCGGAAAGCCCGTCGAGGTGAACGCCCAGTACTACGAGTTGACCAACCAGGAGATCGTCGGCAAGCTGGCCCAGGCCGCCGAGGCCGGCAACAAGGTGCGCATCAACGTCGATCCCGGCCGCCTGGTCGCCTTCCAGGGAAGCCACGTCGTGATCGACTCCGAGCCGGACAAGCTCCGGACCCTCCTGCAGCTCTCGCAGACCAAGGGCGACGTCGGGATCTCGATGTACCCCATCTCCAAGCAACTGGGGAACCCCAACAATCTGATGCACCGCAAGGGCCTGCGGGTGGGCGAGCAGTTCTTCCTGTCCGGGATGAACGCCAACAAAGGTTCGGGCGAGAACGTCGATGTCGGCTACGTCCTGGAGGGGCCTGCCGCGCGCCAGTTGGTCCAGAACTTCGCCCGTGATGTCGAGCACTCCGCGGGTTCCACCCTGGCCGAAGTCTTCGGCGAGAAGCCCCTGGCCGACTTCATGGACGGCGACATCAACATGCGAGGGCGGGGCCTGGCCAGCCTGATCGACTGCGTCGGGGGCCCCTCCCCTGCGGGAACCCAGCTCCCGAAGATCAACAACTACGCCGAACTCAAGGCCCTGGCCGACCAGCACGGCGAGCGGGCCCTGGACTACACCGACCTGAAGATGGCCGAACTCGACGAAGCCCTCCGGCTGGGGCGGGACATCCCTCTCTCCAGGACGGGCAAGCGCAAGTTCCTGGCCCTGGCCGAGCGGACCCTCGAGGCTGCGAACTCCCCTCGGAATCTCAAGCGCCTGGCCGACATCGGCCTTCCCGAGGGCAAGGTGGCCGGCACCTCGGCCGTGGCCCTGGCCGATTATCCCGAAGAGCGCCAGGCCCTGATGCTGACGGCCATCCAGGAAGCCGAAGAGTTCGTCTACATCCCGGCCTTCGTGATCACCCGCAGCGTGGCCGCGATGCTGGTCGCCCGGCGCGACGAGTTGAAGGCCGAGGGCAAGGATCTGGATATCCGGGTCCTGGCCGACCCGGGCGTGTACCCCGACGGCGGCACGCCCAACGAGTACGGCGTGAAGTTCCTCGAGAACGCTGGAGTCCCCGTCCGCTGGGCGCTTCTGCCCCGCACGAACGAGCACGACCGCAAGGTCCACGCCAAGGCCATGCTGACCGAGAACGGCGAGTTCTTTGGCAGCACCAACTTCTCGAATAAAGGCCTCACGGCCAACTGGGAACAGTCCGGCTACGTGCGGATCGACCCCAAGGACAAGCAGGCCGGGCGGGCTCATGACGAGGCGGTGGCGGACTTCCTCAGGATGTGGGAAGACAAGTCCTTCGAGCTCAACACATTGGAGAAGGGCCTCCAGATGCGCGAGCGCTCCAAGGGCGACAAGGACTACGAGGTCCAGGCCGACGAGGCGCGCTTCGGGATTGTTCGGACCGTCATCCGCGGAATCGAGAACTTCGAGCGGGCCTCCGCCACCTTCGTCCAGGAGCAGGCCTCGGATCCCAAGACAGCCGAGCGGATCGCCGACCTGATCGAAGAAGGCTACGATGACGGCAGCGCCACCCTCCTGGCCGTGCGCGAGAAGATGGGGGACGAGGCCTTCTTCAAAGCTCTCGAGAGCCTCGAACAGCGCCAGAAGCTGGAAGATCTGAAGTAGCCGGGGAAGCGCAGGCTTGAAGATCCACCGGGCGGAGTTCGTCACCAGCGCCCCCTCCATGGCTCAGGCCCCTCCCGGCGGGCTCCGCCCCGAGGTGGCCCTGGTCGGCCGTTCCAATGTGGGCAAGTCCTCCTTCCTGTGCAGCCTGGTCGGCCGCAAGGGCCTGGCCAAGGTCAGCTCCACCCCCGGCAAGACCCGGATGCTCAACTACTTCCTGATCGACGAACGCTGGTACCTGGTCGATCTGCCCGGCTACGGCTACGCCAAGGTTTCCAAGACCGAGCAGGAGCGTTGGGGCCGGACCATGGAGGAGTATCTCTCCCGGCGCGAGGGCCTGACCGTGGTCATCCAACTGGTGGACGCCCGCCACGGTCCCCAGGCCTCGGACCTGCAGATGCAGGGCTGGCTCTCGGACAGGCCCTTCAAGCACCTGGTGGTCCTGACCAAGTCCGACAAGCTCTCGCGCTCGCAGCTCCTGCGCTCGCACCGCCAGTCGGCTGCATCCATGGGCCTGCCCCTGGAGGACGTCCTGGTGTGGTCCTCGGTCACCGGAGATGGCCGGGATGCCGTCCTGAAGCGCCTGGCCGCCACGCTGGGCTGATCTCCGAGCGGCTCCAGGACCACGTAGAAGGACCCGGAGGGCGAACCCTCGGGGCCCTTTGAAGAAGGACCGATCCTCTGCAGGGCTCCCCCTACTTCTCCATCGGCACCATCCGGAAGTTGTCCGTGGTGACATCGAAGTAATAGTCGTGGACGTGAACCATGAAGTCCACGCGGACCTTCTGCCCGATCCAGGGCGAAAGATCCGCTGTGAAGGCGGACATGTCCGGGAGCTGAACCGGACGCTCCTCCCCGGTCCGGAAGACGGTCTCCAGGATCTCGTCGGTCTCGGGATCGCGGACCACCACCCGGATCTCCTGGGTTCCTTCGGTGAATGCCCCGTCGTGGTTCTCGTAGGCCATCTCCCAGGCCAGCACCGGCCGCTGAGCCGAGACCGTCAGGTCCTGGTGCATCCGATAGTCCGAAGGACCGCTCTGCTGGATGAACTGACAGAATTCGCCCTCCGACGCCGCATAGGTGATCGGCAAACCGGGGCTTGAAACTTCCTCCCAGAGGTTGTCGAAGAAATCGTAGACGCTCTCGCCGAACTCAATGATCTGCCCGTCCGCGGCGATCCCCTGGACCACGGAATACTCCATCCGGGCCTTGAGTCCATCCCGAGAGGCGAACGACCGCGCCCCGCGGTTCACCTCCTCGTCGTTGGTCTGCCAGATGGTCCAGCCCTCGTAGTTCCCGGTCTCGAAGCTGCCGTTGACCAGGTCCTCCACCTCGACCGGGATGAAGCGGGAGACCTCGACCAGGGCTTCCCTTCCGGGCTTGATCTCGACGGGAAGGTCTTCCGAGGTGCCCAGCAGGACGCCCTCGGCCGTGAGGCCCTCCACCCGGACCAGCCAATTGCCCAGGGGGATCCCCGAGATGCGGATTTCCTGGAAGTCAGCGCCATTCTGCCGCGCGACCTCGATGGGCGGAATGATGGGCTGGGGGTTCTCGGGATCCAGGTTCTCGGGGTCCAGGACCAGGACCCGCAGGACCTCGACTTCCAACGGGAAGCGGCCCAAGGCCGGATCTGGATTCACGAAGTCGACGCGGACCACCATGGCGCCCTCCGTGGCGCCCGCGGGGGCCTGCAGGGCGACTCCGCCGCCTCCCGAGCAGCCCGCCACCGCCAGGGCCAGGATCGCGACCAGGAGCATCAGGATGGGATGATTCCGTACTTTCCTTGCGTTCATGAGACCTCCCCGAAAAAGAAGCTGACTCGAGAGCGATGTGCCCTGAGCGCACAGGTTCCCCATCGGGGCAGGGTTCCCTCTGCAGAGCCAGGAGCCCCTGCGGACGCGCCGAACTCCTCTTCGGTCCAAATCGGCAGCGGAGCCTGGCGCTCCGACGGGAGGACACATGTCGGATTCCCAACCGACCCGAAGGAGTTTCGTCAAGGGCCTGGCCGGAGCGGCCTTCCTGGCCTCGGCCCTGGGGTCTTCCGGGCCTGCCTTCTCGGACGACGAGTTCGACCTGGACCTGGACCTCAAGCCCACCAGCGGCCGGGACGACGGCGACTTCCAGACCATGGAGAGTTGCCGCCCGGACTCCTGCGCGGTCTCGTGCGGGGGAACCTGCCACACCTGCGGGAAGACCTGCAACGACACCTGTGGGTCCTCGTGCCCGGACACCTGCCGAGGCACCTGCGTGACCTGCGGCGGCGCCAGTTGCAACCGCAGTTGCCAGAACGCCTGCCCGACCCAGCGCGACTCGTGCGGCTGCCCGCCGCCCGTGCCCAAGTCCCGCTGAGCAGGTGCCCTCCTTTGAAGCCTGGCGCCCTCTCCTCGAGGGGACGCGACGCCATGAGATCCTGAACCTCGTCCGCGAGGTGGCCGGCCGGCTCGCGGAACCGGGCGCTCCGCAGCGAGCAGCCCAGGCTGCCCGATCCCAGACCGGCCACCCGGGCTCGGTCTACTGGCTTCCCCAGGGCCTGGCCCAGGGGGACGCCGGGCTGGCCCTGCTCTTCGGGCAACTGGACGCGTGCTTCCCCGAGGAAGGCTGGGACCGGCTGGCCCACCGGGCCCTCCAGGAGGGAGTCGGCAACGCCAGCCGGGAGTCCGGGATGGGCCTCTTCTCGGGCCTTCCCGGACTGGCCCTGGTGGCCCACCTGCTCTCCCGAGACGGGCGTCGCTACCAGAGGCTGCTGACCTCGCTGGACGCCGAACTCGCCCTCCTGACGCGACAGGCCCTGGAAGTCCCCCTGCAGGCCAGCCGGGCGGCCCGCGACTGGGACCTGGTCTCGGGGCTGGTGGGCCTGGGGGTGCTGGCCTGGACCCGGAACCACCCGGCCCTGCCCGACGTGCTGGCCCGCCTGGAGACGATGGCCAGGCAGACCTCTTTCGGATCGGGCTTCTTCGTCCCCGGAGAGTGCATCGCCAATCCCTCGCTTCGCGAGGAGGCCCCCGAAGGCCACCTGGATCTGGGTCTGGCCCACGGCATCGCGGGCCCCCTGGCCCTCCTGGGCCTCACCGGGAACTCCGGCCCGACCCAGGCCACCCGGCGGCTGGCGGATCTGCTGGAGGCCAATCGCTCGGACGACGAGTGGGGGCCCAACTGGTCGGCCGCAGCTCCGCTCCAGGAAGGGGCCCTGGTTCCTGGCCCACCGACCCACGCGGCTTGGTGCTACGGGGCCCCGGGCATAGCCCGCGCACTCTGGCACGCGGGGTTCCGCGAGCAGGCCCTGGAGACCATGCAGGCCGTGGCCCGCCGCACGCCCCAGGCCCGACGCCTGGTCTCGCCGAGCCTTTGCCACGGCTTTGCCGGACTTCTGGCGCACGCCCTGCGCTTCTGGAACGAGTCCGAAGACCCGGGGATGAAGTCCCTGGCCCTGGAGATGGTGGCTCGCCTGGAGGAGGAATGGAATCCCCAAACGCCCCTGGGTTTCCAGGCGGTGGAACCGGGAGGGGTCCGGGTCGACCAGCCTGGGTTCCTGGAAGGAGCCCCGGGCGTCGCCCTGGCCCTGCTGGCGGCGGCCACTGATCACGAGCCAGGCTGGGATCGGGTGCTGCTGCTTTCGTGAAGCCGAAGTCCCCCGCCTACGAGCCCCGAGATCCCTTCCTGGTCCGGGCCCCGCTGCTGGCCCTCCAGGTGGACCTGGAGCCCGAGCGGTTGCTGGCCAATCCGACCGTGCGCACCGCCCTGCGGATCGGCAGCCCCTCCCTCTTTGAGGCCCTGGGCTCGCCCGACTCGCGGGCCCGCCGCAGCCTGCGCCGCTATCTCAACCGGCTCTCCACCCGGCCCACCCCCTACGGCCTCTTCGCCGGCGTGGGCTTGGGCTGCTGGGGACCGACCAGCGACCTGGCCCTGGGTCCGGGGCGCAGGACCCGCACCCGACCCGACATGGGCTGGCTTCTGGAGCGGATCCTGGCCTGGGAGCAGGATCGAAGAATCCGCCCCTGCCTGAACCTGCTGGCCAACCCGACCGTGCTCGTGCGCACGGGCCGGGCCTGGCTGGGCGAGCGCCTCCGCTTCCAGAAGGAGGAACCCCAGCCCGAGGTCTCGGTGCGCGCCACCCGATTGCTGCGCGAGGTCCTGACCCGGACCCGGCAACCCGCGCCCTGGGAGGAGGTCCGCGACGCCCTGCCCGGTCCCAGGGAGCGCGTCGAGGACTTCCTGCACCAACTCCTGGACCAGACCCTGCTCCTGACCGACCTGCGGCCGCCGTTGACCCTGGCGGATCCGGCGGGGTGGTTGGTGCAACGCTTGAAGCGGATCCCTCCCCTGGCCCAGGAGGCGGCCGAGTTGGAGCGGTTGCTCCAGGCCTGCCGGGAGTGGGACGACCTTCCCGAGCCTGCCCGAGAGGCGGCCTTCATCGAGCTCCCCGCCCCGGTCCAGGTCGACTCGGCCCTGAACCTGGAAGGGCGCACCCTGTCCCAAGAGGTGGGCCTGGAGGTGGCCCGGGCGGCCGAACTCCTGCTGCGACTCTCGCCCTTCCCCCAGGGGCTGCCCGACCTGCGGGAGTACCGGGGACGATTCGTCGAGCGCTACGGTCTGGATCGGGAGGTGCCGCTGCTGGAGATGCTGGATCCGGTCCTGGGCCTGGGCGCCCCCGAGGGAGGCAGCCGACAGACCCCTCCCGAGCGGGACCGGGCCCTCCTGGACCTGGCCTGGCGGGCCATGCGCACGCGTGAGCAGGTGGTGGAACTCCAGGAAGAAACCCTGACCCGGCTCCAGGCCGCCCCCCTGGACCGCTCCGAGATCCCCGTCAGCCTGGACCTGTGCGCCCTGGTCGCCGCCGCCGACCGGCAGGCCCTGGACCGAGGCGAGTTCCTGGTGGTGGTGGGGCCCAACCTGGGTTCCGAGGAGGCCGGACGCAACCTGGGACGCTTCCTCCTACCTGCCCCGCAAGCTGCGCTCGACCAACGTGGCCGTCCGCCGGGGCCAGGCCGACCTGGAGGTGGCCGTCGGGGTGGAGCCCGGAGGGCAGCGGGTCCCCCTGGACGAGTTGATGGTGGTGGTGGTGGAAGGCCGTTTCCGGATGCGCTGGCAGGGCCGGGAGGTCCTGCCCTCCAGCGGGCACATGCTCAACGACCGCCACGCGCCACCGGCCTTGCAGTTCCTTCTCCGCCATCGCCGTGACCCGGCCCCCCAACTCCACCCCTTCGACTGGGGTCCTGCCTGGAACCTGCCCTTCCTCCCCCGAGTCGGCTCGGGACGGGTGGTGCTGCAGCCCGCGCGCTGGCGGCTGACCCGCGAAGACCTCTCCTCACCCGACTGGCGAGAGACCTGGCAGGTCCCCCGCTTCGTGCACCTGGGGCCAGGAGACGTGCGGCTGCTGCTGGACCTGGACGACCCCGAGCAGGCCGGCGAGGTGGCCGAGAACGCCCGGCGCAGCGGCGAGGCGGTCTTCCAGGAGGCCCTGCCCGAGCCCTCGCAGGCCTGGTTGCCCGGCCCCGGCGGGCGCTACCTGTGCGAGCTGGCCGTCCCCCTGCGCGCCACCACGCCGCCTCGTCCGATTCCTCCGGAAGTTCCCGCCCGTCCCCAGGCGCGACGCCTCTTTCCCCCCGGCTCGGAGTGGAACTACCTGAAGCTGTACGCGGCTCCGGACGCGGAGGACGAACTCCTGGTCCGCTCCCTGCGACCGGTCCTGGAGGAGGGGGCCTTCTTCGTCCGCTACTCCGACCCCGAGCCCCACCTCCGGGTGCGCCTGAAGGGCGCCGAGGGGCTCGAGCCCCTGGCGGAACTGGGCCGAGAACTGCTGGAGGAAGGGAGGGTGCGGAGGGTCTGCCTGGACACCTACGAGCGCGAGACCGAGCGCTATGGTGGCGACGCCGGGATCGAGCCCGCCGAGGCCTTCTTCGC
>JALHDH010000182.1 GCA_022839105.1 bacterium
CGGTGGGCAGGCGCAGCACGGTGTGCAGGTCGCACTTGTCCATCAGGTCGGCCCGGATGCGGGTGCCGGTGTTCTCTTCGAAAAGGACGTTGTCCGGCAGGACCACGGCGGCCCGGCCGCCCTTCACCAGGCCCCTGTAGATGTGCTGCAGGAAGGCCAGTTGCTTGTTCGAGGTGGGGAAGGTGAAGTCGTCCCGGGTCGGGAGGCCGCCCCCCTTCTTGGTGCCGAAGGGCGGGTTGGTCAGGATCACGTCGGCCCGGGGCAGCGCGGCGCCGGCGGGGGAGAGGGTGTCCGCCTGCAGCAGTTCCCCCTCGATGCCGTGCAGCATCAGGTTCATCAGGGCCAGGCGGTGCACGTCGGGGACCAGCTCCATCCCGTAGAAGGCCTCATGGTGCTGGAAGTCCAGTTCGGCACGGCTCAGGGCGAAGTAGTCGTCGCACTGGCTCCGGACGTGCCGGTCGGCGGCCACCAGGAAGCCGGCGGTCCCGGCGGCGGGGTCCTGCACGCGCTCACCCGGACGGGGGTTCACCAGGCGCACCATCGTGTCGATCAGGGGCCGAGGGGTGAAGTACTGGCCGGCCCCGGACTTCACCTCGCTGGCGTTCTTCTCCAGCAGGCCCTCGTACATCTCGCCCAGGCCTTCCTCGCGGGCGCTGTACCAGTCCAGGCCGTCCAGGGCGTCGGTCAGGGCCTTCAGGTTCCTGGCCTGGCGCAGCGAGGTGTTGGCGTTGGCGAAGATGGCCTGGACCCGCGTCGAAGAGTGCCCGCCCAGCTCGACCAGTTGCCTGCGGTAGAAGTCGAGCTGGTCCATCCCTTCGCGCCCGGCCAGGTCCTCCCAGCGCCAGCCCTCGGGCAGGACGGCCTCCCGGTCCCCACCCAGCTCGTTCATCATCTTCAGGAACAGCAGGTAGGTCAGCTCGGTCACGTACTGGTGGTAGGTGATGCCGTCATCCCGCAGGATGTGGCAGAGCCCCCACAGGCGGGAGACGATGTCGCTGGTTCGGCTGGTCAGGCTCACGGGGTTACCTCGCGTCGGATTCTCGGGTTCAGGGTTCAGGCGGGCTTGCGATCATCCCAGGCGGCTTCGTGCAGGTCGCCCAGGACCTCTTCAAGCCGGCCCCCGAAGATCCGATCCAGGTGCCGGAAGCCTCCCCTGCGGGCGAATTCCCCCTGATCCAGGGCGGCCCGGTCCACCAGGGTCTCGGTCTTCATCTGGGCGGCGATGCGTTCCAGCCACTTGCGCTGCTGCACGTCCCAGTCCGCGCGGGCCAGGATCCTCCCCAGGGCCCGCTCGACCCGCTCGACATAGGGCATCAGGGGCGAACCCAGGGCGGCCTGGCGCACAAAGCCGATCACCGAGGCCGCCACCTCCTGATCGGTGGTCTCGCGCCAGGCGCTCTGCAGCTCCTTCTCGCGGAAGTGGTGGCGATCCAGTTCCAGCTTCAGCTCGCGCAGTTGCTGGCGGGTCAGATCGCGAGGCCGTTGCAGGACGACCTGCAGGGCGGTGATCTCGTTGACGTTCTCCCGCACGAAGCGGCGGAAGGCCTCCAGGTAGTCGTCGGGACGCTGGCGGCCCTCGCCATAGCCCCGCTCCACCCGGCGCAGCTCGTCTTCGTGATGGGAGACGACGAAGACCGTGCCGTCCCCGCTCACCCGGTCCAGCAGGTCGGCAAGTTCGCCCTGGCCCTCCAGCCAGGCCGCCGCCTGCAGGGCATCCATCTGGCGCAGGGTTCCGGCCAGCTCGGTGGGGGTCATCTGGACCAGGGCGGTGAAATGCTCGAGGTCCTGGCCCTTGACCTGGTTCTTCTTGCGCTGGAGCCGGGCCTGGAACTGCTCGGCGAGGGTCTGGCGGGCGGCGGGGTCCTGCACCTGCTCGAGCTCGTCGAGGAGCTGGCGGAAGGTGATCCGGGGGTTGGTCACCACCGGCTTCATGCTGGAGAAGGGATCCATCCCGGCGTACAGGTCCACCGCGTCGTAGATCCGGAAGCTCTCCTTGCCGATGGCGTCGCACAGGCGTCGGGGACATCGATGCCGGTGGTCAGAAGGTCCACCGTCACGGCCACGCTGGGGAACTTCTCGTTCTTGAAGAAGCGGATCTTCTCCAGGCAGCGGTCGGTGGCGCCGGTGATCTTCATGACGGCGTCGTCGTCCACCCCGCCGTAGCGCTGGTCCAGGGCCTCCTTGAGGAGGCGGACGGCCATGTCGGCATGGGTGTCGTTCACGCAGAAGACGAGGGTCTTGCCGTCGTCCTGGGGGTCGATGTGCTCGGCCAGAAGCCGACAGACCGTCCGGTTGAAGCTCTCGGTCAGGACCTTGCGGTTGAAGGCCTCCAGCTCCAGGGTGACCTCGTCTTCCAGGTGGAACAGGTCGAGTTGCTGGTTCTTGACCTGGTAGAGTTCCATGGTCTCGCCGGCCTGCCAGGTGATCCCGTCCTCGGCCAGGGCGGTGACGATGCGGTGGGGCGGCTCGTGGTCCACCAGATAGCCGTCCACCACGGCCTGGCGATAGCCGTACTCGTAGACGGGATCGCCGAAGATCGCGCTGGTGTGCAGGGCGGGCGTCGCGGTCAGGCCCACCTTCACCGCGTCGAAGTGGTCCAGGACCCGGCGGTACTTCGAGATGTAGTCCAGCTCGTTGCGGAAGGTCAGCTCGACCTCACCCAGCTCGCGGTCCAGGGCATAGCCCCGGTGGCACTCGTCCACCACGATGCAGTCATACTGGTCGACCGGGACGGGCGGGGCGTCCTCCTCCCGGAAGAGGAGTCGCCGCATCATCCCCTGGATGGTGGCCAGGTGCAGTCGAGTCGTGGGCCCCGGGGACACGTCGGCCAGGCCCTTCACCTCGTAGATCTCGGGCAAGGCCTGCATCTGCTCGAGTTTGAAGTCCTGCAGGGCATGGAGGGCCTGCTCGCCCAGGGCGGTGCGATCCACCAGGAAGAGGGTCCGGCGGAAGCGCCCGGCCTTCAGAAGCCGATAGAGAAGGCCGATGCAGGTCCGGGTCTTGCCCGTGCCGGTGGCCATGGCCACCAGGACCTCGCGGCGGCCGGCTTCCAGGGCGGCCTCGACGGCGCCGATGGCCTGGCGCTGGTAGTCGCGCAGGTTCAGGCGGTCGGTGGGCTCCTGGCGCAGACGGCGGTGGGCGGCCGGAAGGTCCTGCTCGCGCAGGGCCAGCAGGCCCGCCGGGGTGTACCATCCGTCCAGGGCCCGGGGATGGTTGGTGGGCTCCCGGGCATCCAGGAACCAGGTCCCGCTCAGCTCGGGGAGTTGCCGCAAGAAAGCCCGGCCATTGGTCGAGAAGAGGAAGGGCACCCGGTAGTCGCCCCAGGGGCCTCCGGGATCCTTGAGGTCTCCCTGCAGGGTGAAGCCCCGGCTGTAGCGCTTGGCCTGCTCGATGGCGCCGGCCGCGTTCTTGTTGGCCCGCTTGGCTTCCACCACGGCCAGGGGCACCTGGTCGGCGAAAAGCACGTAGTCCGCCGGGCCCTTCGCGGTGGGCCACTCGGCGATGGCGACGCTCTTCCCCTTCTGGGGGCGCGCCCCGGAGGCCCAGGTCAGGGTCTGGCTGTCCGCCTCCCAGCCGGCCTCGCGCAGTTGCTGGTCGATCAGCCGGCGGGTGTCGGCCTCGCTCAGGTTCAGGGGGATGGTGGCCAGGGCCTCGGTGTCCGCCTCGAGGGGAGGGGCCTCGTCCGGCTGGCCGGGCAGGGTGGCCTGGAGCGCAAGAAGCTCCGAGGTCAGTTCCTGCTCGCGCTGCTCGGCGGTGGACTGCCAGAAGGCCGCCTCTTCCGCCTGCCGGGCAGCCAGCGCCTCGGCGTCGGCGCGTCGGGCGGCCTCGGCCAGGGCCCGCTCCTGCAGATCGGAGGACTCGGCCCGGATCTCGACCAGCTCTTCCCGCAGGCGCACCAGTTCGCCGAGCAAGGCCTCGGAAGCCTCCCGGGGGTCCGGGGGCGGGACGAACGCGGGGGCCTCGAAGGTCCGGTCCGCCACCAGGCGCACGTACCATTGGCCCAGGGCCCGGGCCATCCGAAGCTGCTGGAGGGCCGTCCGGGCATCGCCCAGCATCTCGTGGGCCGCCGCGTTCCCGGCCCGGCGCAGACCGTGGAAGAGGTCCAGGACCTCGCGGTTGAGCCCCAGGCCGCGCAGGAGGGCCAGAAGCTCGGCCTGGTTGTCCTGCGGCGCGGAATGGACCCCGTAGCGCTCGGCCACCTTCCGGGCCAGCACCTCGCCGAACTGGCGCAGCCTGAGCAGGGTGCTGCAGGGGTCCTCGGCATAGAGGCGCTCGGCCAGGAAGCCCAGGCGGGCCAACGGCTGGAAGGGCTCCAGGAAGGCGAAGTTCGATTTCGGGGGATCTGGCGCAGGCAGGGCAGTCCGGCTCCTTTGCGATCGGGCGTTCGAAAGGATTCCGGAAAGGTCCTGCGGGAGAAGGACCGGGAGCCTGAGCAGGCGCTGAGCAGACCTGGAAGTTCGGGTGCCTGTCGTGGACGATGCCGTCGTCCAGTTGCCTGTCCAGAAGTGAGGAGTCGCTGGACGAACCCCTCCCAGCCCCCCCACAAATGCAGGCGCCCCGGACTGGCGGGGGAAGGTGGGCCAGGCCGAGGCGTCAGGTAGCTTCGGCACGCACCAGGCCTGCTCCTCTCCGACAGGGGGCATCGGCCACGCGGGCGAAACCTTCGGAAACACGAACGCCCGGGCCGGAGCCCCAAGAGGCGGTCCCCCTTCGGCGCCAGCATCTCGCGTCCCCCTGACATTTCCTGTCAGGAACCCCGTGCGAAACTGGTTTCAGGGGGTGAAAGCGAGGAGGGGATGGCCCGGCACGGCCCCACCGGCCAGGCGCGCCGGCCCAAGGCGCTTCCCGCTGCCCGGGCCAGTTCGGCCGGGGTCCACGAGCCCAGGGGGCGGCCGTGGCGGTCCGTCCAGGTCAGGCCCTGCTCGGCGTTGCCGGTGACCCGCAGGTTGCCGTCGTGGATGTTGGCGTGGCACCTCGAACAGCACACCACCAGGTTCTCGGGCACGGTCAGCCCGCCCTGACAGTAGAA
>JALHDH010000070.1 GCA_022839105.1 bacterium
GGAGTGGCGATGGCTGCGACGCGACTCTTCGAAGGCCGCGGCCAGGGACTCGACCCGCTGGAAGAACTCCCCCTCCATGCGAGAGCGCAGGAACTCCACCTGTTCCAGGGAGCGGGCTTCGACTTCGGCCTGGATCTCCCGAAGGTGCTCGGTCCTGCGGACCTGTTCGTGCAGATCGCGAAAGAGCCGGGCCATGCCCTCCATGCGGGCTTCCTGCTCGGCACGCAGGGCCTGCATCTCGACCAGCTCGCGACGCAGGCCTTCCAGGTCCGTGGCGGGACCCGCAGAGGCCAACTTGGCTCGTCCGGTGGGATGCGAGAGCATCGCTCCCTCTTCGTGAATTCCCTCGGTCCCGCTCTTCCGGGCTCCACCCTTCACGCGACTACCTGCCCTTCCGCGTTCTGGTTCCGTGCCGCAAGCAGTTCCCGATTCAGCGGGTCGCTCCTGCTCGGGAATCGGGGCTCAGGTCTCGTCGCCCCCCTCCTGTTCGCGAACCTTCCGGGCGATCCGCTCGGCCAGGGAGGCTGCGGCATCTCCCTCCGAAGAGGCCGGAGCGCGGAAATCCATGTCCAGGCCCAGCTCCTCGAGCTGTCGGCGAAGCCGACGACGACGGCTGACCCCCGTCGAGACGATGGCCTGCGAGAACCCCTGGGTGAGGCCGAAGGCCGACTCCACCGGACCTGCAGGCGCGACGGGAGCCAGGGCCGGGACGGAGGGCTCGAGGAGCCCCAGCGCTCCTGGCGCCGAGCCTTCCCAGGAAGAATCCTGACCGGCCTCCTCGGCTCCATCCATGGCGGACAGGGGTCTCCAGGAGATCACTTCGGGATCGGGAGGTTCCTGAATCTGGTCCCGGACCACCCGGAGCATGCCCGGCACGCTCAGGAGCAGGAAGGGAAGTGGCCGATGAAGGGAGCCTGCCACGGGGCTGGGCGGGAGCGGCTGGCGCTCGATCCGATAATCGATCCTGGCGGGCAGCTCTTCCCCAGGCGCACCCAACTCGACCGTCTCGAGCCCAGGGGCTCCCAGGATGGCCAGGTCCTCCTCGGGCTCGAGCGTGGCATAGAGATCGTCGTCGGAGGCCGCGACGTAGGGGGCCTCCTCCGGGAAGGCTCCAGGCGCACCCGATTCCTCGGAGGCGCGCCGGGCGGCGGCCCGGGAAAGGGCCTCCAGCTTGCTGTTCGCGTTGGAGAATTCCCGGGTGGCGGTCGGATGGTTGGGGTCGAGCTCCAGGACCCGGGAGTAGGCCTCCTTGGCCTCGCCGAACTCTCCGAGTTCGAAAAGCAGGTTGCCGGCCAGCAGGAATTCCTTGATCGCCTCGCTGGACAGCCCGTTGACCAGGAAGACCTCACCCAGGCGGAGATGGGCCGAAACATCCCGCGGATCCATCGCCAGCAGCTTCTTGAAGGCCAGGACCGCATCGCGCAGGGAGCCTTTGCCGACCGCGGCTTCACCCAGGCCCATCAAGGCCTCGCGGTTGTTGAGGTCCAGCCGCAGGGCATCGCGGAACTCCAGCATGGCGTCCCCGAAGCGCTCCTGGAGCATGTAGAGGCGCCCCAGGTCCAGGGAGACCTCGCTGGAATCGGGCAGGAGGAGCTTCAGGCGACGACAGGAGTCGCCGGCCCGGGCCAGGTTTCCCGACTTCTTGAAAGCGTCGGCCAGGAAGCGGAACTGCTTCACCGCCTCCTGCAGGTGCCCCTGGGCCACGTGCACGTCGGCCAGATCCATCGAGAGCTCGATATGGCCCGGGCAGGTCTCGAGGGCTTTGTGCAGGACCTGGATGGCCAGTTCGCCACTTCCGACCTCGACGAAGAAACGGGCATCCCTGCGGGCCGTGGCGACGAAGGTTTCCTCGTCGGCGGCCCGCTCGAGGTGGCGCAGGATCCCCACGCGCCCTTCGAGGGAATACGGATCGAAGCGGACGATGGCCTGGGCCACCAGGCCGGCCAGTTCCTCCTGTCCGGTTTCCAGGAGCCTTTCCTGCCAACGGAAGCAGGTCTTGACCATCGCGCGGATCCGGCCCCTCATGGCCTGGATCCGGGCCACCCGATTCAGGGCGTGCCGACGGTCGGGATCGAGAGCCAGAATCTCCTCGTAGCGGGCCAGGGCTTCGTCCAGGCGACGGCAGTCGAAGAGCCCGTCGGCCTCGAGCAACAGATGATCCGGTTCGTTGGACACTGGGAACCTTCCCTCGAGTTCAGGACCTCCCGGGTCGGACCCGGAAGGTCGGTCTGGCATGGGTATGAAAACAACCCCGGGGACCCGAAACACTCATGAGAAGAGTCTCGGGGACGGAGTCTCCACGGCCAAGCCACCTCACAAGGCCGAGAGATATGATAGCACCTTGGTCGGCATCGTGCCAGGGGGCATTCTCGCCCCCAGGAATTCCGACCTGGACCGCCACCTTGCAAGGATGGATTCGGCGCCTGCCACCCCGCCTCAGCGCCCGGTGCTCCCCAGGCCGCCCCGAGGGGTCGGGCGGACCGGGGCCTCGACGAGTTCGACCTGCCAGACCCGGCTGATCTTCATCTGGGCGATCCGGTCCCCGGCTTGAAAAGCCCAGGTCTCTTGCGAAAGGTTGTGGACCAGGACCCACAGGTTCAGGCGATACTGGAAGTCGATGGTCCCCGGGTGCACCAGGATCCCCCGCCGGGCCAGGCCGCTGCGCCCACGGATCTGGGCCTCCCAGCCCTCCTCGAGCTCGATGGCAAGTCCCGTATCGACGGCCACCGTCGCTCCCACGGGAACCTCCACCCCTTGCGGAGCATAGAGGTCGAAGCAGGCATCCCCGGGATGGGCCAGGGTCGGGCGACGGGCCTGCGGGTCGCGCAATTCGATTCGCACTCGGGTATCCGGGTTCAAGGGGAACTCCACTCCGAAGGGTCCGGCCTCCTTCCCGAAGCCCCCCTCGGTGCCCTGCTGCGCCCCCTCAGTCACGCCAGCGGCGCCAGGACATTCTTTTCCCGTCCGTCTCGACCTCGAGGGGCCCGTGCTCGTCGCTGCTCCACCAGGCCGGGGATCGCTCCCTCCAGGCCCTGGAAGGTCGGGGACCGGGCCAGAAGAGCAGTTGGGGCTGGATCTTCTCCAGCGCCGGCCGTGGGCTCCAGGCCCGGGGCAGGAGGGCCAGATTCCCGGACGGGACGCCTTCCAGGGCCGCATCCCGCAGGACCCAGACCAGCGCGAATTCCAACCAGGTCAGGTGGAGCGAGCCGGGTCGAGCCTGGATCCTCAGGCCGGGCTCGGGCGAGACGCCCCAGCTCTCGGTCCTGGGGGGGTGGAAGACCTCGTCGGGAAGCCGCGTTCCGTGAAGAGCCAGGACCTCGAGGGCGTACGGGAGATCCTGGGGGGTCTCGAGCAGGACCAGGTCCCGTCCATGGGGGGTCCTCACCCAGGCCAGGGAGCCTCGGGGGAGCTCCGCCAGGCGGATCCGAAGGTGCCCGGTCCGGGGCGGCTCGGGCACCATCCCCCAGGAGAAGAGGACCAGAATCAGGGCCAGCAGGCCCCTCCTCAAGTGCCGGGTTCCCTCACGGGCCAGGGCCAGGCGCAGCCAGACGCCGGCCAGGGCTGCCGCCGCCAGCATAGGGCCCCCGGGGCGCGCCACCGGCACGGGCTGGACGGCCTCCCCGAGGATCCTGGCCGCGGCCGCCAGGAACTCGGTGGCCAGGGAACAGGCCAGCGCGGGCAATCGGGCCAGGGGTTCGCCGATCCCCGCCGCCAGCGAGGTGGCCAGCCCCAGGAAGAGCAGGGCCTCGGCCACCGGGGTCATCACCAGGTTGGCGAGCAGCGCGATGGCCGAGATCTCCTGGAAGTGCCAGGCCAGGAACGGAGCCGTGGCCAGGGTGGCCGAAAGGGTGCTCGACAGGCCGATCCGCAGGGTTCTCGGAAGCGCCAGAAGACAACGCTCCAGGGGCTCGGACCAGGCGAGCATCCCCGCCACGGCCGCCATCGAGAGCTGGAATCCGACATCGTGCAACCAGCCGGGGCGGGCCAGCAACAAGAGGAGCGCGGCCAGCAACAGGGAGTTTCCGGCCGAGGAACGACGGCCCAGGAACAAGGCCGCCATGCCCACGACGGCCATGGTGGCCGCCCGCACGACCGACGGAGAGGCTCCCGCCAGCATCGCGTAGAGGGAGGCTGCCGCTGCCGCCGGCAGGACGGCAACCCGGAGCCCCAGCCCCAGGCGACGACACAACCACAGGACCATCCCGGTCACCACCGCGACGTTCAGACCCGAGGCGGCCAGAAGATGCGCGGTCCCCGAGCGACGGAAGGAATCCTGGAGCTCGGGAGGCAGGGCCCTGGCCTCCCCCAACAGGATCCCCAGGACCAGGGCCTGGGCCTCCGGCCGGAGACAGGCCTCCAGGTTCCCGACCAGCCAGGCCCGAAGCCTCCAGATCAGGGCCACGGCCCCCCAGTCCGGGGGGGAGGCCAGGGGGCGAGCCTCCTGAACCCTCAGGCGATGATGGATCCCCTGGCGGGCCAGCCAGGCCCCGGCATCGAAGCCGCGGGGATGACGGGCGGTCGGGAAGGAGGCCAGACGGCCCTGGAGAGCCCAGCGCTCGCCAGGATCGGGGCGAAGATCCCCGCGCAGCTCGGCCAGGAGCTCCACCGGAGGAAGATCGGGCAATTCCTCGATCCGCTCGACCCGAAAGCGGAACGCACATCCCCAATGGCGCGGACGGGGAGGTTCCAGGACCGTGCCTCGGACCTCCAGCTCCCTCCGGTCCATGCCCTCCAAGGGATCCACAGCCAGAAGGCGGGTCTCCACCCCCATCCGGAGGTACCCGGAGGCCGCCGAAAGCGCCAGGAGCATGAGAAGAAGGCGCCTTTCAGGCTTCAGGAGAAGACCGGTCCCGACCAGCAGGCACAGGACCAGGGCCAGCACCCGGGCGTCGGGCACGGGGAACAGGGCGATCCCGGCGAGGAATCCCGCCAGGGCCACCGCGGGCCAGCAAGAAGGTGGAGCCATGGCTCGATCGTGCCAGCCGGGGATGAACCGGATCTTGCCGGGATCCTTCCGGACTGTATCCGGGATGTTGACGTTTCTTGAACGCCCTCCAGGTCAGCGCCCGGCGCGCTTCTCCAGGATCTTCAGGACGTGGTTGACCAGCGGATCCTGTCCGCCGGGGACCGGCGGAAGCTCCGGAACCTTGTTCAGGGCTCCGGTGATCGCCAGATGTTCGATGAACTCGAGCTGCTCGGTGCGGAGCAGGGCCTTGACCCGGGTATCGAATTCCTGGACCAGTCGGGCGCCGTCCAGGACCCGGGTCAGGGTCGGGCGGATGCGGGCCTTCTGCGCAGAGGTCAGGGGCCGCGCGGACTCCTGGAGTTGGGTGATCCCCCAGAGCAGGTCCGAGAGGGTCCAGGTGGGGATCCCCTCCGAGGCCGCCTGTGCCCCGACCGGGGCCTCCTGCACGGGAGCCACCACGGGATCGGTCAGCCCCGGAGACTGCGACCAGGCCGGCAGATGCAGCAGCGCCAGGAGCACCAGGGTCAGAGTCAGCCGGAATCGATTCATGAAGTTCATCACTTTCCAAGTTTCTCCAGGGCATTCCTGGCTTCCTTGTCCAGTTCCTCGGGACGGGAAGGCAGGGAGCGGGTGCCCCTGGCCACACGGCGGGCCTGGACCAGGTCGATCTGCTCGGGGGTCAGGACCTCAAGGAAGACGCTACGGGCTTCGGGCACCGCTCCCTTGAGGCCCTCCATCCCGGTGACCAGGTCCAGCAGGTGGCGGGCCTGGGCGGGGGTCAAGGCCAGGTCTCCTCCCTTCTGCTCAAGGTGGTAGATCGCCAGGAGGGCCCGCCGATAGGAATCCGTGGTCCTGGGCTGGGGCGTGGCACCTCCGACTGCATTGGGCTGAAGGGCCTGACCGGGAACCGGTTGCCCCCCCGCCCCGGTCGCCCCCGGACGAGGGGTCTGAAGCTGGCCTGGAGGCCGGTCGAAGGCCTCGACCCGGCGATGCGCCGAGTCGCCGGAGGCGAAGGCTCGTGGCTTGCCGGCCCGCTCGGGGACATCGAGGGGGGCGTTTTCTCCAAAGGCCACGGGGATGCTGCCCAGGGAGAGGGTCCCGGGGCGACCGGGATTCGGACCGAACGGATCCTCTTGGGAATCGGGCGGCCCGAGCGGGGGAGGCTCGCTCAACAACCCGTCCGAGGGCGCCGCTTCCTCTTCGGCCCCAGCCTGCACCCAGAGGGCCTCCTCGACCTGGGAGCCGGCCAGGACCCGATCCGGGCCTCCGGACAAAAGAAAGAGCATCTGTCCGGTCACCAGGCCGGTCAGCAGGAGGAAGGCAAGCCATCGAGGCACGGGCCTCTTCGTCGCGGACACGCCCGGGAATCATACCAGAAGAACCGAGGCCGGGCCAGGAACCCCGTCGGGCTGTCGGACACCCTGGGCCGGGAAGCCCGACCCCCTGGCCCCCCGGCCCCCGGCCTGAAAAATTGCGTCGCTCGGCCCGGAGGCGTATAATCGACGGCCATGAGCAGGGAAACGCCAGACCTCATCACCACACCCGCCGCCCTCGAAGAGTTGAAGGCCCGCCTTGAAGAGGCCCCGGTGGTGGCCGTGGACTCCGAGATGGACTCCTTCTACTCCTATCGGGAGAAGATCTGCCTGGTCCAGTTCTCGACCGAGAAGGCCGACTACCTGGTGGACCCCCTCAGGCTGGACCTGAGCCCGCTGGGAAGCGTCTTTGAGGACCCGGAGCGCGTCACGGTCTTCCATGCCGGTGAGAATGACATCCCCTACTTCCGGCACCAGTATGGATTCGGCTTTGGCCGTCTCTTCGACACCTACCTGGCGGCTCGGGTCCTGGGCTATCCCCAATGCGGCCTGGCGGGGCTCCTGGAGACGCACTTCCAGGTTCGCCTGGACAAGAAGTTCCAGATGGCCGACTGGCGGATCCGCCCACTGCCGCCAGGCATGGCGGAATACGCCCGGATGGACACGCGCTACCTGATCCCGCTTCGCGAGATCCTGTCGGCTGAACTCGCCCGGGCCGATCGCCTGGCCGAGGCCGAGTCCGAGTTTCGTCGGGCCTCGAAAGCGATCTGGACGGAGAAGACCTTCGACCCGGACGGATGGGTCCGCCTGAAGGGCGCACGCCGGATGCCGGCCAGCGCCAACGGCTTCCTGCAGACCCTCTACGCCTGGCGCGAGGGCGAGGCCAGCCGCCGAAACCTGCCACCCTTCCGGATCCTCCCGGACCCCCTGCTCCTTTCCCTGGCCTCCTCCCCCCCTGAAGATCTCCAGGCCCTGCGCGAGACGGCCCGTCACCCCACCCTGGAGGCCTGCGGCCCCGCCATCCTGGAAGCCCTGCGCGAGGGCCGGAGCCTGGGCCGGGTGCCGACCCCTCGCCCTCGGGGACGCCTGGACGAAATGCTGACCCGGGAACAGGAATCCCTCTTCCGAAGATTGCGGGCCTGGCGCAACCGGCGCAGCGCCGAACGCGGGGTCGAGGCCGACCGGGTGGCTCCGAACCGGATCCTCAGGCAGATCGCCCTCCAGGCCCCGACGACCCGGGAGGAACTGGCCCGGGTGCCGGGGATGGAACCCTGGCGGATGGCCGAGTATGCCACCGAAATCCTGGAATGCCTGGACTCCGGGAGCAGCCCGGACTGATCCCCCCCCGCAGGTTCAGGCCCGGGGCATCGTGCCCAGCAGATCCTCATAGCCCTGCCGGGCCGCGACGACCAGTCTTCCGGCCAGGAGGCGGGCGGCGCGGAGCAGGGCCTGCGAGGCCGGGGACCCGGGATCGGCCAGGACCACCGGCTTGCCCTCGTCTCCTGCCCTGCGCACCCGGCTCTCCAGGGGGACACCGCCAAGGAACGGAATCCCCAGGCGGGAGCTGGCCTGGGCCGCCCCCCCGTGCCCGAAGACGTCGTCGCGCTGCCCGCAATGAGGGCAGACATAGGTGCTCATGTTCTCGAGGATCCCGACCACCGGGGTATTGAGCTTCTCGAACATGTTGATGGCCTTGACGGCCACGCCCAGGGCCACGTCCTGGGGCGTCGAGACGACCACCGCCCCGCCCAGGGGAACCGTCTGGCACAAGGAGAGCTGGACGTCTCCGGTTCCGGGCGGCAGGTCGAGGATCAGGTAGTCCAGATCTCCCCAGGCCACCTCCTCGAGGAACTGACGCACCACCCCGTGCAGCATGGGGCCCCGCCAGATGACCGCCTCGCCCTCCTCCATGAGCAGTCCCATCGACATGATCTTCAACCCGAAGCGCTCGGCGGGCAGGATCTGCCTGCCGTCGGTTCCCAGATCCTCGCGTTTGAGGCCCATCAGGGCTGGAATGCTGGGGCCGTACACATCGACGTCCAGAAGCCCGACGCGGGCCCCCTCTGCGTGCAGGGCCAGGGCCAGATTGACCGCCACCGTGCTCTTGCCCACGCCTCCCTTGCCGGAGGCCACGGCCACCACGTTCTTCACACCCTCCAGAAGGCTTCCGGCCAAGGGGGGCCGGGTGGAGGGGATGGCCAGCGAAAAGTCCAGCCGGACCGACTCGGCGCCGGCCTCCTGAAGGACCCGCCGGACCTCCTGCTCGAGTTCCTGGCGCCGCTCCCGGGAGGGGTTGAGGATCTCCAGGGCCACCTGGACCTCCTCACCGGAGACCTCCACCTGCCCGACCAGCCCCAGACTCACCAGATCCTGGCCCAGGTCGGGTTCGACCACCCGAGCCAGGGCTTCCATGATCATGCTCTTGTCCACGTCTTTACACCTCGGGACTTCCTGGAATGGCCCCTCCTTTGTCCCCTTCGCGCCTCTCCCTTCCAGGAAGGCGGGCGGAGGCGCAGAACCCCACCCCATGCGCCGCTCCGGGCTTCTCCAGGAAATGGTCCCCTTGTCCAGCCTGACCACCCTCGAGGTCGGCGGGCCGGCCCGCTATCTGGCCGAGCCCGAGACCCTCGAAGAGCTTCGCGAGGTCCTGCTCCTGGCTCGGGATCAGGGCCTCCCCACCTGCCCCCTGGGCGAGGGGAGCAACCTGCTGGCCAGCGACGAGGGCTTCGAGGGGATGCTGATCCGACCGGCCGACCTCCGGGTCGAGATCCATCGGGACAGCGCGCCGGAAATCGCCCGGATCCGGGCCGGGGCAGGACTGGACTGGGACGGCCTGGTCGAGCACACGGTCCAGGAAGGCTTGGCCGGCCTGGAATGCCTCAGCGGAATCCCCGGCCGGGTGGGTGCCTGCCCGATCCAGAACGTCGGGGCCTACGGGCAGGAGATCGCCGACACCCTGGAGGCGGTGCATGCCCTGGATCTCCGGACAGGCCGACTGGTCTGCCTGGGCCGCCAGGAATGCGGCTTCGGGTATCGCTCCAGCCACTTCAAGGCGGCCTGGAAGGGACGCTACCTGATCTGGGCCGTCGAGTTCCTGCTGCGGCAGGATGGCAGGGCCACCCTGCGTTACGGAGATCTGACCCGCCACTTCGGCCTGGGCCCGCAGGACCCGCCCCCCCCGCTGGAGGCGGTCCGTCAGGCCGTCCTGGAGGTGCGCCGGGGCAAATCCATGGTCCGAGATGCCCGAAACCCCAACTCTCGAAGCGCCGGGTCCTTCTTCACCAACCCCCTGGTTCCCGACGACAGACTCGCTGCGCTCCTGTCCAGGGCACCCGAAATGCCCGTGCATCCGGCTTCGTCAGGCTGGTCCAAGCTCTCGGCGGCCTGGCTGATCGAAAATTCCGGATTCTCCCGGGGTCACGCCCGCGGGCGGGCAGGCCTTTCGGAAGACCACGTGCTGGCCCTGATCAACCGGGGTGGTGCCCGGGCCCGGGAGATCCTGGACCTGGCCCGGGAGATCCGGCGGACGGTCCAGGCCCGCTTCGGGGTCACCCTGGAACCGGAGCCCAACCTCCTGGGCTTCCGCGGCACCTGGGAGGATCTCCTGGGAGGAGGCTGACCACTTGGAGATCCGGGTTGCCGCCACGCCGGAACTCTTCCGGGCAGAGCCCGGCTGGACCGCCGTGATCCTCGATGTCCTGCGCTTCACAACCTGCGTGGCGGCCGCCCTGAACTCCGGTGCCGAAGCCATCCTTCCCTGCCAGACCGTCGAGGAGGCCCTGGCCGGACTCCGACCGGGCGATCTGCTCGCAGGCGAACGCCACAGCCTTCCGATTCCCGGCTTCGACCTGGGCAACTCGCCTCGCGAGTTCCTCCCGGCAAAGGTGGAAGGAAGGCGAATCCACAGCACCACCACCAACGGGACCCGAGCCCTGCGCGCTGCCGGGAGGGGGTTCTGCGCCGCCCTGGTGAACCGGGCCGCAGTGGCACGCCGACTGGCCCGGGCGGGGAGTCCGGTCTGCCTGGTCTGTGCCGGCAACAGGGGGGCATTCGCCGGGGACGACTGGCTGGCGGCGGGAGCCCTGATCGACGGGCTGCGCCGAGCTGGGGCGACCCTGCAGCCGGATGACGCGGCCCGGGCCGCCGAGTCCTGGTTCCTGGAATGCCGGACCGACCTGCTCTCGGCCCTGGCCCGCAGCGACCACGGGCGACGCCTGATCGCGCAGGGATTCCTGGAGGACCTCGAGCTGTGCTCAAGGCTGGACCTCTGGGAGGTGGTCCCCGAGTACCGCGACGGGTCCATCCGGAACCGACCGGCCCCCGTTCCCGAGGGGCCTACTGCTTGAGGACCAGTTGCCCGTAGCGGAGGATCACCCGATTGACGTCCATCCGCGAATCCTCGGGGTGCTTCCGGATCCAGTCCACCTGCTCCTGGCCCAGGATCCTGTAGAGCTGCTCGTACAGGACGATCTCCTTCTTGCGGCTCGCCGAGGCCTGGGCCAGCAGGGGGAGGAGGGCCTGGGCCTGGACCGGGCTGATGGCCAGCCCTCCGGAGGCCTTCTCCAGGCGCAGGATCCCGTTGAGCAGGTCATGGAGCTGGAGGTCCCGAGCCTCGTGATCGGCCTGTTCCGGCTTCCCGGAAGCCTTGGCCGCCCTGGCCGTGAGAAGGCGCTTGACGGCCGAGGCCACCGGATCCATCCCCGGCTCGACGGGCTCGCTCGAGTCCACCTGGGCCTCGCCCCGATTGGCCCGGATCCAGGCCACCTGCTGGGTGCTCAGGCAGCGCAGGGCCGAGGCGGTGTGCTCCAGCATGGCGGTCTGGGGTTCCTCGAGATCCACCAGCAGGGCGGCACACCGGCTGGACTGCTCGGCGGTGAGGCCGACCTCGGGGTTCTGCTTGAGGGCCACCAGGGCCAGCACCAGCTCGGGACCGGCCAGGCTGGTCTCTCCCGGCCCTCCTCCCTGAGGGGGGGGCGGCGGCGCGTCGGCCGGACCGCCTCCATGGGCCGGAGGTGGGGCGTCGCCCGGTCCGGGCGCATGGGCCAGGCCCTCGGGGACTGACGGGGTCGGCTGAGGCCCGGGGCCTGGTGGAGGCGGAGGCTCCAGATCGTGCCGGGTCTCCCAGATCCGCCAGGTCGGCGACTCTCCGGGCATGGGACGGCGGACGTTGACCAGCCTCGACCAGATCTCCTGGGACCCCAGGAAGAGGAAGAGGTTGAAACCCACCAGGACGGCCAGGAACACGAAGACCCAGGTCCCGCTCGAGATCCGGGGTGGACGCGAGCGGGAGGGCCCGGCGGGCTCCTGCGGGGGGGTCTGGTTCTCGGGGTCGGGGGTCAGGGGCGTGCTCACCGGCGCGGCTCCTCATTCAACAGGGGCTGATAGGTCTGGGCGGCCAGACGGAGTCGGACGAAGCGGCCCAACTCGCGCGAGAGGGGGCTCTCTCCCGGTGCGGGTTGCAGGCCGGGCGGGGACTCCTTCTCGGCGTCCTTCATGAAGGCCCGCTGCTCATCGGTCAGGACCTCCTCCAGTCGACGGGTCAACTCCACCGCGTTCTCCGGTCGCTGCCCCCGCTCGATGGCGTTCAGGGCCTCCTGGATCTTCGGGAGCAATCCCTCGAGCTTCTCGACCTGGGACCGCTTCAGGCGGGCGCCGTCATCCTGCTCCATCTGGAAGAGCAGGACCCGAACCACGGCCTCCAGGGGGACGTACTGGTGCAGAGGCGGGGTGACGTCCAGCAGCTTCGGGCGCAGGACCGCGGGCTGGGCTGGGCTGGGACGGGTGATCGGCGAGGACCCCGTCTCGAAGGTCGTGACGAAGGGAACCCCGGATGTGCGGGCCTTGATGAAGCGGCCGAACTCCGCGGCGATGGGCTCCTCGCCCGGCTTGAACTCCAGGGAACGGACCGGCTCGGCCTTGTAGCGAAGGATATGGCGGATCTGCTCGGCGGTCAGGATCCGGGCCACCCGGACCTGGATCTCGGGCTGGCGATCATCCTTGATCCCGTTGAACAGGTTCATCAGGACCTCCTGGATCCCGGGAGCCAGCAGCGTGAGCTGGGTCACCTGGTCCTGGTTCAGGCGCAGGTCCTCCCGCGGTTCCAGGTGCAGCACGATGCCGCGGATGGCGACCAGCAGCTCGAGTTCGGCTTCACCGGGAATCACGGCGGGCCCCTCGCGGGCGTCCTCCAGAGGTGCGGTCAGGGAGTAGAGGCGGAAGCGGAAGGTGTCGCCCTGCTGACGGGCCTCCAGAAGAGCGCAGAACTGGCGGATCACCTCCTCCTCGTCCACCTCGATCTTGCTCAACCGGCTGGTCTGGGCCACCTCCAGGAGTCGCTGCTGTTGCGCCTCGGTCAGGATGGAGCGCACCTGGGCGTCCACCACGGGCAGGAGGTTCTGGCCGATCTCTCCGGTCTTGAGGTCGAAGATGTCCTGGAAAAGGGCCTGCATGGGCAACATCAGGGCGGCCTGCTCCGGGGTCAGGCGGGCCTCGGGCTCCTGTTCGATCAAGAGCATGCCCAGGACCAGATCGCGGATCCGCATCTTGTCCAGGCTCTTGCGGACGGGGGACTGGACCGAGGGGGCCTGATCCAGGGCGATCCCGGCCCGGCGGCGCATGCTCTTGTCCAGCAGGGGGAGCTTCTCGAGAGCGCCCTCAGGGCTGGCGGCCAGCTCGCCACGCGCCGAGAGGGCCGCCAGGTGGTCGAGTTGTTCGGTGCGCAGCGTCCGGATCAGGTATTCCCGGACCATGGGACCGAAACGGTCGGGAGCCGGGTCGCCCTCGTCGGAGACCTTGAAGGTCAGGGCCTGACGGAAGAGGGGGAGGACGGGAACCAGACGGGCGGCCTGGGCCCGGTCCAGCAGGAGCTCGGGCGTCCCATCCAGGCGGGAGAGGCCGTCCACCAGTTCGCTCAAGCCCAGCTCCTGGACCCTGCCTGGAGGTGGAATGGCGCCGGTCCGCGCCAGGCGCGGCAGAAGATGGACCTGCCGGCCGGTTCCCCAGAGCAGGAGCCCCTGACCGGCCACCAGGGCCAGCAGCACCAGGATGAGCACCCGTTGGAAGAGGGCGCGTTCAACGAAGACCTGGATGTTCATGGCTTGGGCTCAGTTCTCCCGGACGTCGGGTGGCCCTCCTGCCCGGGCAGGCGGAAGATGGCCATGCGATACCATGCGGGGTCCCGATCGTCCAGGGTCTGGCGGCCGAGAAGCCCCTCGTGGACCGGCTCGTCGGTGTGCAGGATCGGCTCGCCGAGATGGCCGCGGAAGTGTTCCAGCATGGCGAAGAAGATGCGTTCTCCCCGGTCCGGGTCCAGGTAGTAGCATCCCCTCTCGTGCAGGATCAAGAGCCGATAGCCATCCCGGGCCAGGGCATGCAGATCCTGGCGACTGAAAGGCGCAGGTCGCATGGGATCCCGATTGAGGGCCTCGAGGTGGATGACGAAGGAATTGCCCGGATCCTCGAACTTGCCTGCCAGCCAGGCCTGATGACCGGGCGGGTAGCCCGGCGGGACTCCGCTCTGGGCGAAGGAGCCCAGGACCTTCTGCCCATGGACGGTCTGGTTGAACTCCAGATAGTCTCCTGTCCGATGGGGAACCTCGATCAGACCGAAGGGAGGTCGGTCTCCCAGGAGATGATAGTAGGGGGCCACCCCCAGGCGCACGGTCGGGAAAGGCAGGATCCGGGCAACCTCCATCTGGACCCACATGCCCGCTGCCGCCAGGGCCGCGATCAGCAGGCCCAGGGTCGGGCGCCGGAGACGCAGGCCCTGCACCCGCAGGCAGACCAGCACGGCCAGGGCCAGGTAGACCAGGACCTCCAGGCGCCCGGGCGCAAAGAGCCGCGAGAAGAGCGGGACCCATCGGTAGAGGAGCAGATAGGGCATGGGGACCCCGGCCAGGAAGACCCGAGAGCTCTCGCCAAGGCTCAGATAGGGACCGAAACTCAGCACCAGGAAACCGAAGAAGGTGGCCAGCCAGAGCCAGGGGATCCGGCGCGAAGAGCCCCAAGGGAAGAAGGCCAGGACCAGCATGGCCCCGGGCAGGGCATGTGGCAGGAGCGGGTTCCAGAGGGCATCCAGGGGAAGGGATTCGCGCAGGAAGCGCCTCTGCGATCCAGCCAGGAGATTCTCGGGCCGGATGGTGCCCTGGGGTGCGGTCATCTCTTCCAGGGCCGGGAAGGCCGTGCCGTAGGGAGCCACCTCCAGGACGTTGGGGCCGAAGGCCTCCTCGATGTAGAAAAGGCCGAAGGGCAGGCTGAAGAGCACCCCGATCGCCGCGATGCCCAGCAAGCGCGCCAGCACTCCGCGGGCGTGGGGTTGATGGCGGCCGGACCAGACATGCCAGACCAGGAACAGAAGGCAGAACAGGCCCAGGAAGACCCCGTAGTAGAAATAGAAGGCTGCCGTGAGGCCGAGGAAGAGGCCGGCCAGCAGGGTCGGGCGTCCTCCGCCGTGGCGCCACGACCGGTACAGATAGAGGGCGAAGAGGGGAATGGCGAAGGCGACGGCCTGCCTCAGTCTTCCATTGGAGATCTCGAAGACGAAATAGGGATTCACCCCGAAGAGCAGACCTCCCAGCCAGCTCCCGGGATTCTCGCCCCAGAGCCGGGACAGGAACCACCAGCAGGCCAGGCAGTTCGCCAGCAGGATCAGCACGACCTTGAAGTTGTGGTGGCCGGGCTCTCCGAAGAGGATCTCCAGGGGCCATGAGAAGACCTGAAGGTCCAGGAGGTTCCCGAACTCGGGGTAGGAGCCGGAGACCAGGGTCACGTAGAGGGCATACAGGGGGCCCGAGCCCGCCCAGGCCCCGGCGATCAGTTGCTTCATCCACCAGTAGCGCCAGAGCCAGCCCTCGATCTCGCCGCCCCCGATCCAACTGCCCTCCGGCGCCAGGGCCAGGCTGCGGACCGCCAACAACACGGCCAGCAGGTAGAGTCCCCCGCCCAGGACCCAGAGCCTGGGGGAATACGCGGATCCGGGGAGCCCCTCCTTGGGGAAGGTCCCATCCTGCCAGGCCTCAACGGCCTTCCCCCAGGTCCTCCGGATCCGGGTCTCGCGAGACGACACTACCCTGGCCACCGCCATCCGTGCTATATCTTGGGGACGCGAAACTCCCTGGAGTGCTGGCCCCGAACCACAAATCTAGCATGAAAAGACCTGCCACCCCAACACGGGACGGACTGCTCGCCCTGATGCTGTACGGCTTTGGAGCGATTGCTTTTCTGGGTCCGGCCCTCCTGGCCGGAGGTGCCCTGGTCCTGGGGCATCCCGAATCCGACGTCTGGAAGCATCTGTGGGGTGCCTGGTGGATGGGGCAGGAGCTTGGCGCCGGGCGCTTCCCCGACTGGACCGAGCTCCAGAACTACCCCTCGGGCGGCCGTCTGTACGTGATCGACCCGCTCAACGCCATCCTGGCAGCGCTCCTGGCCCCGCTCACGGGCCTGGTCCAGGCCTACAACCTGGTCCTGACCTTCCAGATGCTCTCCGCGGCCCTGGCCGCCTGGGCCCTGGCCCGCTGGCTGACCCGCGATGCCCGCGCGGCCCTGGTGGCCGGGGCGGCCTATGGTTTCTGCCCCTTCCTGCTGACCTCCGGCATCGCCAGCGGCATCGCCGAAACCTCGAACCTGGCCTGGCTTCCCCTGGGCATCCTGGGACTCCTGATGGGCCTCTCGGGCATCCGCGGCCCCAAGCCGATCCTCCTGGGCGGCGTGGGCCTGGCCCTGGCGGCCATGGGCTCTTGGTACTTCGGCATGGCCGCCCTGGTCTTCACGATCATGCTGGCCGCCTGGACGGCCCGCCACGGCTCTCCCCCCACCCCCTCGGCTCCGCCGGTCGCCTGGCGCAGCCCCTTGCTGGCCTGCCTGCTGGGTTCGGTCCTGGTCCTCCCCTTCGCCGTCCTCTTCCTGGGCACCCTCGAAGGCGAGGAATCCCTGCTGGCCCGGGTCGAGGTGACCGGCCGCATGGAGGTCTCCAGCCTGGACTTCCTGCACCGCCGCGGAGACTTCAAGAATGACGCCGACCTGGCCGGCTACCTGCTGCCCGGGAAGGACCGCCTCTCGGTGGCCGAGGATGTGGACCGCCGCCTGAAGTCGGTGTACTGCGGATGGCTGGTTCTGGCCCTGGCCGCGCTCGGCCTGTGGAAGGGCCGGCCCTGGGCGAGCTTCTGGGCCCTGGCCGGACTGGGGATGGGGCTCCTGTCGACGGGCCCGTTCCTGTACGTGTCTCCGGGGCAGGGCCTTCCCGGCCCCTGGAACCCGGCCTGGGCCCTGGCCTTCTACGCCGTCCCGGGGTTCCGGATGGTGGCCATCGCCGATCGACTGTCGGTGGTGGTCCAGCTCTGCGTCGCGCTGCTGGCCGCGGCCGGTCTGGCCAGGCTCCTCCCGGAAGGGCGCCGGGGCACGCTGGTGGCCTGCCTGGTGGCCGTCCTGGTGCTGGCCGAGGTGGCCATGGTCTCTCCGGTGCCCTGGCCCACCCCCACCTCGTCGGCCACCCTCCCGCCCCAGGTCGAGGCGCTGGCCCGGGAACCCGGCGGGCGGGGGCTGATCCCCCTGCCCTTGAACCGGACCAACACCACACTTCAGCCGGGCGAGTACTACTACTGGCAGATCCATCACGGAAAACCGATGCCGATCGCCCTGACGACCCGATTCCCCCAGCCCATGATGGACAATCGGCTGGTGGGGACCCTGTACCTTTGCGAAGACCCCAACTTCGGAGAGCCGCCCCCGGCCGAGATCCTGCGGCCCGGCCTGGTCGATCTGCAGAAGGCCGGGTTCGGCTGGTTCCTGGTCAATACCGGGCTGATGCACGCGCGCACGGCCCGCAAGGTGGAGACGATCCTGACCGGGTTGCTGGGTGCCCCCCTCCGCCATCCCGGCGGAGCCCTGCTCTATCGGATCCCCGAAGCGGAAGAGGACTGAGCGCGGGCAGGCCCTTCAGAGCGGGCCGGGTCACTCGGAGGGAGCGGCGCTCCCCTCCCCCGGGGGCACGGGGCGGCTGTCCAGCAGGATGTGGAGGAATTCCTCCATCATCTCGCGATAGCGGGGATCTCCCAGGATCGTGCGGGTGATCTTGGCCTGCATCTGGGGATATCCGGGCTTGCGGGCGATCTCCTCGCCGAACTCCTGCTCCAGGGCGGAGTCCACCAGCCTGGAGGTGGCCTCGGGCACGAAACCCTGAGCCCCGGGATCCATCTTGAGGATCTCCGAGCAGGCCGAGGCCAGGAACTTCTCCTGCGGGGTGGTCGGAAGCTCGCGGGCCTGCGGACTGGGCGTATAGATGTCATGGGCCGCCTCGGCCGCGGAGGTCTTCTCCACACCCGACTGCCTGAGCAGCTTCTTCTGCTGATGGAACCACTCCTCGCTCAGGGGAGGAGGGCCAACAGGCCTCAACGGATCCAAGGGTTCACCCACTTCCTGTCCGCACGGCCCCCCCGCACCGGAGGGTGCCGAAGGCCGGAGTCACGACCTGTTTATCACGTCAGCCCACGAAAAGTAAACCCGTCTCCTTCCCAGGAGCCTCTACCCGAACGCCGAATCCACGGGCCTGGAGAGCCCCCCCGAAGGCCTGGCTCCGGGCCGCCTGTTTACAAGTTGTCAACGAGACTGGAACTTCGGCAGCGCCTGTTCACACTTTTGTAACAGACCGACAACGAAACAGAAACAGCCCTCGGATAGCATGAACATCGGGAAGAAACCGCGAATTCCGCCGCATTTCGGGCACTCCGGAAAGCGGAAACTGGGAGGAGAGTCAGCCGATGAAGCCGGTCAAGCTCGTCGACACCACGCTGCTCGAGAAGGCCCTTGATGCCGCAGCCCTGCGCCAACAGGTCATCTC
>JALHDH010000071.1 GCA_022839105.1 bacterium
GGACCTGGACCTGCGCGTCTCGACGCTGCCCTCGGTCATGGGCGAGAGCATCGTGATGCGTATCCTGGACCGGGGCAACACCAAGGTCGAGCTGACCCAACTGGGATTCTTCGAGAAGGATCTGGCCCTCTGGAAGAAGCTCTACTCCCGCCCCCACGGGATCATCCTGGTGACCGGACCGACGGGCTCAGGAAAATCCACCACCCTGTATGCGACCCTGAACGTCCTGAACCAGCCGGACCGCAAGATGCTGACCGTCGAGGACCCCGTCGAATACAACATGCGGGGCATCGTCCAGGTGCAGACCAACAACAAGGCCGGCCTGACCTTCGCCCGGGCCCTGAAGTGCTTCCTGCGCCAGGACCCCGACATCATCATGCTCGGTGAGATCCGCGACGAAGAGACGGGGACCATCGCAGTCGAGGCGGCCCTGACAGGCCATCTGGTCCTCTCGACCCTGCACACCAACTCGGCTATCGCCTCGATCCTGCGCATGACGGACATGGGGATCGAGCCCTTCCTGGTCTCCTCCACCCTGAACGGAATCCTGGCCCAGCGCCTGGTGCGAAAGATCTGCTCCAATTGCGCCGAGCCCATCGTCCCGGAGGATCCCCTCAAGGAGATCTTCGAAAAGCACGGCATGGATCCCAACGCATCCCGGATGATGCGCGGCCGCGGCTGCGGCGTCTGCAACCAGTTGGGGTACAAAGGCAGGATGGGCGTCTACGAGCTCTTCGAAGCCACCGAGTCCATCCGCCAGATGATCGTCCACCGGGCCCAGGAGCATGAACTCAAGGAAGCCGCCATCGCCAACGGGATGACCTTCCTGTATGAGGATGGCCTGCGCAAGGTCTACAACGGGATCACCTCCTACGAGGAGCTCCTGCGCGTCACCACCACCCACTGAAGCGAAAGGGCCCCACAAGGATGCAGAGCCAGAGCGAGCGCGCCTTCCTCTACTCGCGCCTGTGCGAGATGGAGCAGGACATCGCAGCCAGCACGGATACCGACCAGCTCCTGGGTCGGATCACGGCCTGCGCGCGCGAGATCACCAGCTCGGAATCCGCATCCATCCTCCTGCTGGACGAAGACCACGGGGATCTCTACTTCAAGGAGACCCTGGGCGAACTCGGGGAATCGATCAAGAAGGTCCGGGTCCCCCTGAACACCTCCAGCATCGCCGGGAGTGCCTTCAGCAGCCGCCTCCCGATGATCAGCAACAAGGCCTCCGAGGATCCCCGCCACTTCAAGGGGGTGGACCAGGTCACGGCGATTCCCACCCGCTCGGTCCTGGCCGTCCCGATCGTCTGGGGGGAGCGGATCTTCGGGGTCCTGGAGGCGATCAACAAGATCGATGGGGGGTTCACCGAGGCCGACCAGGAGGTCCTGACGGTCCTGGCCAACCACGCCGCGGTGGTCCTGTACAACGTCGGGCTGATCGAACAGTTGCAGAACTTCTTCGTGCACACCATCGAGATCCTGATCGCCGCCCTGGAGTCGGTCGAGCCGGGGAGCCAGGGCCACATCATCCGGGTCTCGCGGATGACCAGCCGCCTGGCCCGCAAACTGGGAATCGTCGAGAAGGACTACGAGACCCTCTACTACGCGGCCTACTTCCACGATATCGGGAAGCTTCTGCTGGGCACCTCGGTGGTGGCCCGCAACGACAAGCGCCATCCCCAGTTCGGCAGCGACATGCTGGCCCGGATCAAGGTCCTGGAGAAGACCGCCCCCATCGTGCGCCACCACCACGAGCGCTGGGACGGCTCGGGCTTCCCGGACCACCTGGTCGGCGCGAAGACCCCGCTGGCGGCCCGGATCCTGGCCCTGGCCGAGGACTACGACGAGTTCTGGATGGATCGTCCCTCAGACCAGGATCTTCCCGAGTTCCTGGATGATTTCCTGAACCGCTCCCATGGCCGGCACGATCCCGACCTGCTGGAACTGCTGGCGCGGGTCGTCTCCCAGGACGCCGGCTTCGGAGTGGAAGCCGGCCCCTGAGCGCCCCTCACCTCCAGCGTTCGAAGAGATCGTGTTCGATTCCGAACAGATCGAGGACCTTGCCGACCGTGTGGTCGACCACGTCCAGGACGCCCTGGGGGCGCTGATAGAAGGAGACCACCGGCGGCACCAGGATCCCCCCCATCTCGGTCACGGCCAGCATGTTCCTCAGGTGGCCCAGGTGCAGGGGGCTCTCGCGGGGCACCAGGACCAGGCGGCGCCGTTCCTTGAGCACCACGTCGGCGGCCCGGGCGAGCAGGTCCCCGGAGTGGCCCTGGGCCACGGCCGAGAGGGTCTTCATCGAACAAGGGGCCACCACCATGCCTTCGGTCAGGAAGGTTCCCGAGGCCGGTGGGGCCGCGAGATCCTCGAAGTCATGGCTGAAGTCGGCCAGGTCCCGGACCGCCTCGGGGGGCCACTCGGGCAACTCCAGGGCCAGGGTGCGGACGGCAGCCCGACTGATCACCAGATGGGTCTCCCAAGCGGGGATTCCCCGGAGCACCTGCAACAGGCGAACCCCATACAGGACCCCGCTGGCCCCGCTGATCCCCACCACCAGGCGCCGGCTCATCGGAAGCGCCCGGGGTCGGCCCACCCCTGTGCTCCTGGCGAGCGGGCCAGGTCCTGACCCGCCCCCCAGGCCAGGCTCCAGGGCTGGGCTCCGAATCCCTCCAGGATGCGGATCCTCCGCGACCCGGGCGCGAAACCGGCCAGGGGAAGCCCGTCCTCGCCCCGGACGCAGGGCACGCGCCGATGGCCCAGGATCTCGACGCGCCGGGTCTCGGGGAAGCGGCGGCGAAGACGCTCCACCGGATCGGCGGATTCCGCAGAGATCCAGGCCAGCAGTCCCCCCTCCGGGCCCGAGCGGTAGATCTCCCGCCCTTGATCCGCCGCGGCCGCGATCGTGGTGCGGGTCACCCCCTGGCGCAGGGGACCGGTCCACAGGAGGTGGGCCTCGTCGCGGACCAGGCCCGTCCCGGGTTCGGCCGCAAAGGCCCCTTCCGCAAGGACCAGGAGTCCTGTGCGGATGAGGAAGCCCGACCCGGCCACCTCCACCTCTTTGCTCCCCTCGGTCCAGCACAGGCCGGCGCAGGGGGCCAGGAAGCGGACTCCGATCCCGGCGGCCTGCGCCGCCAGGGCCGCCAGGGCCCGGGCCGGGTGGAAGCTGGCCGCACCGCCCAGGTACATCACCGGGAACCCGGTTTCAACCGGCAGATAGCCCGTCGCCGCCGAGGGGCCCATCATGCGCGCCGCGATCCCAGCCTCGACCAGGTCGGCCAGGCCCTCGACCATCTCTTCCGAGTCGCCCTTCTCGTCGGCCAGGACCAGCACTCCCCCGCGTTCCAGATCGCACTCCGCCCCGATCAGGCGCATGCGCAGGTCCGCTGCCCCCTCCGCGGCCACTTCCCAGTATCTGCGCGCCTCCTGCCTGCCAAGACGGCGACACAGGGCCGGCCAGGGCGGTCCGGGCAGGGGCAGGGCCGCCCCGGCGCCCTCCAGGACGGGGGCCTGGGCCCAAGAAACCGGGGGGATCAGGGCCACCTGGAGGCCATTCCGGGCCAGGCCCTCGGCCGCGGCCAGGGCCGCCGGACCGACCCCCGCGATGAGGGCCTGCACCTCGAGGGTCTCCTGGGGGGCAGAGGTCTTGGGAAAGAGGGCCTCGCCGGGCCGGGGCCCGGCGCTCACGGCTTCGAGATCCGCTCGCGACCTCCCATGTAGGGACGCAGGACTTCGGGGATCCGGACCGAGCCGTCCTCCTCCTGGAAATTCTCGAGGATCGCGACCATGGTCCGCCCCACCGCCAGGCCCGATCCGTTCAGGGTGTGGACCAGTTCGGTCGGAGCCCCGGGCTCACGGCGGAAGCGGATGCCTCCCCGGCGGGCCTGGAAGTCCGTGCAGTTGGAGCAGGAAGAGATCTCCAGCCAGCGTTCCTGGGCGGGGGACCAGAACTCCAGATCATAGGTCGCCGCCGCCGAGAAGCCCATGTCCCCGGCGCAAAGGCGCATGACCCGATGCGGGATCTCCAGCAACTCCAGGACCCGCTCGGCGTCGCGGACCATCTTCTCGAGCTCTTCAAAGGAGTGGTCGGGGTGGGCGAACTTGACCAGTTCGACCTTGTGGAACTGGTGCACCCGAACCAGTCCCCGGGTATCCCGGCCGGCCGCGCCGGCCTCGGAGCGGAAGCAGGGGGTGAAGCCGGTGTAGCGCAAGGGGAGGTCGCTGGCCTCGAGGATCTCGTCCCGGTGCAGATTGGTCAGAGGGACCTCGGAGGTGGGGATCAGGTAGAGCTCGTTGGGGGAGCAGCGGAAGAGGTCCTCCTCGAACTTGGGGAGCTGCCCGGTGGCGTACATCGTGTCCCGGTTGACCAGGGAGGGGGGAAGGATCTCGGTGTAGCCGTGTTCGCCGGTGTGCAGTTCCAGCATGAAGGAGATCAGGGCCCGCTCCAGGCGCGCGCCGTCCCCCTTCAGGAGCCAGAACCTCGAACCCGAGATCTTCGACGAGCGCTTGAAGTCCAGGATTCCGAGGTCCTCGCCCACCTCCCAGTGGGGCCGGGCGGGATGCGACAGGGCACGGGGCTCGCCCCAGGAGCGGACCTCGACGTTGTCCTGGGCATCGCGCCCATCCGGAACGCTGGCATCGGGCAGGTTGGGAATCCCGTCGAGGATCCGCTGCTGCTCTTCTTCAGCCGCCACACGCTGAGCGTCCAGGGAGGCGATCTCGGCCCCCACCTCGCGCATCCGGGCGGCGGCCTCGGAGATGTCCTCCCCGGCCTTGCGGCGGCGCCCCAGGTCGGCCGAAACCTCGTTGCGCGTCTTCTTGAGGTCGTCGCCCCGGGTGATCCATTCCCGGCGGCGGGCATCGAGCTCGACCAGGCGGTCCACGACCTCCGGGCCGACGCCCCGTCGGGCCAAGGCTGCCTTGACGAAATCGGGTTCACGACGGATCTGCCTGATATCCAGCATGGCGACTCCACAGGGAAGGGGATTTGGATGGCCCCGTTCGGCGCCGCTCCCAGGGAACCTGTCCCGAGGTCAGCCGGAACAAGCCCAGAGCCCGTGACGAGGTCGCCACGGGCTCTGGAACGGGGCTTGAGGTCCTGCGACGATCAGTAGGGCAAGGCCATGATCTTCTTGAACTCCTCGGGGCGGACGGCCTTGCGGACCGCCTCCTCCATGGTGACCAGGTTCTTCTTGACCAGGAAACGCAGGGCCATCTCCTGGGTCTGCATCCCGAACTCGCGTCCGACGGTGCTCATCAGGTTGTGGATCTGGAAGAGCTTGTTCTCGCGCAGCAGGGACTTGACGTGGGAGGTGCCCAGCAGGAGCTCGAAGGCCGGCATCAGGCCGTCTCCTGAGGCCTTGGTCAACAGGGATTGGCCGATGATGGCCTCCAGCCCCACCGCCAGGAGGCTCCGGGCCGCTTGGTTGAGGTGGGGGGGATACATGTCGATCAGCTTTTCGAGCATGACCTGGCAGCCGGCCGCCGTGGCCGTGGCCAGGACCAGGGTCCCTCCGGCCGCCAGGTTCAGGGCCTGGCTGACGACCTCGTAGGTCTCCAGTCCGGTCACGATCACGATGTCGGCGCTCTGGTGGCGAAGCGACCCGAAGGCCGTCTCGTAGTTCAGGGTATCGGTGCCGATCTCGCGCTGGCAGATGATCCCGCGCTTGTTCTTGTGCAGGAAGTCGATGGGATTCTCCAGGGAGATGATCTGGCAGGTCCTCATCTCCAGGATGTAGTTCACCAGCGCCGCCAGGGTGTGGGACTTGCCCGATTGCTTCGGTCCGCACACGACGATCAGGCCGCTGGAGGACTCCAGGGCCAGGTTCTTGATCATCTCGGGCATGCCCAGCTCCTCGATGGTCGGTGGAGCCGGAGGGTTGGTGGAGATCACCGCCGCCACCGAGCCGCGCTGGCGGAAGATGTTGACCCGGAAGCGGGAGAGCCCGGGGACCGAGAAGGAGAAGTCCACCTCAAGGCGCTCTTCAAACTCTTCCCGGAGCTGCTCGTTCATGATCGCCTCGCTGAAGGCGCGCGTATCCTGCGGAGAGAGCAGTTGTCCGTCCAGACCGTGGAGCTGGTTGTTGATCCGCATCATGATCGGACTGCCGGGCACCAGGTGCAGGTGCGAGGCCCTCCGCTCCACCATGCTGGTGAAGAGTTCTTCGACGTTCATGGGCTCGAGTTTCCTCCGGGAGGTTCAGATACCGGGATTCACTTGCCGATCAGGCGGTTGAACTCATCCGGGCTGTGGGCTTTGGACAGGGCATCCTCGTAGGTGATCAGCCCCTGCTGGTACAGGTTGCGCAAGGACATGTCGAAGGCCTGCATCCCGTACTGCGCACCCGTCTGGATGGCGCTGGGGATCTGGTGGGACTTGCCTTCCCGGATGATGTTCCGGACGCCGGGGATCATCGGCATGATCTCCATGGCCATGACCCGGCCGCCCCCGCGAGCCTTGGGGATCAGGTTCTGACACATGATGCCCTCCAGACAGATGGAGAGCTGCATGCGGATCTGCTGTTGCTGGTGAGGGGGAAAGATGTCGATCACCCGGTCGACGGTGGCCGACGCCGAGTTCGTGTGCAGGGTGGCGAAGACCATGTGCCCGGTCTCGGCCGCCGAGATGGCGATGGAGGTCGTCTCGTAGTCGCGCATCTCGCCGATCAGGATCACGTCGGGGTCCTGACGCAGCACATGCTTGAGGGCCATCGCAAAGCTGTGGGTATCCGAACCCACCTCCCGCTGGCTGAGAACCGAGTTCTTGTCCTTGTGGAGGAACTCGATCGGATCCTCGCAGGTCACGATGTGGCAGCGCCGATTTTCGTTGATGTGGTTGATCATCGCCGCCAGCGTGGTGGACTTGCCCGAACCCGTCGGCCCGGTCACCAGGACCAGACCTCGCGGGCGCATGGCCAGATCCTTGACGATGGTCGGCATCTTGAGCTCGTCGAGAGTCAGGGGCCTTGAAGGGATGACGCGGATCGCCGCGCCCCAGGTGCCTCGCTGCAGGTAGATGTTGACCCTGAAGCGGGAAAGGCCCGGGATGCTGTAGGCCAGGTCGAGTTCCTTGTCTGCGATGAATTTTGCCTTCTGCTCATCGGTCAGGATGCTCTCGCACATCTGCCGGACCGATTCCGGGGTCAGGATCTCGTAGGTGGCGGGCGTCAACTCGCCATCCACCCGGATCATCGGAGCGCTGCCGACCTTGATGTGCAGGTCTGAGGCTCCACGCTCGACCATGGTGTGGAGGAGGTCATCGATTGTCAGTTCGCCTGATTCCAGCAGGCTGCTTCCCTGGGGGGATGAGGTATCCATTCGCTCTCCCTGCGATCCATGGGGTCGGTCGGGTCCTGAGGCCAGCAACCGGGGGGATCGCTCCCTGGCTGGTTGCCTGTTCTATCCGCCTCCGGGTCGCCCCTGCTTTCCCCGTCGGGAAACCAAGGAGTCCGGGCATAGGATTCAGGAGCCTGCCCGCGAACGGCCGGGCGTGTCGCACCTGGAAGACCTGGTCGAGTTGTTGATTCTGCCCCCGGTCCAGGAGGGTCCCTCGGAAGTGGCCCGCTGGCTGGAGATCGCCTCGCGCAACCTGGAGGGTTTCCAGCCCCAGCCCTCGGTCATCCGACGCTTCTACAACGCCCGGGGGATCCAGGCCGAGGCCCGGCGCTGGACGACCGAACCCTACCTCCCCCTGACCCCCACTACCCCGCGACGCGAGACGCTGATGCTCAGCCGCGAAGGCTCGCTGCACATGCGCCGCCTGGAGGGCCAGCGCAACCTGCGCCGTCGGCCCGACGACGCCATCGTCGACGAGATCTACGAATTCCAGGGCCTGGACAATCCCACTCCGGCCCAGCTCGACGTCGTCCGCCAGAGGGTCCTCCGCAGCCTCTTCCCCACCGGCTACCAGAAGTGGGACCTCCTTTCCGAACGACACAGACAGGAACTGGTCCGCTTCGGAGGCGGTTGGCAGGACGCCGTCGCGGCCCTGGAGTGCTGTGAGGGAAGCGAGAGGGTCGAGAGCCTCAAGCTCTTCCTGGGGCCCCAGGCGGCCGACTCGCTCCGCCAGGAGGTCCAACTCGCCGGTCTGGAGGGGCGCCTGCGACCAGGCGTGGACGTGCTGGCCTGGCTTCTGGCCCAGCCGGACTGGAATCTCCAGCCTGGACTGGTGGCCATGGCGCGTTCGGCGGTCCAGGACGACCCGGAGAATGCCTGGGCCCTGAACCGGCATCCCAACCCCCAGGTCCGGCTCCGCCTGGCCGATCTCTTCGAGGGCCCGGCCGACTGGCTCTCCTGGCTGGCCCAGGAGACGGAGGCCCGGGTCCGAGACCGGATCCTCCGGGCCATGGAGCGTCGTCACGATCCCGCCGATCTGGTGGACCAGCTCCAGCGCGAGAAGGATCCGGTCCGCCGCGAGGCCCTGGGCTGGGCCCTGGTCCATTGGAATCGGGGGATCACCCGGAGCCAGGATTGGAGGGCACTCAACCGCGCCCTCTACAGCGGGATCGGTCCCGAGAACCGGAATCGCCTGAAGGAGAAGCTGGCCCGCCAGGGCCGACTGGGTCTGCGGGCCCGACTCCTGGGCTGAGCCGTGGTGCCATGAGCCTTTCCGAGGACCTCCGCCGCCTGCTGGAGGATCACCTGAACCGGGCCCGGGCCCTGCCCTGGCGCCAGACCCGGGACCCCTACGCGATCCTGGTCTCGGAGGTCATGCTCCAACAGACCCGGGTCGAGAAGGTCCTCCCCTACTACGAGCGCTTCCTGGAACTCTTTCCGGACTGGACCGCCCTGGCCGGCGCCGAACCCGCCGCCCTGCTGGCAGCCTGGGCGGGCCTGGGCTACTACCGTCGGGCCCGGAACCTGCAGGCCACCGCCCAGGCGGTTCTGGAACGGGGAGGGATCCCCCAGGACGAAGCCGGACTGCGCGAGCTTCCGGGAATCGGACCCTATACCGCGGCGGCCGTGCGCAGCATCGCCTTCAACCAGCCGGCCCTGGCGCTGGATGGCAATACCCTGCGGGTCCTGGCCCGATACTTCGCCCTGCCCGAGGATCCCTCGCGGCCCCACTGGCGCCGCGAACTGACCCGCCGGATCCTGCCGGCGATCCCGCCCGGTCGGGCCGGGGACCTGACCCAGGCCCTGATCGAACTGGGGGCCACCCTCTGCCTCCCTCAAGGGAGTCCCCGCTGTGAGGTCTGTCCCCTGAGAGGCGGGTGTCAGGCCCGGGCCCAGGGCCGGACCCGGGAGATCCCCCCGCCTCGCCCGAGAAGGCGCCTCGAAGAGCTCCTGCGGGCCTCGGTCATCCTGCGGCGGGAAGGCCGGATCCTGCTGGGGCGCAACCAGCGGGCAGGGCTCCTGGAGGATCTCTGGGAGTGCCCGGGGGTGGATGCCGTTCCCGGGAAGCCTCCACTCGAGGCCCTGCATGAACTCCTGGAATCCCTGGGAGTCCCGGCCCGTCTCCAGCCCCTGGGCGAGATCCGCCACGCCATCACCTTCCGGCGGATCCGATGCCTGGTCTTCCAGGGGTGCCTCGACCGGGGGGGTGAGGTTCCCCTGGAAGACCACCCCGATTGGGCCTGGGTCTCCCCGGACTCGCTGGGCGGGTGGCCCATCCCCTCCTCGACGAGGAAGATTCTCGAACTGGCCTGAAGGAGCGGCCAGGCTTCCCCGGGCGGACATGGGAAAGGGGCCGCCCCGCGCGGGGACGGCCCCTCGGAACCCGTCCGGTTGGCTCCTCCCCGGAGGGCGGAGCCAACCCGTTTGGCGCCTAGGCGTTCTTGTGGCGGAACTCCTCCATGAAGGAGACCAGGGCCTCGACCCCCTCGTAGGGGAAGGCGTTGTAGATCGAGGCCCGGATGCCTCCCACCGAGCGATGTCCCTTCAGGCCGTCCAGACCGCGGGCCTGGGCTTCCTGGACGAACTGCTTCTCGAGGTCCTCGGAGGGGAGTCTCCAGGTCACGTTCATCAGCGAGCGGCTCTCGAGCTCGGCGTGGCCGCGGTAATAGCCGTTGCTTTCGTCGATCGCCTTGTAGAGCAGGGAGGCCTTCTTCTGGTTGTGGGCGTGGATCCCGGCCAGACCCCCCATCTCCTCCTCGACCCACTTCAGGACCAGGCCCACCATGTAGATCGAGAAGACCGGAGCGGTGTTGTACAGGGACTTGTTGTCCACATGCACCTTGTAGCCCAGCATGGTCGGCCGCTTCTCATCCTCCAGGGCCTTGGAGTAGAACTCATCGGACATGACCACCAGGGTGACGCCCGCGGGTCCCACGTTCTTCTGGGCACCGGCGTAGACCATCGCGTAGCGGGAGATGTCCATCGGGCGGCACAGGAAGTCCGAGGAGGCGTCGCAGACCAGGGGCAGGCCTCGGGAATCCGGTTCGCGGTGGAACTGGATGCCCTCGATGGTCTCGTTGGAAGTCGTGTGCAGGTAGGCCGCCTCGGGGCGGACCTGGAACTCGGCATCCTCGGGCATCCGCTTGAAGCCCTCGGCCTTGCCGGACCAGGCCACGTGCACCTGGCCCACCTTCCGGGCCTCCGCCATGGCCTTCTTCGACCAGGCGCCCAGTTCCAGATAATCTGCCCCGCCGGCGCCCAGGAAGTTCATGGGGATCATCGAGAACTGCAGGCTGGCGCCTCCCTGAAGGAACAGGACGTGGTAGTTCTCGGGAACCCCCAGGATGCGACGCAGTCGGGCTTCGGTCTGCTTGATGATGCCGTCGATCACCTTGCCGCGATGCGACATCTCCATCACCGAGGCGCCCGCCCCGGGATAGCACACCAGGTCGCGCTGGGCTTCCTGCAGGGCGGAAAGGGGCAACACGGCAGGGCCGGCGGAGAAGTTGAAGATCCGCTGGGAGGTCGAGACTGTCATTCCGGAAATCCTCCTTGTCGAGCGTCTGGCTCCTGGCGGGCTCTCCCGTCAGGGGAGCCTGCTCACCATGCTGGCCGACGCCTTCGCGCGCCTGGGTTCTCCGGACCTGAAGGAAAGCCTGCCCCGAAGGAGAGCGTTTCCGAGCGATTGTTCCTGTTGAAACAATCACTCGGAAGATCAGCGGGAAAGGGCCGCCTGCAGGAGGCGCGAGGCCAGGGGAGCGGCATGGAGCCCACCCCCGCCGGAATTCTCCAGCAGCACCGCCACCGCGACCTTCGGGGCCTCGGCGGGAGCGTAGCCGACGAACCAGGCGTGAGGCTCCCCGTGAGGGTTCTCGGCCGTGCCCGTCTTGCCGGCCACGGCCACCCCGGGGACGGCCGCCCTTCCTCCTGTGCCCCGGGCCACCGCCTCCTCCATGGCCCGGCGGACCTCCCCGGCCACGGCTTCGGGCAGGACCCGCCGGGGCCGGGGGGCAGCCGGGCGCCAGGTCACCTGGCCTCGGCGGGTCTGGGCCCGGACCAGGCGAGGCTCCAGGTCGATCCCCCCGCGGGCCAGGGTGGCGCAGACCCGCGCCATGCCCAGCGGGCTGACCAGCAGATCCGCCTGGCCGATCCCGGCCTCGGCTGCGACCGAAGGCGCCCCGGGCTGCATGGGTTGGGCCTCGGCGGCATTGGGGACCAGGGCCGGCGCCTCCAGGAGGCCGAACCCGTCCATCCAGCGGCGCAGCCCCGAAACCTCCAGGCGCTGGCCCAGGGTGGCGAAGGTCACGTTGCAGGAGACCACCAGGGCCTCCTTCAGGTCGACCCGGCCGTGGACGGCGTTGTCGTGCAGGATGAAGTTCCCCGCGTCCATGCTCCCGGTGCACACGAAGACCTCGTCGGACCGGGTCCGTCCGTCGGCCAGGGCTCCGGCCATGGTCAGGATCTTGAAGGTCGAGCCGGGAGGATAGAGGCCCTGCGTCCCCCGCTCGATCAGGGGGGCGGACGGGTCCACCCGCAGGCGCTCCCAATCGGCCTCGAGGCGGGCCGGGTCGAAGGAGGGGCGGCTGGCCACAGCCAGGATCTCGCCGGAGGGGATGTCCAGGACCAGGGCTGCCCCACGAGCACCTTCCAGGAGCTCCCAGGCCAGGGTCTGCAACCCGCGATCCAGGGTCAGCACCACATCATCCCCGTGTCGATCCCCGCGGGTCAGCAGGCTCCAGGCCTGCATGGGGGTCCGGGGGATGGCGTATCCCACGGTGCGGGCCTCCAGGCTGGCCTCCAGGCCCGCCGCACCCAGCCTCCCGGTCAGGTAGCCCAGCAGAGGCCCGGTCACCGGACCCAGCGGATGGACCCGGCGCCCCTGGCGGGTCTGGGCCAGGGGCTGACCCGCGCGATCCAGGAGGCTCCCCCGCAACGAGAGATCCTCCAGGGTCCGGGTATTGTCGGGACGAGCCAGGAGAGCCTCGGAGCGCAGGACCTGGAATCGGGTCAGGTTCACCACCGGGGCCAGGAAGAGCACCAGCAGGAACAAGGCCACGACCCGGACCCTCGCCTTAATCGCCACCCGAGACCTCCCCGACTGCCGAGATCCGCCACAGGATCCCCAAGAGCAGGAAATTGGCCAGCATGGAGCTTCCCCCATAGCTCATGAACGGAAGCGTGATCCCCGTCATGGGCGCCAGTTGCACCGTGCCGCCCACCAGGATCAGCGTCTGCCAGGCGACCAGCGTCGCCAGACCGGCGGCCAGGAGGGTGCCGAACTCGTCTCCGGCCGCCAGGGCGACCCGAAAGGCCCGGGTGACCAGCATCATGTAGACCATCAGCAGGCCCAGGGCTCCCAGCATCCCCCATTCCTCGGCCAGGGCCACGAAGATGAAGTCGGTATAGGCCTCGGGAACCAGGAAGGGCCGCCCCATGCCCAGCCCCGAGCCGTCCAGACCGCCCGAGGCCAGCGCGTACAAGGCCTGGGACATCTGGTAACCCTGCCCATGAGGGTCCGAGAAGGGATCCAACCAGGCCCCGACGCGGACCCGCACATGGCCGAAGAGATGATAGCAGACCCAGGACCCCACCCCGGCCAGCATCGCCGCCAGGGCGACCAGATCGCGGCGTCCGGTGGACAGGAAGAACATGGACAAGAAGAGGCCGAAGAGGAGCAGGGCCATGCCCAGATCCTTCTGCAGGACCAGCACCCCCTCGGCGGCGGCCCAACCCAGGCCCAGCAGGAACAAGGCCCGGCGTGGAAGGCGCCCTTCGGCAGAGAGCAGGCCCAGTCGGATCCAGTGGCGGAACTGGCGCAGGAAGGCGGCCAGGAAGACCACCAGCAGGATCTTGACCACCTCGACGGGCTGGAAGAGCACCGGGCCGATCTCGAACCAGAGCCGAGCCCCGTTGATCTCCGTCCCGAAGAGCATCACCGCGACCTGCAGGAGGATCCCCGTCAGGAGGCACGTGTATTTGTAGTCTTCCAGGGTCCGGTAATCTCCCGGCACGAGCAGGGCCAGGATGAAGACGCCCACCCCCAGGGCGATCCACAGGGCCTGCCGCTCGCCCAGGGCGGGCGAGCCGATGGCCGGCCCGAGGCGGTAGACCTCCAGCCAGCCCACGCTGCACAGGAGGCTGGCCAGGGGGAAGAGCATGAAGTCCGCGCCCCTCCCGCGCAGCGCGCTCAGCAACCAACCGATCCAGAAGGCGCCCAGGATGAGCCCCACGGAGGGCCAGGGCGAGGGCGGTTCCAGGCGCTGCAGGCCGGCCTGGGCCAGGGCCGCCCCCAGGACCAGGATGGCGCTGACGAGCGCCATGAGGACCAGGCCGGAACGGCGCTCGCTCATGTCCGGTGGTAGCGGAAGGTCACGTCGCCCACCGCGAAGTGGTCTCCATCCTGGAGGCGAACGGGGCTCTCCAGGCGCTCCGGCCCCAACCAGGTCCCGTTGCGGCTGCCCAGATCCTCCAGGACGACCCCCTCGGAGCCGGGGACCAGACGGGCGTGATGGCTCGAGACGAAGGGGTCCGGAATCTGCACCGGGCAATCGGACGCACGTCCGAAGAGGAGGGCCCCGTGGATGGGGATCCCCCCGACAGGAGGATCCATGCCGGCGATCACCTCCAGGCGCCCCCACTCCGGGGGCCTGGCCGGGGGAGGGGGGCTCTCCGGCGCCGCCTCCAACGAGGCCGAAGTCCCCGTCCGCGGGGATCCGACCGCGCGGACGGGGAGGGTGGACGGAGCCGGCCGGCCAGCGGGAGCCTGACGGGCGGCCAGCTCCTTCGGAGTGGGCAGGGCCGAAGCCATCATGCGAAGGGCGCAGGCCAGGAAGACATAGAGCAGGATCAGCAGAGGGTACTTCAGGAAATAGAGCAACCCCTCGGAGACCTCAGGCGTCACGAAAGACCTCCTCTGTTCAGGCCGCGCCTCCGGCCCCTGCGGAACCGGAACGTCGTGGGAGAGGGCCCCGATTCAATCCAATGGGACCCCGGCCGAGCGGAAGAAGTTCCGGTCGTGGCACTTCTCCAGGACGGTCGCCTTGGTGATGCTCCCCGCCTTGAGGAGTCTCAGGAGCCCGGCATCCATGGTCTGCATGCCGTGTTCCTTGCCGGTCTGGATATAGTTGTTGATCTGGCTGGTCTTGCCCTCGCGGATCAGGTTGGAGAAGCCGGCCTCGGCGATGAGGATCTCGTGGACCGCGACCCGACCCTGTCCTCCGGTCTTCTTGAGCAGCAACTGAGCCACCACGGCCCGGAAGGACTCGGCCAGCATGGCCCGGATCTGCTCCTGCTGGCGGGCGGGGAAGACATCGATGATGCGGTCCACGGTCTTGGCCGCCGAGTTGGTGTGCAGGGTGCCGAAGACCAGGGCTCCGGTCTCGGCGGCCTTGATCGCGTTGTAGATGGTCTCGAGATCCCGCATCTCCCCCACCAGGATGATGTCCGGGTCCTCCCGCAGCGTGGCCCGCAGGGCGTCGGCGAAGGAGATCGCGTGCTGGCCGACCTCGCGATGGTCGATCAGGCAGCTCCGGCTGGGGTGATAGAACTCGATCGGGTCCTCGATCGTGATCACGTGCGCCCGGCGATTCTGGTTGATGTGGTGGATCATCGCCGCCAGCGTCGTGGACTTGCCCGACCCCGTCGGTCCGGTGACCACCACCAGGCCGCTCTGGAGCATGGCGATGTCCTTGAGCACGGGGGGCAGGTTCAACTGCTCGATGGTCGGGATCTTGCTGGGGATCTCGCGGAAGACCGCGGCCAGACCGCGGTTCTGCTTGAAGTAGTTGGCCCTGAACCGGGCCAGTTCCGGGATCTCGTAGGCGAAATCCAGGTTGCCGCAGTCCTTGAAGTTCTCGATCCGCTCGGCGTCCACCAGGGGAAAGAGGATGGCCTCGGCGTGCTCCTGGCTCAGGGGCCGGGCCTTGGAGACCACGAGATCCCCATGGACCCGGAAGACCGGCGGGACCCCCACCGAGAGGTGCAGGTCCGAGCCCTTCTCCGCGACCAGCCGGCGCAGGAGATCGTCCAGGCTATAACCTTCCGCGAGCGCGATCTCCAGTGGCGGGGCCGGAGGCTGCGGTTCCGGGGCGGGCTGGGGGGCCTCGGGCAGCTCGGGGATTTCCTCGGGGACCGAGGCCACCGGCTCGGCGGGAGGCGTGGAGGGCTCCTCCTGCATGGTGAGTTTCCGGGTGAACTTCTGGAAGAAGGACATGGCGGCTCCTACTCGCTGGGGCTGGTGGTCTCGGTCTGGCGATAGGGGGCTTTGTTGACCGAGCGGGCCATGGCCTCTTCCTTCGAGATGATCCCCTTCTCGAAGAGGTCCAGGATGGCCGAGTCCATGATCCGCATGCCGTCCTTGCGGCCGGTCTGCATGGCCATGGGGATCTGGTAGGTCTTGCCGTCCCGAATCAGGTTGGCGACCCCGACGTTCCCGACCAGCACCTCGACGGCGGGCACCCGTCCCAGACCATCCTTGCGCGGGATCAACTGCTGGGAGATCACGCCTCGCAGCGACTCGGAGAGCATGGTGCGCACCTGGGCCTGCTGATCGACCGGGAAGGCATCGATCAGGCGATCGATGGTCTTGGCCGCCGAGTTGGTGTGCAGGGTGCCCAGGACCAGATGCCCGGTCTCCGCGGCGGTGATGGCCAGGGAGATGGTCTCCAGGTCGCGCAACTCGCCGACCAGGATCACGTCAGGGTCCTCGCGCAGGGCTCCCTTGAGGGCCAGGCTGAAGCTCTCGACGTCCCGGCCGATCTGGCGCTGGTTGACCAGGGCGCGCTTGTTGGGGTGGATGAACTCGATGGGGTCTTCGACCGTGATGATGTGGACGGGCTTGGAACTGTTGACGATATCGATCAGGGCTGCCAGGGTGGCGGTCTTGCCGCTGCCGGCCTGCCCCGTGGTCAGGACCAGGCCCTGGTGGTAGCCGACCAGGCGGGCCAGGTCGGTGGGAAGCCCCAGGTCCTGGAGGGTGGGAACCGTCGAGCCGATTCCCCTCAAGACCAGGTTCGGGCCGTTCTTCTGGAAGTAGGCGTTCCCTCGGAAGCGCCAGGGACCGCCCTGCTCGGGGGTCCCGAAGGCCAGGGCGAAGTCCAGGTTCTTCTCGTCCTCGAGGCGTTGGATCTCGACATCCGTGAGGATCTCGCGGATCATCGCGACCACCTCGGTGGCCGAGAGTTCCTGTTGGGGGAGTCGCTCGATGGTGCCGTGAACCCGCACGATCGGGGGGACGCCTGAGGCCAGGTGCAGGTCGGAGGCCCCCATCTCCTGCATGAGCCGGAAGTAGTGTGCGATTCCAGGCATCCGTCCTCCAGGTCCCCGGGATGGCCAGAGGTTCGCGGATCCGGGGGGAGTTCCTCCGAGAGGGTCCCCGCCCCCGCAAGCAGGCATCCCGGAGCGGAAAGGGAATGGACGGCCCTCGTGATCCACTTCACCCCTCCGCCCGAGTTCCACCTGGGACCGCTGACGTTGAACTGCCACGGGACCTTCTTCCTGGTGGGAGCCGTCGTGGCTTGGCTGTGGACCCGGGCCCGCCTGCCCCGGGAGTTCCACGTCCACCTGGACAACCTGGCCTCCTGGATGACCCTGGGCGGAATCCTGGGCGCCCGCGCCTTCTACGTCCTGCTGAACCCCTCCATGCTGCGGGATCCCCTCTCGGTGCTAGCGATCTGGGAGGGGGGGCTGGTCTCCTACGGCGGCTTCTTCGGAGCCCTGGCCGCCTGGTGGCTCTATCTGCGCTGGAACCACCTGCCCCGCGCCCTCTTCAACGATGCCGTCGGCCCTCCCGCCCTGGCGGGCTGGGGAGTCGGGCGGATCGGCTGTTTCTTGAACTGGTGGAACGAGTACGGAACCGTGACCTCGGTCCCCTGGGCCTTCGTGGTGGGCCAGGACCCCCCCAGGCATCCGGTGATGCTCTATCTGGCCGTAGGGCACATCCTGGCGGCCCTCGCCGCCGCCCGTCTGGCCCGACGCTGGAACCTGCGCGCCGATGGCCTGGCCCTGATGGGCTACGGCCTGGTCCGCCTGGTCTTCGATTTCTGGCGCGACTACGACCCGGTCTCGCTGCGACTGGGCTCCCAGGCCCTGGCGGGGCTCTTCCTCCTGGCCGGTCTGGCGCTGGTCCTCAAGAGCCGGTCCTCCCAGAATCCGGCCGATCCCACATCGTAGAACTCGGGGAGGAACGCCCCGCCCCGCCGGGAAGAGGCTCCCACTCCAGACAAAGGACCTTGCGCGATGGATGCCGCCCGCAGATTCTTCCAGGACCGCCGCGTCCGCCAGGCGCTGACGCTCGCCTACAATTTCGAGGAGCAGAACCGTCTCCAGTTCTTCAATCTCAACGAGCGGTTCTCGAGCTACTTCGAGCGCTCCGAGCTGGCGTCGAGCGGCGTTCCGCAGGGGCGGGAGCTGGAAATCCTCGAAGAATACCGCGACAGCCTGCCGCCGGAGCTGTTCACCGAGGAGTTCAGGCTCCCCGTCTTCGACACGCCGCAGGCCGCGCGCACGCATCTGCGCGAGGCGGTGCGGGTGGCCGTCCCCGAAACC
>JALHDH010000183.1:0-629 GCA_022839105.1 bacterium
TGGCGGGCAAATGCCATGCCCAGAGCTTCCTCCGCGCTGCTGGCCGGCTGCAAATGCATACGCCGCACCATGTCTGGATCGCAGTCCTGGCTGACCAGGATGACCTGGTGACGGCAGAGAATCCGCGCCAGCACCTGGCTCTCCCACTGGTCTGCCACGGTCTGATCCTGCGGAACGCCTGCCAAGCGCTGGCTTAATTCAGCCGGTGACGCGGCTAACGCCAGAAGATCATGGAACGCCTGCCCGCCATGGCCATCCGCACATTGCGCCGCCATGATGATCACTGCCCCTGGCGCCGCAGCGGCCTCGGCGGCAGACATGCCCTTGACCGCCTGGTACACGTTTTGGTCCAAAGGATACCCGCCATTGCCGGTGATGATGATGTCCGCCGGCGGCACCTTGACCTGACACTGGCTGCGCACAAACTCGCAGCCAGCCGCGTGCGCGGCAAAAGGATCGCCGGAAAAAGCCTGGACGACCTGCTTGCTGCCGTTGATGACGACGTTGACGATGAACGCCAGGCCGGCCTGGCGGGCGGCCCACACCATGTCGCGATGCATCGGATTGCCGTCCAAAATCCCAGCCCGGGCCTGCGGCGAGGCGATGAATTCGGCGCAGTGATTGGCCAG
>JALHDH010000183.1:639-3749 GCA_022839105.1 bacterium
TCGCTTCCCCGGCAATGCCAGGCAGAATGCTCTTGCGCCCCCCGGAAAATCCCGCAAAGAAATGCGGCTCGATAAAGCCCTCTGCCAGGAGCAGGTCAGTCTCAACAGCGATTCGGTTGATCCATAGCTGTCCGCCTGAAGGCAGCACTCCGAGGTTAACCAATTGGCTTGGGTCCCGCGAGTCATGCACCACGATTCGTTCATTGGCCATGACTTCCGGGCCGAATTTCTCCAGCAGCTCAGCGTTGGTGCTGGCGCGGTGCATGCCAGTAGCAATCAGGATGGTGATCTCCAAGCCGGGATTGCCGCGCCGCAGCTCCTGCAACAACGGCGGCAAAATAGCCTGGCTCGGCACTGGCCGCGTGTGGTCGCTGGCAATAATCACAGCCGTGCGCTTGCCGCTCGCCAGCACCGACGCAACCGGCGAGCCAATCGGCTCGGCCAGCGACTGTTCAACTAAGGCCAGACCCGGCGCTGACGGACAACTGCCGCTCAGCCGGGATTCAAAAACGCCGACCAAGTTCTCCGCCGGCACGGCAAACTCCAAATGACCACGCCCATACGGCACTTTGATCATAGCCATTATGTCATCCTCCCGACTGTTTCAGCCAGACTCCGTCTGCCCAGCCAGAATGCGATGGCCGCAGCCTACTTCTGGCCATCATCCGCCAGCAGGCTCTGCAAGACTTCCGCGGCGCAGCGCAGACCAAACAGCGCCGGGAGGTAGGAGATAACGCCTAATGGCCGCCGGGCGCCGGGCGTCTCAGCAACGCCGCCCAAATGCTCTCCGTCCGTTCCGCGCAGGGGCAGTTCCGACGAAAAGACCACCTTGATTCCCCGCGTGACTCCGGCCCGGCGCAAATGCTTGCGCAGCAGCCGCGCCAGGGCATCCTGGTCCAGCGCCAGGCCGGGCCTGCCCGGGCGATCCCTATGAAGGTAGCCGACGGCAGGGTCGAGCCCGACGCTCTCACAGGATTTTCGTGCTTCGAGCCAAGTGGCCCCCATGGGCGCACCGTCAGGCCAAGAGAACTTGAACGCTTCGAACCAAGGCCCCCCGTCGCTGGACCTTCCCGCCACCACACCTCCACCCTTCAGTGTTGGCCTTGTGATCGCCGGAGTCGCGGGGGCTGGCACCGTTGACGAGGAGGATGCCGCGACGGGGGCTGGCGGCGGGGCCTTGTCCTTGCAGTTCGCTAGACCCACTGCAAGAAGGCAGAGAAGCGCTGCGGTTGGAGTCTTGCGGTCCATTTGGGCCATTTCCTTTCGGTCTGACGTCCCTCTTCACTCCACGTAGTGGGGGACGAATTCCTGTTCCAAGAGCAGACCGTGGCTGTGACACCACAGGAGCATCATTGCGGTTCCATGTGAGCAATCCTTCGCGCAAGCCCGTTCGGTCAGGTCTTTGGCCGCTTGTGGGTCCGCTTCACGAATGCTGTCGGCTTTGTAGACGCATTCGGGCGAACACATTTCACATGTTGTGGGGTTTGCGAGAGCAGAGTCGGCTATCGCGGGCTGGCTGGCTCGGGTGCGTTGAAGTGCTTTGCAGCCCGCATCGCTCCCCATGTCACAGCTCCTCTGGACGAGCGCCCTGCCCTTGACAGCGTCTCTTGGAACTCCCTTGCCGTCAAGGTATGCCTCCCCAAGCGATAGACAGCCAGGGGCCGCGTCGTTGTCAGGAGAGCCGGAACACGCCTTCTCGAATAGGGACACGGCTCTTTTCGCGTCCTTCTCAACCCCCAGGCCGATCTGGTGTTGGAGTCCGAGCAGCAAACACCCAACGGGATGGTCCGCGTCGCACGCCCTAGCAAAGTATAGCGCTCCGCGTCTGAAGTCCTCGGGAACGCCTTCTCCCTTGCCGTAGCGTATCCCCAGGTCCACGCATCGACCCGCGTCTCCGGCGATACACGCCTTCCGGAACCCAGCAGCTTCGGAACCGGGCGGCTCGTCTCCTGGTGGTGGTTGAGCCTTCCCGGTAGCCTGCGACGCGGAAGCAGCTTCATCCACGGGCGGAAGGCGTGTGTGCGTCGTGCATCCGACGTGTGCGGACGCGGCTATCCAAGCAGCTACCGTGCAAGCTAAGGCTTTCATCTCACTTCCGTCCTTCACTTGGGAGTCCTGTGAATCCGTCCCCAGTCGGCCCAGTAGACGTGCGTGTCGTCCGTGAGCATCCGCGAAACGGCAGCCACATTGCTCGACTTGAGGTCGGCAATCTCGGTGGGGGCTCCACCGCTCATGCCGACCTTGTATATCGCCCTGCCGGTGTGGGACCCCGCGTCCCAGTAGATAGTGTCATCGGTGACAACAATCTGGTTGGGGTACGATTGACCCGTCACAAGCTCGGTCAGCCCCCCACCAGTGAACGGCACCTTGGCGATGACTCCTTCGCTCCAGCCAGCGAAGTAGAGGGCGTCCGGTCCAACGGCGAAGTGAGCGGTCGAAATCCCCACCGGGATACTCGTGGGAACGGTGGGAAGCTGACCTGACGTCGAGACCCGACTCATGGTTTCCCCGCTGGCCCAGTAAAGGTAGCCGTCCTGAGCAACCAGGGACTGGAGGGGTTGAATGCTGACGCCGTGTGCGATTTCTACCTGGTCACCCCCCGCCTTGGGTGTGAGCCACAGACCTTGACCGGAAATCTGCGAGTAGCCCAGCCAGTAGACGTTCGTCTTGTCTGCGGCAAAGGGCCCATTGCTCTGCTCTGTGAACGTCTCAAGGTCCCCTCCGCCGATTGGGACGCGGGCTATAGTGTTACCGCCCGTGCGGACGTAGACGTGCTTCGAATCCACCGACATGTTCCACGAAGCGTTCGACGTGATTCCGGTGGCAAGAACCGTGGGGAAGCCACCTGTCTTCGGGACGCTTTGGATGGCCTTGCCATCCGAGAAGTAGACCATCGGCCCAGCCACGGCAAACGCCTCGATACCGTTGGTACCGTTGTCCACGATGAGGCAGGGTCCCGTGGGGTCGCAGCCTCCTGAACCTCCAGTGCCCCCTCCCGTGCCTCCCCCTGCCGTCCCTCCCGTGCCACCAGAGCCCCCGGTACCACCGGTTCCTTGAAGGTCAGGGGCCGGGTCGTCTTGACTGCACCGAAACCTGCCGTCTGTTTGCCA
>JALHDH010000183.1:3799-6822 GCA_022839105.1 bacterium
TCACCTTGCCATCTACGCACGTCGCGATGATGTCGTCTTCGCAGGCGTTCTTGGCACCGTTGTTTAGGTCGGCGCAGGTGACGTCTGGCCCCTCTCGGTTGAGTATCGAGCACCCGGCCAGCAGCAGCGTGAGGACGGCAAGAGTCTGGATCCAGTGAGAACTCGACATCACGTTCACTCCGATTCGCATTCGGTTTGGAAACAAACGGCCACGCATCGAGCATTGCCGTAGCCGCCACACCTCGACGCACAGCCCCGGATGCAGGCCGAGCCCCCTATCTCGCACTCCAGGCGATGGCACACTGCCATGCACTGGGTGCGGTCGTATCCGCCGCACTTCTGGGAGCATCCCTTGGCACAGGCCGGGTGCTCACCTTCGCACACGAGGGCCTGGCACACGGCGAATCCCCGAGATTGGTACCCTCTGGTGCTGTCCGCACAGTTGCGAGGGCACCGGTTGCGCTCACGTTCTGCTGCCTCAGCAGCCCGCTCGGCGGCAAGTGCAGCCTGCGCCTGCTTCCGCTCCTCTTCCCGTGCTTCCTTTTCAAGGCGTTCATTGATCTTCGCGATCCGCTTGTCGGCCTTCTCGACGAGCTTCTTGGCTTCGCTTGCGTGCATGCCCTCCGGGTAGTCCTTGAGGTACGCACGAACCCCGGCACACGCCTCGTTCACCCCGTGGATGGTCTCCTTCTTGTCGTCGCACGTCGTTGGGGCCGCATCCGTCCACGCCTTCTCGTCCCGCAGGCGCATGACAGCGGGGCGAGCTTCCTGAAGGATTTGCCTTGCCATCGGCGCGTGCTTGCCCTCAGGCCAGTCGCGAAGGTACTTGACCACCCCGTCGCACGATGCGGGTGAGGTTGGCGACTTGCATTCCACCACCGCTACCCCGGACCACGCTCGCGCCTCCCGCTTCTCGTACAGAGCCTTGAGGGAAACGTCGCCCACGGTCTTGTCGTTCACGACGACCTTCCCTTTGCCGTCAGGGTCGAGCTTCGCGTCTACCCCGACGACCGCGTCGAGATCGAAGACGACCGAACCCTTCTGGTCCGTTGTCCCTGCGTCAAACTCGACCGAGTCGATATCGACCGCGACCCTGGCTTCCCGCAAGGGATTGGCCGGGCACTGGACGTTGCTTTCGAGGATTTCGCCCTCCTTCGTGACTTGCTGCACCTCCTGTTCGGATCCGGAGGCACGTATCGCGTCCACGACCGGCACGAGCAGCAGGACTCCCCCCACCGCGAGCGCAACACGATGCCTCCGGTCAGAGCCATTGTGGCCCCGAGACCAGCGATGGAGTAGTCCGTTGCTGGCGTCGTGTTGATCGAGTCGGTCGTCGTGGTGCGTTCGACCACGGGCTTGGCAACGACCTCGCAGGAAAGGGAAGCGCTTATCTCAACGGTATTCTGAGCCTGATGCACATCGGCGGTGAACTCTGACGATGACCTGGTTTCCTTCAGGGTTCTGACCAACCGTTCGGATGTTCTCGGTTCGCTCGTCCCGATGGTGGCGCAGCCCTGCATGAACACAAGCGGCCCGATCAAGAGGGCAGCGAGCTTCCACAGCGATTTCATCGTACCTCCGTTGTCGAACGCCGATTGTCGCCCCATCGGACGGACAGGGCAAGGACCTGATCTGCGTATCGGTTCTGTTTCGCGCGAGGCCGCTCGTGGACGCTTCCGGGCATGGTACCCCCTCGTTCCATCGGTCCAAAGCTGCGCCAGCTTCGCCTTGCGGCTGGGCTGACGCAGGCTGACCTTGCCGAAAAGGCTGGGCTTGTCGATGCAACCGTCAGCAGGATCGAACGGGGGCGGCTCACTCCATCCATCGAGCTGGTCCGTCGCCTTGCCGCCTCTCTTGGCACGACCGTGGACGATCTTCTCGCGGTGGCGGTTCCCCCCAAAAGCCCCGGCTTGCGGCAATCGGAAGCCCGGCTTCTGGCTGTTGTGCGGGATCTGGACGACGCGGGTGTGGACGACGTCACGAAGGCATTGAAGACCCTTCTCGGTGTGAGCAAACGTCTTCGCCGCAACTGATCCATGGAGCCTCCCATCCGAGCCCGGAGATGGTCGGCGAAGTTGACGCAAACATCAAGCGTCATGAGCGATGTATACATCATGGGTTCCGACCCCGGATCCAGGCAGGCTCCCGACCGATGTCTCGTGGTCGTTCGGTCGTCTCGTCGTTTGGTGCCAGGCTCCGGCAGCTTCGGAACGCTGCTGGGCTGCGGCAAGCGGAGCTGGCCGAACGAGCGGACCTCGCATCCGAGACAATCTCTCGAATGGAGACGGGGAAGTGGCCGAACACGACCATCGAAGTTGCAGAGCGTCTCGCGGACGCGCTCGGTGTGAACATCACGGACCTCTTCGAGGGATCGACGCCTCCGGAAACGAAGCAACGCCCGGACGAGAAGAGGGTCATGGCCCTCCTTCGGTCGCTTCCGGACGATGAAGTCTCTGACATTCGCAAGGTGATCGAGATCCTCGTTGGGGTGCGGAGCAGGAGGCGATCCCGCACCGGAAGCCCTCATGGAAAGCCCCACCCACAGGAAAAACATCCTGAACCCGAAATACGACCTGGTCGGTATCGGATGCTATGACTACATCTGCGTGCAGTTGTTTGCAGGATTCTAGTTCGCGGAGCATCGGTTGCATCCGCTGTTTCTTCAGGTTCTTCCGCCAACCGCCCACCCGGACAGTTGTCGCACAGGAGTGGAACACACCCATAACCACGTCATTCCCATTACAAGGTCATATCTTCAACAAGGTCACTCCGGCGGAGGCGGGAATCCAGGAAGGGTAAACGTGCACGGCGAGACAGTTCAAGAAGTGGGGAAGAGCATCGAAGGCAAGACGGAGCGAGCAACACGGTCCCGGGTGGAGAGATCTTTACGACGCGATCGGCGCTTGGACTGGATTCCCGCCTTCGAGACCGTGTCGTATCGATTTATAACATTCGAGTTGGCGCGACGGCTATCCACCAGATGCCCAAGGGCGAGTTGGTTGATTGCCAAATCCAACCACCGG
>JALHDH010000072.1 GCA_022839105.1 bacterium
CGGAAATGCCTGCAAAAACAGACCGGCTTTCCGGACCGGAAAAAAATACCTATGCTGCTGTGTGGAGCCTTTTGGGAAATCTCCACCGGGAGGATGGGGATTATGCGCAGGCATCGAAAGATCTTCTGACAGCGGGTACGCTCTATGCCTCTACCGACGGAGAACGCGCAGCCGAAGCCTTGTACGGAGCGGTCGACTGTTTCCTGCAAAGCGGGAAATCCGCCGACGCCCGGTCTGCAGCCGATACGCTTGAGTCTTCCTGGCCTGACTCGGTCTGGACACGGCGGGCTGGTTCGGACTGGCCGCTTCGGGTCCCTTCCCGGCGCGGGAGGGGACGATCCTCATGTTGCGAAGGGGCCCACGTGCCGCCAGCCTTCCCTGGCCCCCTTTCCGGGGAGGACGGAGCCCGAACCCTTCGTCAGGAGGTCCCCTTCCTTGAACCAGCCCAGCCCCCGGAATCTCGAGAAGATGTGGAAGTACGCCCGGAACTTCGCCCGGAAGACGGGGACCTGCCTCAGCCCCGTGGAGGGGGTCACCGAGGCCGTCCTCATGGGGCTGGCGGCGCACATGGATGAGTTTGGGAAGCCCCTGTGCCCATGCAACTTCTATCCGGACAAGAGCTCGGAGATCCGGAACCGCCGCTGGCTTTGCGCCTGCGACGAGATGCAGAAGTACAAGTATTGTCACTGCATGCTCTTCGTGCGCGAGGACGGGATGCCGATCACCGAGCACCTGCCCGAGGGGCACGAGGGGAGGGAGATGTACGGCGAGCAGGCGGATCCCGCTCCCCATCTGGGGCGGGCGATGCGCGAGGTTCCCAGCGAAGGGATCCGGGACTGGCATTCCCGCCCCGACCGTCCTCAGCCGGAGTAGGCTCCTCGAGCCGCCAGTTTTTTTTTTCCCGTTCCCCCACCCGTCTTCGGCCTCCAGGCCCGCAACGGCGTGCGGGCCCGACCGGGGCGTCGGGCCTTCTCAGCCCTGGGGCTCCGCCCGGCAGGCCTCGAAGAGTTCCTGGACCCGGCTGGAACGGAAGTGGGCGGGGTAGGGGGTCTCGGCATTGGCTGCCCCGCAGGCGGCGGCCAGACGCAAGGCCTCGGGTGGACTCCAGTCGCGCTCCCAGCCTACGGCCAGGCCCGCCAGGAAGGAGTCTCCGCTGCCGACCGAACTCACCAGGCCGGTGGTGGGGGCCTCCACCCGCCAGGCGCCGTCCGCGGTGGCCAGGAGGGCACCCTGCGGGCCCAGGGTCACCCCGGCCAGGGTTGCCCCGGCCCCGATCAGGGCCCGCAGGGCCGCCAGGAGCCTGCCGGGATCCTCCAGGGGGCATCCCAGCGCCTCGGAGAGTTCGGCCCGGTTGACCTTCAGGGAGAGCCCCCGAGGGTCATGCAGGAGGGCCGCCAGGGGCGCTCCGGGGGAGTCCACCCAGACTCGGCCCACCTGCCGGGCCAGGCTTCGGCACAGGACCGCGTAGGCTTCGGGGTCGACGCTGGGCGGAACGCTGCCGGCCAGGACCACCGTGCGGGCCTCCCGGGCCATCCTCGAGACCCTGGCCGAGAAATCCGCCCAATCGGCGGCGCTCAGGAGCGGCCCCGGTTCGTTGATCACCGTCGCGTCGCCCCCCTCGTGGTTCAGCAGGAGGCAGTTGCGGGTCTCGCCCCCGGCCAGGTGGTGCCAGGTGGCCTCCAGGCCCTCGGCCCGGGCCAGATCCTCGACCAGGGCCCCCGTGTGGCCGGCGAGGCATCCGGTCAGTCGGCAGGGGTGCCCCAGGACCCTCGCGGCCCGGGCGACGTTCAGACCCTTGCCGCCCGCGCCCAGGTGGACCTGACGGGGACGGTGGACCCGGCCGGGTTCCAGGGTCGGCACGTGGAGGGTGCGGTCGATGGCGGGGTTGCTGGCGACGATCAAGAGCATGGCCCGCCCTTCGACTGCCAGCCTCCCGATTCCTGATTCTCCGGGCAGGATGGCTTGCTTCGACTCACGGTTTGGGGTATCCCTAGAATGGGGCAGGGAAGAAAGGCGGAACTTCAAGTGAGCACCTCGACCGGCATGGGCCCTCTGGGCGGCAACTCCGCGGACTCCATGCGGCGCTCGATGAGCCTGCCGCGTGGGTCGGACCTCTCTCCCGGCGAGACCTTCTCGGCGGAACTCGAGGGCGATTCGGTGGTGTTGACCGAACTGGAGGGCGGCGCCCGGCGATCCGTCCCGGTTTCGGGGATGCGTCCCCTGGATGTGACCGTTTCGGACCGGGGCGACCTGGCGATCGTCGCCGATCCCGGAGATGGTCGGGGGCAGGTGGTGGGACGCCTGGAGCAGGATGGCACCTTCCATCAGGTCGCTCGCAGCCACGGGGCCAGCTCGCCTGAACTCTCCGCCGACGGCAGCCAGTTGACATGGTTGAGCCTCTTTGAAGTCCAGAAGGCGGGACCGGACGGACCGGTCAAGCTGGCTTCCCTGGAGAACCCCGGGGACTCCAGCCAGTTCGATGCCGCCGGCCGGCTCGTGGTCCGCAGCGACAAGGACCCCTGGGGTACGGGCTTCAAGGTGCCTCACTACACGGTCGTGGACGCCCAGGGCGCGGTCCAGAAGATCCAGGATGTGGCGGCGGCCGAGGAATTCGGTGCCCCCGTTCGCGCGCCCCTGGAGGGGGTCTTCGGCAAGCTCTTCAAAGGGGCCACCCCTCAGCAGGCGGCGCAGGCGGTCGATCTCTTCGGGTATCGGACCCCGGCCTTCCGGGGGCAGAGCCCCAGCCAGGATCGCACGGTCTTCTGGGTGCCCCCGGGCGGACCGGGCGAAGCCTTCGGACTGTATCGCATCCATTCCGGCCAATCCGGCCCCGAGCCCGCCCTGAGTCCGAGCATGGCCGAGGCCCTGGGCTCGCGCAAGGTCAGCCGGGCCGAATGGCAACCCGGCGAGCGCCGCGCCGCGGTCTTGTTCGGAGGCTTCGGGGGCCGTCTGGCCGTGGTCGATTTCCAGGGTTCCGCGCACCTTCTGGCCGGCGAGCCGGCGGGGGGGGACCGTCCCAAGGCGATCTCCTGGTCCCCGGACGGCCGCTGGCTGGCCTTGGAGATGAAGGAGGGGGAGCGCCTGGCCGTGCACCTGTATGATCCCGAGGCCATGCGGAGCTGGCCCCTGGTGAGCCAGGGCGAGATCCAGGGTTGGAAGGACGGCAGGCTTCAAGTCCTGGTGGACGGCAGGATCCAGGAGCTCACTCCGGGGCCCTTGGATCTGGAACGGGGAAGAGATTACCTGACCGGGGGAAGGACCAATCCCCCCGGCAGGATCGAGTCCGGCCCGGAGGGCGTCAAGATCGGCGGGGTTCGCCTGCCGGTGCGAAAGAACCGGAACTCCTAGCGCGTCGTCATGTCCGCTTCTCGTGAACTCGAAGCCCTCCTGAAGGGGGGGCGGCTTTCGCTTCGTCGCCTGCGCCGCTCCTGGCTGGAATCCCACGATGTCTTCCGTCTGGTGCTGCTGGCCTTGGCCGTCGGAAGCATCACGGCCGGAGGAGCCGCGGTCTTCCGCTGGTTGATCGATTCCTTCCACTGGGTCTTCTTCACCTGGGTCCCTCCGGGCACGGTCCCCCTTCCCTTCCTGATCGGTTCGGGCGGTCTCCTGGTGGGGTTCCTGGTCTGGTTCGGGGCTCGCGAGGCACAGGGGCACGGGGTGCCCGAAGTGATCATGGCGGTGGCCCTTCGAGGAGGCCGCATCCGGGGACGAGTGGCCGTGGTCAAGGCCCTGGCCTCGGCCATCACCCTGGGGTCCGGAGGGTCCGCGGGCCGGGAGGGGCCGATCGTCCAGATCGGGGCCGCTCTGGGCTCGAAGCTGGGGCAGTTGCTGCGCAGCCCCGAAGAGCGGGTCATCCTGCTGGTGGCCTGCGGCTCGGCGGCCGGCATCTCGGCCACCTTCAACGCCCCCGTGGCCGGAGTCTTCTTCGCCCTGGAGGTGATCCTGGGCGAGTTCGCCACGCGCTCCTTCTCGATGGTGGTCCTCAGTTCGGTGACCGCCGCGGCGATCTCCCGGGCCATGCTGGGGAACGCCCCGGCCTTCATCACCCCCGGTCACACCCTGGTGCACCCGGCCGAATTCGGCTGGTATCTGGGCCTGGGCCTCCTGGCCGGCCTGGTCGGGGTGCTCTATACCCGGATGCTCTACCTGGTGGAGGACGCCTTCGACGGCCTGCGCATCCCGACCGTCGTCAAGCCGGCCGTGGGCGGAGTCCTGGTGGGTCTGCTGGCCCTGGCCTTCCCACAGGTCATGGGCAACGGCTATGAGGTGATCGAGGGGGCCCTGGCCAGCAGCATGGACCTGAAGCTGATGGCCATCCTGGTCCTGGCCAAGATCGTGGCCACGGCCCTGACCCTGGGCTCGGGAGGCTCCGGCGGCACCTTTGCCCCGGCCCTCTACATCGGCGCCGTCCTGGGTGGGGCCTTCGGCGGCTGGGTCAACGCAGTCGCTCCCCATCCCACTGCCTCCGGGGGAGCCTATGCCCTGGTGGGGATGGCCGCGGTCTTCGCGGCCTCGGCTCGGGCGCCCATCACGGCGGTCCTGATGCTCTTCGAGTTGACCGGGGACTACCGGATCATCCTGCCCTTGATGGCGGGCACGGTCCTGGCGACCATGGTCTCAAGCCTCGTGGACCGCGAATCGATCTATTCGGTGAAGCTCAAGCGCCGCGGAGTGGATCTGGCCGCTCGAGAGCGCCTCCTCCAGGACCCCATGCGCCGGATCTCGGTGGGTGGGGTGATGACCCGGGACTTCGAGACGGTCTCTCCGGATCTGGGGGTCCCGGAGCTGGTGGAGCTCTTCAATCGGACCGGGCATCACGGCTTCCCGGTGGCGGACGAGCGCTCCCGTCTGCGCGGGATGGTGACCCTCAAGGATCTGGAATTCGCCCGGGTGCGGCGTCGCCCCCTGTCCAGCGAGGCCAAGGTCCGGGACCTGGCGACCACGGACCCTGGCTATGTCTGCCCCGAGGACAGCCTGGCCATGGCGCTTCGGAGCATGGGCCGCCTGGGGGTCGGCCGGCTGCCGGTGGTCGATTCGGGCGCCTCGCGTCGGCTGGTCGGGGTCCTGCGCCGGGCCGACATCATCGCGGCCTATGGCCGCGAGGTGGCGGGGGAGGAGGCCTCGGCCCCCGTAGACTCGCTGAAGGTCCGGACCACCTTCGAAACCGAGTTCCTGGAGATCGTGCTCCCCGGGGGGTCGCCCTGGGACGGTCGGAGCGTCTGCAGCCTGCCGATCCCCGAACAGGCCGTGCTGGTGGCCGTCCGCCGCGGGGAAGAGACCCTGATCCCCCGCGGCGGCACGGTGCTGCGCGCGGGGGACGTGGTGGTGGCCTTCAGCCGGCCCGAGATCCGCAGCGATCTGCGCCGCATGCTGGCGGCCACGGAGTCGGAGGCCGCCCCCCCGACGGACTGAATCGGACCTCAGAACCCCTCGATCTTGATGTCCCAGACAGGCGCCCCCTCGTGGTTGCGCACGGTCATCACGTGATCGCCCTTGCGACCCCAGACCACCATCATGGCCTTCTTCCCGCCCACCTCGACAAGCGAGCCCCGGACCTCGACCTCATCGCCGGGCTGGACCTTCCAGTCGTCGCGGTAGTTCTGGGTGAACCAGGTGGGTCCGATGTGCAGGTTGAGTTCTTCCTGGTCGCCGGTCTGGATCATGACGCCGAAGCCCGAAGCCATGCCCGGCAGGGGACGGAGGTCCCGCTCCAGCGCGACGACCGTGCCCCGGACCGTCTGGACGGTCTTGGGATTGAAGTGCTTGTTGTAGGGGGAATCCCGCTGCCACCCGTCCAGCCGGGCATCGCCTGCCAGGGCGGCGCTGGCCAGCAGGAAGGCCAGGATCAGGGTCAGGCCGAGTCTTCTCATGGTATCGTCTCCCTTCTCGTTTCTGCCCCCTCCTTGCGGCTCCGCGCTGGACCTCCGGAGCGGTGGGCCGGTCGAGGCGTCCGAAGCGAGTTCTCGCGATTCTTCCCTGGGTGAGCCGGGGCTTCCTCTTCAAGGTCCGGCTTCAGGACCTGAATCCGCCGCCTGGCGTGAGAACCGAGGGCGTCGAGGCGGGTCCGGCGGAGTCCCGCCCGGCTCGCCCGAAGCGGGCGAGGACCCCGGGGGGAGGCCACGCCGGCGCAGTCCACGAAGATCCCCCGCCGCCGGGAATCCACGGCGGGACTCGGAGAATCGGAAGGGAGACAGAGCGTGGACATCGCGAGTTGCTGGAAGGGCCTGTCCCATGCTGGCGCGCTGCCTGTCAGGAGCCTCCTGGTGGGGTTCCTGGCCCTGGCCGGGGTCCTGGGACTTCAACTGGAGGCCGGCGCCGAGACTTCGAAGCAGGACGCCTGCCCGGGCCAGGTCGGGTCCGCCAGGACAAGGCCTGCCCGAACGATGGGATATCGGCCCGACGTGGCGGCCCATCGCGGTTCCTGCGGCTTCCTTCCGGAGCATACCCTGGAGGGCATGGCCTTCGCCTACGCCGCCGGAGCCGACTACATCGAGCAGGACGTGGTCATGACCCGGGACGGCGTGCTGGTGGTCCTGCACGACCATACCCTGGAGACCACCACCGACGTGGCCCGGAGATTTCCCGGCAGGCAACGCCCCGACGGCAGCTACTACGCGATCGATTTCACATTGGAGGAGATCCGCAGCCTGCGGGTCACGGAGCGCTTCAAGCCCTCCACCGGCCTGGCCGTCTTCCCGGATCGTTTCCCCGTGGATTCCGGGATCGACTTCCGGGTGCCCACCCTGCACGAGGCCCTGGAGCTGATCCAGGGATTGAACAAATCGACCGGTCAGTATCGGATGCCCTACGTCGAGGTCAAGGAACCCGCCTTCTTCGAGCGGGAGGGAAAGCCGATCATGCAGGCCACCATCGACATGCTCACCGAGCATGGCTGGAACAGTCCCGAGTCCGGAGCGATCCTGCAGTGCTTTGACTTCGAGGCCACCCGGGGAGCCCGGGCCAAGGGCTGGAAGGGAGAGCTCTGCATGCTGGTCACCCTGGACGGGCAGCGCCTGACCGACGACCGGGCCCGCCAGGAGTGGATGCTCTCGCCAGAGGGGATCCGTGAGATCAGCCGCTTTGCCACGATCTACGCCCCCTGGTTCTCGCTGATGGCCGAGCCCCGCGAGGAGGGTCAGGGATACCGGATCAACGATCTGTGCGAGGAAGCCCGGCGCCACGGGATGAAGGTCCATTCCTGGACCCATCGGCGCGACGCCCCCTTGAAGGGCTTCGCCAGCTCCCGCCAGGTGCTGGACGCGGCCTTCAAGGAACTCAGGCTGGACGGACTCTTCTCGGACTTCCCCGGCGAGGTGGTGGAGTATCTGCGCCAGGAGGGTCTTCGAGAAACCTCCGGGCCGGCTCGTGGTTCCGACTGAAGGCGCCCGGGCTGCGGGGAGGACTCAAATCCCGGGCCAGCTCACAGGAAGAACCGGGACGCGAGCCTTGCCCCGGACAAGCCGGCGTCGGACCCGGGAACACGTCATCAGGGTCCTTCCCAGACCAGCCGCTCCTCCAGGGCCATGCCCAGCAGCGCGTCGACCCCCGAGTGGGCGCCCCAGTCCAGGAAGGAATGGTCGCAGGGAATTCCCGTATTCACGTGGTCGGCCAGGTTCACCAGACGCTCGTCGGCCTGGCCCCGAGCGGCCAGTTCCAGCAGGTTCGAAGCCAGCGTCGTGGTGCGCCTCCGCGCGGCGGCCAGGAGGGATTCCGGGGGAGCGTCTGCGCAGGAGCGTCGGGCTCGCGCCAGCAGGGCTCCCGAGAGCAGGTCGTCGCCCGAGGGGGTCAGCCCCGGACCCATGCCCAACAGGGATTCCGCCTGCAGGGGGGCGGTCCCGTCCAGCAGATCCTCCAGGGCGCTGACGCGACCCGAGCACCGGACCTGCTCCAACAGGGCACGGGCGCGCTCCCGGCGTTCTTGGGCGGTGGAACGGATCCCGGGAGGGGGCGCGGGTTCCCAGACCTCCCGGATGGGTAGAAGGATCCGGTGTTGGCCCAGCCGGATCTCCCCGGACTCCAGAAGGACCGGATCCCGGACATCGAGCGCCTCCAGGCGCCCGTCCAGGTTCACGGTCAGGGGCCCTCGCCAGGGTTCCCAGGACAGGAAGACCAGCCAGGCGCTGTCGGTCTGAAGGAAGACTCCTCGGGATGTCGTACCCATGATTCTCGCTCCTCTCCCGGTCGAGAGGCTTTCAAAGGCGACGCCCCCCAGGGAAATCGCGTGGAAGACCTTCCTGCTCATGCGGATCTTCTGGCTCCGAGGCGGGATTGTTCGAAAGAGGCTGGAACTGACCAGCCCAACCATCATGACAGGAGTGGCCCGATGAGAGAAGCCCATCCCGGATTGCCGGATTTCGACTACGTCAGGCCTGCAAGCCTCGAGGAAGCCAGCCGCTTCCTGGCCGAGAACCCGCAGAGCGCCCGGCCCTTCATGGGCGGCACGGACACCTTCGTGCGCCTGCGCGACGGATTCTGGAAGGAGACCCGCTACCTGGTCGATGTCAAGAACCTCGACGGACGGGCCGAGATCACCTTCGATCCCCGGAACGGACTGACCGTGGGGGCGGCCGTCAACATGAACCAGGTGGTGGCGGATCCCCAGGTCCGCGCCCACTATCCGCTGCTGGCCCAGGCCGCGCATCGGGTCGCCAGCTATCAGTTGCGCACCCGCGCCACCCTGATCGGCAACCTGTGCAATGCCTCCCCGGCCGGAGACACGCTGGGAGCCTGCCTTCTCTTCGGGGGCATCCTCCGGGTCCACGGGGTCGAGGGTTTCCGCGACCAGCCGCTGGCCGGCTTCTTCCAGGGCCCGGGCCGGACGGCCCTGCAGCCCGGAGACATCGCGACCTCGATCCGCTTCCCCCTCCCGGTCCCGGGCAGCGTGGGCCACTACGAGAAGCTCGGACGCAACGTCCTGAGCGACCTGGCCATCGTGGGGGTCACCGCCCTGGGGCATCCCGACTCTTCCACGGCCTCGGGCCACCGCTTCCACCTGGCCCTGGCCTCGGTGGGGCCGGTTCCCGTGATTCTTCGGGATCTCCTGACGCAGGCTCCCCTCACCCCGGAGGCCCTGGATGAAGCGGCCGGCCGGGCCATGGAGGCCTGCCACCCCATCGATGACGTCCGCGGCTCGGCCCGGTACCGGAAGTTCATGGTCCGGAACCTCTCGCGTCGCGCCCTGAACCGGGTCTGGGAAGGTCTCCAGTCCGGGCACTGCTGCGAATAGGCCGAGGAGGATACGACATGGCGCATCACAGGATTTCGGTGACGGTGAACGGCTCGGTCGAGTCGGTGGACGTCCCTTCGAACATGACCTTGTTGACCATGCTGCGTGAGAAGCTGGGCCTGACCGGCACCAAGAACGGATGCACGGCCGGTGAATGCGGCGCCTGCACGGTCTTCTTGAACGATGAGCCGGTGAACAGTTGTCTGGTCCTGGCGGTGGAATGCGACGGCGCCGAGGTCCGGACGGTCGAGTCGCTGGCCCGGAAGGGAAAGCTCGACCCCGTCCAGCAGTCGGTGATCGACCACAACGCCGTGCAGTGCGGCTTCTGCACCCCGGGGGTGCTGATCTCGGCCCGGGCCCTTCTGGACCGGAATCCGGATCCCAGCGAGGAGGAGATCCGCGACGCCCTGGTGGGCAATCTGTGCCGCTGCACGGGCTATGTCCGGATCCTGGACGCCGTGAAGGATGCTGCCCAGGTGGGCGCCGCCTCGGAAACTGGAGGGAGCCGCTAGTCATGGACACCGTCGAGACCACCACCCCCCGTCCCCACCAGGAGAGCGCCGCGCCTCGCCCCGTCGGCGAGAGCGTGACCCGACTCGACGCCCACGAGAAGGTGACCGGCGAGGCCCTCTTCGCCGACGACCTTCAGTTCGGTCCCAACATGCTGTACGCCCGGATCAAGCGCAGCCCCCACCCCCATGCGCGGATCCTGAAGATCGACGCCAGCCGGGCCCTGGCCCTGCCGGGGGTCAAGACCGTGGTGACCGGCCAGAGCACGCCGGGCTTCATCGGCCTGTATCTCAAGGACCGGCACATCTTCTGCACCGACCGGGCCCGCTTCGTGGGCGATCCGGTGGCCGGGGTGGCCGCTACCACCGAGGAGATCGCCGAAAAGGCCCTGGATCTGATCGACGTCGAGTACGAGGTCCTGCCCCCTGTGCTGGATCCCGAGGAGGGGGTCCGACCGGATGCGGAGCTGCTCCATCCCGAACTCGGCTCCTACGAAGTCGCCAACTTCATCTTCCCGCAGCCGGGGACCAACATCCCGAACCTCTTCAAGATCCGCAAGGGGGACGTGGACAAGGCCCTCTCCGAGGCGGCCGCGGTGGTCCACCACTCCTTCCGGGTCCCGCATGTCCAGCACGTCCCCATCGAGCCCCACGTGGCCATCGCCAAGGTGGACGAGCGCGGTCGGGTCACCCTCTGGGGAAGCTCCCAGTCGCCCTTCGCCCAGCGCAACCTGATCGCCAGCGCCCTGGGCATCTCGCAGGCCGATCTCGAGGTGGTGGCCCCCTACGTGGGAGGCGGCTTCGGCTGCAAGGCCGGGGTCAGCATGGAGGCCCTGGCGGTCGCCATCGCCATGCAGGTCCGGGGACGTCCGGTCAAGCTGCGCCTGACCCGCGAGGAGGAGTTCTACACGACCTTCGTCCGCCAGGGCCTGGTGGCCCACTTCACCATGGCCTGCGACGCTGAGGGCAACCTGACCGCCATGGACAACAAGTTCTTCTGGGATGGCGGGGCCTACGCCGAGTACGGGGTCAACATGACCCGGGGCGCCGGCTACTCCTCCAGCGGCCCCTACGATGTGCCCAATGTCCGGACGGACAGCTATTGCGTCTACACCAATCATCCGGTGGGCGGCCCCATGCGCGGCTTCGGCCAGCCCGAGATGCAGTGCGGCCTGGAGCAGTGCATCAACCGCCTGGCCCTGGAGATCGGGATGGACCCGATGGAGTTCCGGAGGCGCAACTGCGTCAAGGAGGGCTCGAACCTGGTCACGGGCATGAAGATGCACGCCACCGGCATCGGCGAGTGTCTCGAGAAGGCCGCCGAGGCCATCGGCTGGGGCCACAAGGATCCCCCCTCGGCTCCCCACAAGCGGCGCGGCAAGGGCATCGCGGCGATGTGGAAGGCCCCGGCCATGTCGCCCAACGCGGGCTCCTCGGCCTGGATCGAGATGTCCGAGGACGGCAAGTGCACCCTGGGCCTGGGAGGTCAGGAGATCGGGCAGGGCACCTTCACCGTGATGGCCCAGATGGCCGCAGCCGCCCTGGGGATCCCCTATGACTGGGTCCGGATCGCCTCCCCGGTGGACACCAAGTACAGCCCCTACGAGTGGCAGACCGTGGCTTCGCGGTTGACCTGGAGCATGGGCAACGCCGTGGTGGCCGCCACCAAGGACGCGCGCCGGCAGATCCTCGAGCTGGTGGCGCGCTCCTGGGAGGAGACCCCGGAGGATCTGGACATCGTCAACGGCAACGTGATCTCCGCCAAGAGCGGGCGCTCCTCCTCACTCAAGGGCCTGGTGGTGTACGGCCTGGCCAGGCCGGGCGACCAGGGCTGGATCGGCGGACCGATCCTCGGCCGGGGGAGCTTCATGCCGACCTATGTCACCGGGTTGGACCCCGAGACCGGCCAGGGCGAGCGCGCCGTGGTCCACTACACCACCGGGGCCCAGGCCATCGAGATCGAGGTGGACCTGGAGACCGGCCGGGTCGAGGTCCTGCGCGGGGCTTCGGCCTTCGACATGGGCAAGGCCATCAACCCCGACCTGGTCCGCGTGCAGATGGAAGGCGGCCTGGTCCAGGGGATCAGCACGGCCCTCTTCGAGAGCCTGCAACTCCAGGACGGAGTCGTGCGCAACCCCAGCTTCGTCGACTACCGCATCGCCACGAGTGCGGATGCCCCCAGGGACATGCAGTCCATCATCGTGGAGGTTCCCCAGGACGATGGTCCTTTCGGGGCCCGGGGCGTGGGCGAACACTCCATGGTGCCCACCATGCCCGCCATCGCGAACGCCATTCATGACGCCCTCGGCATCCACCCCGGGGCGCCGCCCTTCACGGCGGAGAAGGTGTACCTTGCCATGGTGGATGCAGGACTGGTGAAATGAACGTTCAGACCCTGATCAAGACCAGCGAGTATCACGACTCGGTCAAGCTGATGCTGGTGGCCCGCGAACTCTCCCGCTTGCCGGGGGTTCGCGACGCGGCCGTCGTCATGGGCACCGAGGCCAACAAGTCCCTTCTCGAACAGAGCGGCCTGCTCTCCCAGCCGGCCCAGGCCGCCACTCCCAACGACCTGGTCCTGGTCGTCGCCGCCGAGGACCAGGAGGTGGCCAAGGCCGCCCTGAAGACCGCCGAGGCCCTCCTGGCCAGGCGGGCCGAACCTGCCGGCGGAGGGCTGGACTTCCGTCCACGGACCCTGCGCTCGGCTGTCAAGGCCCAGCCGGAGGCCAACGTGGCGGTGATCTCGATTGCCGGCCGCTTCGCCGCCGACGAGGCCCGCCAGGCCCTGGCCGAAGGGTTGCATGTCCTGCTCTTCTCGGACAACGTGTCCCTGGAGGATGAGATCTCCCTGAAGCGGATGGCCCACGAGAAGGGCCTGCTCTTGATGGGCCCCGGCGCAGGGACGGCCATCCTGAACGGGGTCGCCCTGGGCTTCGCCAACCGGCTTCCCCGCGGTCCCGTCGGGGTGGTCTCCGCGGCCGGCACCGGCCTGCAGGAGGTCACCACGCTCCTGGCCCGTCAGGGGGTGGGAATCTCCCAGGGAATCGGCACCGGCGGGCGGGACCTGCGTGAGGACGTCGGCGGAATCATGATGCTCGATGGCCTGCAGGCCCTGCAGGAGGATCCCGAGACCCGGGTGATCCTGCTGGTCAGCAAGCCTCCAGCCCCCTCGGTCACCGCCCGGATCCTGGAGCAGGCCTCCACCGGCAGGAAGCCGACCGTGGTCTGCTTCCTCGGCGGGACGGTCCCCGCGGCTCCCAAGATCCTGCCCGCCCGCACCCTCCAGGAGGCGGCCCTCACCGCGGCCGCCGCGCTGAAGGGCGAGACCGGGAAGGTCCAGGAATCTCTGGACCAGGAACAGGCAGGCCTGCAGGAGCGCGCCAACCGGGTCGTGGAGGCCCTGACCGGCACCCGGACGCGTCTGCGCGGGCTCTTCTCGGGCGGAACCCTGGCCTATGAGGCCCAGGTGATCTGGCGCAGCCTCCTCTCCGAGCCGGTCTTCTCCAACGCCCCCCTGGACCCGATCCACCAGATGTCCGACTCGGCACGAAGCCAGGGGCACACGATCGTGGACCTGGGCGAGGAGGAGTTCACCGTGGGCCGGCCCCACCCGATGATCGATCAGGACCTGCGTCTCCGCAGGATCCTCCAGGAGGCCCAGGACCCCGAGGTGGCCGTGCTGCTCCTGGATCTGGTCCTGGGCTACGGGGCCCACCCGGATCCGGCCGGAGAGCTCTCCGAGGCGATCCGCAAGGCTCGCGAGGCGGGCATCGCGGTCGTCGCTTCGGTGACCGGGACCGAGGAGGACCCTCAGGGCTTCTGTCGACAGACCCGGATCCTCCGCGATGTGGGGGTCGAGGTGTGTGAAAGCAATGCCGCGGCCGCTCAACTGGCCGGGCTGATCGTGACCCGGCTCGAGCGGGCCGGTGCGGCAAGGGGACGATGAAGATGGCGATCAAGGATCTGTTTGGGAGGCCCCTGACGGTTGTGAACCTGGGGCTGGAGGGTTTCGCGGGGGCGATTCGCGACCAGGGGGTCGCGGTGGTGGACCTGGACTGGAAGCCACCGGCCGCGGGGGTGCGCCCCCTGTACCGGACCGCCTCGGGGTTGGACGTGGAGGAGGCCAATCAGGAGGTGCTCCGCCGGATCAAGGCGGCCCGCCCCGTCCTGGTGGGCATGGGGATCGCCAAGGACGTGATCCCCGGAATGCACGAGCACAAGATCCTGCACTCCGGCCCCCCGGTGACCTGGGAGCGCATGTGTGGTCCCCAGCGTGGCGCCGTCATGGGCGCGCTGATCTATGAAGGGCTGGCCCGGGACGGCCGGGAGGCCGAAATCCTGGCCCGCTCGGGGAGAATCGAGTTCGCTCCCTGCCATCACCACCATTGCGTCGGCCCGATGGCCGGAGTGGTCTCGCCCCGGATGCCGGTCTTCATCGTCGAGAACAAGGCCTTCGGCAACCATGCCTACTGCACCCAGAACGAGGGTCTGGGCAAGGTGCTGCGCTATGGGGCGATGGGGGAGGAGGTCTACGAGAGGCTCCGCTGGATGGAGACCGAGCTCTATCCGATCCTGGACCGGGCCCTGGCCTCGATCCCTGAGGGCATCGACCTGAAGGCCATGATCGCCCAGGCCCTGCACATGGGCGACGAGTGCCACAACCGCAACCGGGCCGGGACCTCCTTGTTCCTGCGGGCCATCGGGCCGGCCCTGGCCCGGACCAGCCGCAACAACGAGGCGATGGCCCGGGTCATCGAGTTCATCGACCGCAACGACCACTTCTTCCTGAACCTGAGCATGCCGGCCGGCAAAGCGTCGGTGGAACCCGCCGAGGGGGTTGCCGGTTCCAGCATCGTGACGGTCATGGCCCGAAATGGAACCGATTTCGGGATTCGCCTGGCCTCGATGCCCGAGCGCTGGTTCACGGCTCCCTCGGGGAAGGTCGAGGGGCTGTACTTCCCGTCCTTCTCCGAGCGGGACGCGAATCCCGACATCGGCGACTCGACCATCACCGAGACGGCCGGCTATGGCGGCTTCGCCATGGCGGCAGCCCCGGCCATCACCCAGTTCGTGGGAGGCTCGCCCTCCATGGCCGTCGAGACCACCTTGGAGATGTACGAGATCACCGCCTCCGAGCACGAAGGCTTCACGATTCCGGTCCTCAACTTCCGGGGGACGCCGCTGGGGATCGATGTCCGCAAGGTCCGCCAGACGGGGATCCTGCCCAAGATCAACACGGGCATCGCCCATCGCGAACCCGGGGTAGGGATGGTCGGAGCCGGAATCCTGCGGGCTCCGGAAGCCTGTTTCGTCGAAGCCTTCCAGGCCCTGGCCGCCCTCTAGGAACCGGGGCTCTCGGGGTTCCCGACCGGGCCCCGGCCGGTCCCTGGAGACGGCACCGGGGGGGATTCAATAGACAAGAACACGGGAGATTCAATCCATGAAACTGATCGATCTGACCATTCCCCTGGGTATCGGAACCCCGGCATGGCCGACCTACGAGCCGCTCCAGGTCAAGTATTTCAAGCGCCTGGCCCCCAACGGCGCCAATGGTCAACTGCTGACCCACTCCAATCACCTGGGCACCCATATCGACGGCGAGATCCATTTCCACACCCCGGGCAAGGACATCGCCGAGCTCTCCCTGGACTTCCTGGTCCACGAAGGGGCGATCGTCGACCTCTCGGATGTCTGCGGCGACTACGACGTGTACACCAGCAAGATGGTGGAGGAGCGCGTCGAGGTCAAGGAAGGCGACATCCTGGTCATCCACACGGGCTATCACCACTTCGGATGGGACCAGCCCGGAGCCGACGAGATCCGCTACATGGTCAAGCATCCCGGGCCGGACCGCGAATTCGCCGAGTGGGCCCGGCGCAAGAAGCTGCGCTGGATCGCCGTGGACTGCGGCAGTGCCGACCACCCGATGAACACGATCATCCGCAACTGGATGCCGCGTCAGGCCAAGGAGGCCGACCAGGTCTTCCGCACCAAGTATGGCAAGCCCCTGGACGAGTTCTACTCGGATGACAAGTACCAGTTGATGCACCTGGAACTCTTCCCCTACGGCATCATCCACGCCGAGTGCCTGGGTGGAGACATCGATCTGCTGCTCAACCGTCGCGTCACCCTGGGCTTCTTCCCCTGGCGCTTCGTGGACGGAGAGGCCAGCATCGGGCGTTGCGTGGCCTTCGTCGACGACGCCGAGTATGAGGATCTCATGAAGCGGAAGGCCGGGATGCCCAAGACCAGGCACGGGGACTGCTACGACCCCACCCACGTCGAGAGCCTGGAGCGCCTCAGCCGGGCCAACCTGGGCCGCTAGAACGCCGAATCGGGGGCCGGAGCCCCCACCCACCCGGGCCTGTGCGGAGGCTTTCTCCACACAGGCCCGGCTCGCGCCTGGAGGAGTTCAAGACCATGATCCGATTTGTCGCTTCCTGCGCCCAGTTTGCCGTCCGTCCCATGGCCGTGACCGAGAATCTCGAAAAGGCCGTCCACTGGATCGAGCGCGCCGTCCGCGAGAACGGAGCCCGCCTGGTGGTGCTGCCCGAGACCGTCACGACCGGCTTCACTCCCGGCGTCCCCCCCGAGGAGCTCTGGGATTCGGTCGATACCCTCCCGGGTTCGAAGTGGGAGCCGATCCTGAAGGTGGCCCGGGGACTGAAGGTCCACGTGGTCCTGCCCACCTACGAGCGGGGACCCGAGCGCGGGACCGTCTTCAACTCGGCGGCCCTGGTGGATTCCACCGGCCAGATGACCGCGGTGTATCGCAAGACGCATCTGTTCCCGACCGAGAGACGGACCTCGCAGGGGGGGTGGAGCACCCCCGGATCCAGCCCCGTGGTGGTCGAGACCGAGTTGGGGTGCCTGGGCCTGACGATCTGCTATGACGGGGACTTCCCCGAGCTCTACCGGGCGGAGGCCATCATGGGGGCGGAGGTGATCTGCCGGCCCAGCGCCCTCCTGCGGTCCTTCGAGATCTGGGAGATGACCAACAAGGCACGGGCCTACGACAACCATGTCTATCTGTTGGCCTGCAATGCCATCGGCCCCGACGGGGGAGGCCACTACTACTACGGGCACTCGATGATCGTCTCGCCCATCGCCCAGGTCCTGGGGCTGGCTCGCGGCACCGAGGAGATCCTGGCCGTAGAGCTCGACCCCGACCCGATCAAGAGGATCACCTACGGGACCAACACTCCGATGATCTTCGATCACCTCCAGGATCGCAACCTGGCCGCCTATGCCAATCTCCTGACTCCGGCCCAGAGCCGCTTTGAGCCGGCCTGTCGGATTCCCTCGAATCTCCCGGGCGCCTGAAGGTCCGTCCTGAAGGCCTGGAAAATTGCCTTGTCTTCGGCAGGAGCCGCGCAGGGAACCGGCTCCGGGCGGGGAATGACCCGATCCGAGGACCCGCCAGGGGTCCTTGGGGATGGTCGGAACCTGGTCTCCGCTCGGCACGAGGTTCAATCGGCCTTGTCGCGGGGGGGCCTGGCAAAGGCCTCGGGCTTGACGGCTCGTGCTAAGTTAGGTTGATAGAGGATCGGATCGAGGGTCGGAGCGGGTCCAACTCCAGTTCACTCGGATCTGGCCAATCTATCGCATCTCGAAGGAGTGAATCGGAGTTGTTCTATGGCCAATCTATCGCATCTCGAAGGAGTGAATCGGAGTTGTTCTACCAGGATCGAAACCTCACTTGCGCCGATTGTGGCGCGGAATTTGTCTTTACGGCCGGCGAACAGGAGTTCCACGCGTCCAAAGGATTTACCAGCGAGCCCCGTCGGTGCCCCGGGTGCCGTGCGGCCCGCAAGGCCTCCCAGGGAGGAGGCCCCCGTGGCGGCTCTTCTGACGCCTTCTCGGGTCGCCCTCCCCGTCAGATGTTCGACGCGGTCTGCGCCGAGTGTGGCAAGGAGACCCAGGTTCCCTTCCAGCCCACGGGCAGCCGCCCGGTCTATTGCTCCGATTGCTTCCGAGCCAGCGGTGGTGGTGGCGGGGGGCGTTCCGGCGGTGGCGGCGGCTACGGCGGTGGCGGCGGCAGCCGTGACAGCTACGGCGGTGGCGGTGGCTACAGCGGTGGCGGCGGCTACGGCGGCGGCGGTGGCTACAGCGGTGGCGGTGGCGGCGGCTACAGCGGTGGCGGCGGCTACGGCGGCGGTGGCGGCGGTCGCGGCGGTCGCAAGAAGGATCGCGGCGGAGACCGTGACCGGGATCGCGATCGCGATCGCTGGTAGACCCCCCAGGTTCCAGCAAGACCTGCTGGTCCTCTAGAAGAGAAGCCCTGCCGTTGGACCCGGGCAGGGCTTCTTCGTTTTCCGGAGGCGCGGTTCAGGCGAGGGGCAGGCGCACCACCGCGGCCGTGCCTCCCATCTCGGAAGCCTCCAGCCTGAGGGTGCCTCCGTGGGCCCGGGCGATCCGGTCGCAGATGGCCAGGCCCAGTCCGCTGCCGCGTTCGCGGGTGGTGAATCCGGGGCGCAGGACCCGATCCCGCAACTCCGCGGGGATTCCGGCACCGGAGTCCTCGACCCGAAGCTCGAAGCCTTCCGGAGTCCTGCAGGCCACCAGGCGGATCCGCCCCCCTTCATCCAGGGCTTCCACTGCGTTCTCGGCCAGCAGCAACAGCAACCGGGTCAGAAGATCGGCGTCTCCCTGGATCCGGGCCTCCTCCTCCAGGGCCAGCTCCACCCGCACGTCGGAGGGGCGGCGCAGCTCCAGCATGGCCTGGCGGGCGACGGCGGCCAGCGAGGCCTCGGCCTGGAGGGGCTGCAAGGCCCGGGTCAGGAAGACCCGGTCCGAGATCAGCCGGGTGGCCCGGTCGATCTCGGCATCCAGGCGATCCAGGAGCGATTCCTGATCCTCGGGATCCGCTCCTCGGAGCAGGTCCAGGGCGACGCGCAGGTTGGCCAGGGGGCCTCGCAGGTCATGCCCCAGTTGCCGGGCCATCCGGCTCAGCGAGGCGGCGTTGCGCTCGCCTGTGTCGGGGCCCGGGCCAGCGGTGAGCTCCCATTCCTCCAGGTCGGCCTGGCATTCCTGGGCGCGTTCTGCGTGGGCGGCAGCCTTCAGGATCCAGGACAGGGTCCGGGCGTGGGCCTCCAGCAGGTCCATTTCGTGGCTGGCAAAGGGAATCCGATCAGCCCGGGTCACGCACAGGACCCCCTGGCTCTCGGGCAGGAGGACGCCGACCAGTGCCTGGAGGTCGGCCGGAAGGAATTCCGAGGCTCCCGGGTCGGAGGGCGCGAGCTGGCAGGTCCGGCCCCTCTGCATGCAGAGCCGTGGGAATCCGTCGGGCAATCCGGTTCCCGCCGGAGCCGAGGCGACCTGGACCAGCCCCGCGGCCTGGGCCAGGTGCAGGCTCAGGGTCCGGGCCCTCAGGGCCAGCCGCAATTCTTCCAGGAAGCGCAGAATCTCGTTGTTGGCTTGGGATGGTGCAGTCATGAGGGTCTCCCTGCATTGGGGTCCTGGGTCGGGGCCAGGGGATCGGTCGGATCGACCTCATCGGGAATCAGGCCGCCCTCTCCGGCTTCGGGAACCTCGATCCGGGAGCCCTCGGGCAGAGGCAGGCGGTTCAGGGCATCGACGAATTCCCGCAGCCTCCCGTAGCGCCGACGGGCGAAGCGGAATTTCAGGCGGGGGAGATGGGCGATGGGCAGGTCATCCGCCTCGGGGGGGAGTGGACCCGTGGCCTCGATCCGCCCGCCCAGGACCAGATCGCTGAACTCGTCGTTGAGGGCCTCGATCTCCTCCGCCAGCAGGGGGGCCTCCAGACGCACCACCAGCTCGTCCTTCACGTAGCGCATCGAATGGTAGCGCCGATAGAAGCCGGTGATCTCGTCGCAGGCGCTCTGCAGGTCGTCGGTGATCCGGTACAGGCTCAGATCTTCGGCCGAGATCAACCCACGTCCCAGGAGGTGCTCGCGGACATAGGCGTCCCAGTCGCTCCAGAAGTCGCTGCCCGGCGGGTGGACGAAGACGATCGGCACCAGGTGGGACTTCCCGGTCTGCACCAGGGTCAGGGATTCAAAGGCCTCATCGTGGGTGCCGTAGCCTCCCGGGAACATCCCGATGGCGTGGGAGTCCTTCAGGAAGGCCAGCTTGCGGGTGAAGAAGTACTTGAAGTTGACCAGCTTCTCGTCACCCGCGATGGCGGAATTCGCAGTCTGCTCGAAGGGGAGCTTGATGTTCAGGCCAAAGGACATCTCGCGTCCGGCCCCCTCGTTGCCGGCCTTCATGATCCCATGGCCGGCGCCGGTGAGCGTCATGAAGCCCCGGGCTGCCATCTCGCGGCAGAATTCAAGGGCCTGGAGATACTCGGGGGCCTCTTCCTCTGTGCGGGCCGACCCGAAGACGCTGACCTTCCGCACCCGGTTGTAGGGGCGAAGCACCTTGAAGGAGTAGCGCATCTCCTTGAGGGCCGAGTTGATGATCTTCAGGTCTCCGCGGCCGGTTCCGTCTCGAGCCAGCTTCAGGGCGGTGACCAGCATCTCGCGGATCAGCTCCGCGTGAGCCGGAGGGGCATGCTCGTCGAGGTATCCGGCCAGGGCCGTGTCGAGTTCGGGGACTCCGGTGAGGTACCTGGTCGCCATGGGACTCCTTGAGAAGGCCCCGTGCCTCGTCTGGCGGGCGGCTCCGCGTCCAGGCAGGCCCTCGCGCCCTGAGGTGGGGCGATTCGATCGCGACTGCCGGCGAGAGCCGGGAGCAGGCAGTCCACGACCAGGGGCGACTTCAAAGCCAGGTCCAGGAGTCCTTCACGCCGGGCCCGCTTCCGTGGGGTTGCAGGAGTCCGAGGGCTGGAGAAAAATCCCTCCGGGTTCCCCGATTCGGAAAGGAGTCCGGACATGCCGTCTCTTCGCCGTGCGGGCCTGGCGCTCTGCCTGGTCGCCCTCCTGGCCCTGCCCGCTGGCGCCTCGCTGGAACTCCCGGTGCGGCGCTTCGTTCTGCCCAACGGTCTCACCGTCCTGTTCCTGCCCCGGCCGCAGGCACCCGTCTTCACCGGCTACCTCCTGGCCCGGGTGGGGAGCGTCAATGAGTGGCCCGGGATCACCGGAGGCTCGCATTTCCTCGAGCACATGATGTTCAAGGGAACCCGCAGGTTCGGGACCCTGGACCATGAAGCCGAAAAGCCCGTCCTGGACCGCATCGACCGGCTGGCCTCCGAGATGCGCCGCGAGCAGGCCCTCCTGCGCACGGCCTACGGCCAGGGGAACCCCCAGAGGGTGGCCACCCTGCGCTCGCAGATTGCCGACCTCGAGAAGGGCTTGAAGCGCCTGGCGGTCTCCGACGAACTGTGGGGGATCTACCAGCGCCACGGGGGCACCAGCCTCAACGCCTCCACGGGCTGGGACTCGACGCAGTACTACGTCCAGTTGCCCGTCAATCGCTTCCGCCTGTGGGCCTTGCTGGAGTCGGATCGCCTGACCTCTCCGGTGTTCCGGGAATTCTACTCGGAGCGCGACGTGGTCCGCGAGGAGCGACGCCTGCGGACCGAGACCAGCCCCATGGGGATGCTCTTCGAGCAGTTCATGGCCACGCTCCACGACGGCAGCCCCTACGGCAACCCGGTGGTGGGCTGGCCCTCGGATCTCGAGACCATCTCGCGGGAGTACCTTCTGGCCTATTTCGGACACTACTACGCCCCCTCGAACCTGGTGGCCGTCGTGATCGGCGATCTGGACGAGGCGGAGGTGCGCCAGGGGATGGCGGAAACCTTCGGTCGCATTCCGCGGCGCCCGGATCCCCGACCGGTCTTCACCCGGGACATCCCGCCGGTGGGCGAGCGTCGCGTCGAGGTGGTGCATCCCGCCCGTCCGCAGGTCCTGATCGGCTATCCTGGTCCCGCCCCTGGCCATCCGGATCAGTACGCCCTGCAGGTCCTGTCCGGAATCCTGTCCATGGGGCGCACCTCGAGACTCCATCTCAACCTGGTCCAGACCGGCCTGGCCCAGGAGGCCTCGGCAGACGTCTACATGCGGGCGCTGGACAACCTCTTCGTGGGTCATGTGGTCCCTCAGGCGCCCCATGCCCCGGCTCGGGTCGAGGCCGCCTTCGAAGCGGAGATCCGGCGCCTGGCGGAAGCTCCTCCGGAGGCCTGGGAGATGGAGAAGGTCCGCAAGAACCTGGAAGCCGACTTCGTCCGCTCGCTGGACTTCCCGCTGGGACTGGCCGGGGCCCTGGCTCGCGCCGAGGCCTTCCGGGGGACCTGGCGCAACTTTGACGAGCGAGCCCGCTACCTTGCCGTGACCGGAACCGACGTGCAACGGGTGGCGCGCGAGTACCTGACCCGGGAGAGGCGGACCGTGGCCACCCTGGTCCAGAAGGAGTCCACGCCTTGAGAACCTCCGTCGCGCTGTTGTTGACCTTCCTGTGCGCTTTCACCGCGCCGGTTCGCGCTGAGGCGCCGCCCCCGGCCCGCTCGCAGGGAAGCCGGATCGTCGAGAAGATGACCTTCCCTCCGATGCGCTTTGAGCTCCCGAAGGTGGGAACGCAGGTCCACCGTCGGGTCCTCTCCAACGGGATCGTCTTGTGGATGGTCCCGGATTCCACGCTTCCGCGGGTTCGGGCCCGCCTGGCGGTCCGAGGCGGAAGCCTGCACGAATCGCTCGCCAAGCACGGGGTCGTGGCGCTGACCTCCACGGTCCAGCGCACCGGGGGAATCCGGAGCCTGGGCCCTGAGGAGCTGGACCGCCGGCTGGAGATCGAGGCGATCCGCCTCGACTCGGGCTTCTCCGAGGAGATCAGCTTCCTGGACCTGGACGTCCTGAAGCCGGGCCTGGCCACGGGCCTGGAACTCCTGGCCGAGATGGCGCGTCATCCGCGCTTCGATGCCGGGCAGTTGGAGATCGCCCGCGAGCAGATCCACGAGGATCTGCGTCGCCAGAACGACAGTCCGGGCCGGATCGCCCATCGCGAGTTCCCCTACCTGATCTTCGGCGAGGATCCCTCCGGTCGCAAGCTGGGCTGGCCGAGCGTCCAGGCCCTCTCGCGCGAGGACCTGCAGGCCTGGCACGCCCGGATCTGGACGCCGGATCGGGCCTTCATGGCGGTCGCCGGGGACTTCGAGCCAGAGGCCCTCGCGGCCGCGCTGGAACGTGTCTTCAGCGATTGGAGGCCCGCAGTTTCCAGCCTTCCGGAACTCCCGATCCTGGGGGAGGACCCTCCCGGTGGCGTCTTCCTCGTGGAGCGCCCTCTCAACCAGAGCCACGTCGTGATCGGGCACCGAGGGGTCTCCAGGCAGGATCCCGACCTGGAGGCCATCCAGGTCATGGACTATATCCTGGGAAGCGGGGGGTTTTCTTCCCGCCTGGTCGAGAGGGTTCGCAACCGGGCCGGACTGGCCTACAGCGTCGGCTCGCAGATCGGCACCGACGACCCGCGACGCGGGAGCTTCCAGGTGGTCTTCCAGACCCGGACGGATGCCACGCGACGGGCCATCGACCTGGTCCTGGCCGAGATCGAGGGGCTGCGGGACCGGCCCGTCCCGGCCGCCGAACTGCAGCAGGCCCGGGCCTCGCTGCTCAACTCGATGGTCTCCTGGTTCGACAACCCCTTCCGGACGGCCTGGCGCTTCGCGGGACTGGAACTGCGCGGGCTGCCCTTCGACCACTTCCAGACCCGGATGGACAAGCTCCGGGCACTCACCCAGGCCGACATCCAGAGGGTGGCCCGCCGGGTCCTCCAGCCGGAGCGGCTGGTCTACCTGGTGGTGGGCGAGTCGGGTGGCTTTGACGCCAGCCTGGAGGATCTCGGCAAGGTGCAGAAGGTGGAGCTCGAGACCGTGCCGTGAGTCTGAACGGGGGGGGGCGGCGGTGCCCGCTCTCCCTCATGTTTCGCAGGAGATTCCTGGGAAGCATGGTGGATTGGCAGAACCGATCGGTGGGGGAGAAGTGGCGGCGGAACAGGCAACGTCGGTGCCGACAGCCCCCTGACCACTCCGCTTCGCAGCCCCCCTGGTGCCAGGCCTCTACACCCCCAACCCCAGAGCCTTGCCTGGCGCAGGTCGCCGAAGAAGATGGGGTCCACCTTCTCCAGCACGTCGGCCGAGACGTCGAAGAAGTTGCGCTTGTTCTCGATGGGAATCAGGGCGCGGCGGGCGCCGTGGTCCATGGCGACCTGCAGGGGTTCAACCAGCGAGCGCACGGGCTTGAGGTTGCCCTGGATTGACAGGTCGCCCAGCACGAGCAGGCCCGGCTGGGGCTGGGCCTTGCGCAGCGCCGAATAGGCGGCTACGAAGAAGGCGACGCCCAACTCGGCCTCGACGTGGTTGCCCAGAAGGTCGATGGCCTCGACGTGGAAGTCGGAGTTGTCCACCTCGCGGCCGACGCCGAATTCGGTCTTGTGGGCGGTCAGGTAGCTGAAGGACCGCTGAACGGACTCTTTAAGCGAGCCGCCCAGGCCACCCGCGGGCTTGAGTTTGCCCGTCCCCGTCGAGACCGACACCTCCAGCCGATACAGGCCCACGGTGCCTTCGCCGTTCACCGCCGCGGCGTAGACGCTGCCAGGGGGCAAGGGGTCGGTGGAGATCAGGTGGCCGCCACCCTGCTCGGGGACGCCAACGAAGCGCTCTTCGCCGGTCTCGCTGACCAGGTAGGAGAACGAGGTGTGGTAGTACTCGAAGGAGCCCATCTTCTTGAGCTGCTCCTTCACCCGGCGACGGCCTTCCAAGGCCAGGGCCAGCAGTTCCTCGAGTTCGTCCCGGCTGACCTGGCCGTTCGGGTAGAGAATCTTCATCAGGCCGGACACGGTGCGGCGGACCGCCTTGCGATCCCGGGCGTTGAGGTGGGCGCCCAGGGAGAAGTGATGGTCGATGGTCTCGGTGTAGTTCAGCTTCCGGAGGTCCTTGAGCGCCTCGGCCAGGTAGTCCACCACGAAGCCGTAGTGGTCCGTGAAGTGCTGGTTGTGCATCTTGGGGACCTCCCAGCCGGGGAGGTAGAAGTGCAGGCGGTCGATGAAGGCCATGTCGTCCCGGATCACGTCGGGCATGGGGGCGAAGAGGTGACCCGCCTTCACCATCACGTCGATGGGCTGCTGGGTGTTGCCGAACAGGGCGATGCTGGCGTAGCCGGCCACCGCCTCCTGGCCGCGCTGGAACTGGCCCGACTCGCAGAAGGTCTTGAGGGTGGTGATGACCTCCTTGGGCATCTTCTGGAGGTCGGCCACCTCGTCGAACCCGACCACGTCCCAGATCATCACCATCCCCTTCTGGCGGCCGTTCATGTGGCCGAAGAGGTTGGCGACGGTGGTGGGGCCGGTCAGCAGGGCCGCGTAGGGTGAGAGCTCCTGGATGGCGTAGCTCTTGCCGGTGCCGCGGGGGCCGAGCTCGACGAGGTTGTAGTTCCGCTCGCACAACGGCACGAGGCGCAACAGGAAGAGCATCTTCAGGCGCCGGTCCATCACCGAGGGCTCGTAGCCCATGCTGCGGACCATCAGGTCCAGCCACTCGTCGCCGGTAAATTCCGCCCGCAGCTTCCGGTATTCCTCCAGGTCGAAGGTGGCCAACTGGATCGGGGTCATCTTCTCGATCCAGAAGGGGTTCTTGCCCTTGCTCTCCTCGTCGTATTCGAAGCGGACCTCAACCTGGGCCCAGATGCCGCCGGTGAGGAGGCGGTCGAAGTCCCGGACGTAGTGGTCGGGGATGTGGACGTTCCGGTGGCCGAAGTTGTTGAGCTCGGCCCAGTAGTCCGAGTCCACCAGCCGCACCTTCACCTTGTCGATGAAGGTGTGCCGGGTACGCTCCTTCACGAGGCTCTGGGCGCGGGGGCCTTCGTCGGGACGTATGTAGTGGCTGGCCAGGGTGTCGTTGACCACCTGCAGGCCCATCTGGATGGCCATCTCGTCGGAGGACGCGCAGTACTTGCCCAGCAGGTATTCCAGGACGAAGACCGGCACGTTGGCACCGACCTTCACCTTGCGCACCAGGTCCTTGCGGACCACGCGCCCGGCAAAAACGCGGTTGACCTTGTCGTCCAGGGCGTCGCGGGCGGGGACGGTCTCGTTCATGTGAATCAGATTCCCAATCTCACGGGGATCTCCTTGGAGGAGCGCAGCACCGCGTCGGTGGTCGGGTCCAGGGCGACCACCTGGATGGCCGAGACGTCTTCGGCTGCCAGGCGCATCCCCACGTTCACCTCGGCCCCGGGGGGCACCAGCACCACGCTGGTGTCAAGGTCAAGCTGGCCGCCAAGGGCCATCCCGGCCTGGCCGACCTGCTCGTTGCCGGACAGGAGGACGATGCGGATGGGGACGGCGTCCTCGGTGAAGAGGTCGCCTGTGACCCGAAGCCTGACGCTGAAGATGCGGTTGGTCACCTTCTCGGGCAGCCCCTCCAACTCAATGGAGACCTTCGCCGCGGCAGGGGCGGCCTGAACCGGGAGGCGGAACGAGAGGACGGGGACCACCATTTCCTGCAGGCTGGGGCCGCCGTGATGGTAGCTGAGGCTGCCCCCGGCCCGGAACACCGCGGCCCCTTGCGGGAAGACGAAGTCCAGGTCGGTCGCGTAGCCCAGCTCGGCGCCGGTGACCCGGACCGCGCCGGGCGGGGGCGTCCCCGCCTGGCCGATCCAGCAGCGACGATGCGTCTCGAGCGTCTGGCCTGCCGGGGCGTCCAAGCGCATGTCCTCGTCCTTGCGCGAGGCGAAGAGGTAGCCATGGTCCGCGGACACCACGAAGTGCTGGATGCCGGCCTGACCCAGCTTGCGGATGGCTCGGGCCAGGTTCGGGACCACCCGGTCCATGATGGTCCGGGCGATGAAGTCGGCGTCGCTCTCGCCGGACTGGTCGATCTCGGTCGAGCGCACGACCACCAGGGAGGCGTTCTTCAGCCGCGCGGCCAGCTTCTTGCTGTTGTGATTCTGGAGCTCGCCCAGGGTGAGGTCCACCAGGTCGGGGACGCGGGTGCGGAAGTAGTTCATCCGGTCTGTGGCGGAGCCGAGGGGCGTTCCGTCGACTGCGCCCACCACCCGTCCCTTATGGGCCACCACGTTGAAGCCGCCGGCAGCGCCGGGCATGAGGCTGGCCATCCCCACAGGGGTGATGGACGGCAGCGAGGCGATGGCCGGCTGCACCTGGAGCTCCAGGGCCTCTGGCAGGAGTCGGGCAAGCTCGTGCCCCATCTCGAACCGAAGGGCGTCCACCAGGAAGTAGGCGGTCCGGCCCGGGGCTCGCGAGACGACCTTGTCGAAGACGTTGCTTTGGGAGAGGACACCCGTGACGCTCCACCCGGCGGACGCGAGGGCGGCGGTGAACCCGCGGGCCATCTGCTCCATCAGGTCCTCGTAGGCGCGGCGGATGCGCCCCAGGGCCTCTTCACATTCCGGCTCGTCGTCCAGGGCCACGACCCGGGCCTCTACCTCGCGAAGAAGCCGGTCCGCCTGGTGCCACCGGGAGGAACCCGCGTAGCTGGCGACCCAGCTTCCCGGCGCGGTGCCGGCTCGGGGCAGATCGGCTCGAACCCGCTGGACCTCAAGGCCCAGGTCCGCGAGGGCCCGGACCAGTTCCCACTGGGCGCGCCGGCGCAGGTCCTGGGCCGTCCAGAAGCTGTCAACGCGCTCGGCGACGGCCTGCAGGGCCTCATCGTACCGCCCCTCGGCCACGAGCCTGGCGCACCAGGTCAGAAGCATCGCCTCCTCGCAGCGGAAGGTATCGATGCTCCCCAGCTCCCCGGGTGGGATGCCGGCTTCGCATACCCGGAAATCGGATTCCAGGCGGTCGGCCAGATCGGGGTAGCGGTCGGCGTGGGCACGCCGCAGTTGCAGGGCCACGGCGCGCGCACGGTCCAGGTGCGTCGCCGACGGAGGGCTGGGGACCTGGGCCATCGAGGTCGGCGCGGTGCCCCGGAGGTCGGACCGGAACTCGTTGATCAGGACATAGCGCAGGGCGCGGTCGCGCAGCTCGGCCAGGGGGATGGTGTCCGCCAGCGCCAGGCCGAGCCGGCTGGTCAGCATGGCCCGCAGCTCGGCCTGGGCACCCTTCGATTCGACCTCCCCGTCCCGGGCCGGATCGGCAAGCCACTGGGCCAGGAGATTCTCGGAGGACAGCCCGGGGAACAGGGTCTTGAGGACCGAGGCGCGCCCCCCGGCCTCGGCCTGCTCCAGCAGGCGGGCCAGGTCGCGGTAGCGCAGGCCCTCGGCAGCCAGGGTCTGGTCCACCTCGCCCTCGCTGAAGCGCGTCAACAAGGCGTGACGGGCGAGGCCCTTGAGGGATGGCTTCCAGGAGGTGCCGGCCCGCTCGAGCTCGAGGAGGGGTGAGCCGAATTCCGACCAGGACACGCCGGGAAGGTAAAGCACCGTCGGCTCGGGCCGGGCGCCCGACGTGACCGCCTCCGCCGCGGCCCGCACCGCGAAGAGGGATCCCTCATGCCGGGCCAGGTAGACCTGGCGCTGGCCCAGGCCGACCCGGGTCAGGCCTTCAGGTGCCTCACCCGCCGCGGGCAGCTCGCCCACGAACTCCTCGAACTCCCGCCGGGGATCGTAGAAGACCACGATGGTGCGCTTCTGGACCTGGTCGTCCAGGAGTCCGACGAGGTATTGGTGCAGGGGGTTCATGGAGAGCCTTTCCAGAGGGGACCGGCATCCAGTCGGGCCCGGGAATTGCCGTCTCGGCGTCGCGCCAGGGCGGTTCGGCACGGCGGGCCGGCACTCCTCGAAGGGCGCCCCGGGGCTCTGCAATCGCTCAGGCACATTCTGCAGTCTTCGCCGGCGCTGGAGTCGGGGCCAGGCGGGCCGTCCCACAGTGCTCCGGCAAGGGAAGGGGAGGAACGCGGAGAAGCGCCGAACGCGGGGGCCGGGGTCTGTGCGAGAGCGGCGCCCCCGACTCTCGTGGCTTTGATCGCCGTGACCATTCTCCCCGGGGAGTGTCTCAGCCCGGATCGGTCCTTACGCACCTGGAGGCGCCACCAAGAATGCTTCAAGAAGGCTTGCGAGTCCGCCACCCGACGCTCGGCTTTGGCACGATCCAATTCCCGCAGGGGGAACTGGCCGTTGTCGAGTTCGATGATGGAGGCCTGCAAAGGGTCCCCCTGGCGGACCTTCGGCCCCTTCAATCTTCGACGGTCGTGGCCGCGAGGGATTGCTGGGATGCGCCGCTGCCGACAGCCCTGCGGGTCCTGGGGGAGTGCATCGTCTCCGCGAACGACGCCTGGGGTGTGTTCTCGCCCTCCCGGATCGACCTGCTGCCCCATCAGCTCTGGGTCTGTCGGAAGGTGGCTTCGGAGTGGCCTGCGAGGTGGCTGGTTGCGGATGACCCGGGGCCAGGTGAAGCGGGTGCTGGTCCTGTGCCCGGCCTCGCTGGTCACGCAGTGGCAGGAGCGGCTTTTCGAGATGTTCGACCTGCGCTTCTTCACCTACCAGCCCCAGGAGGATTCCGCCAAACTTCCCTTCTTCAGCCGGTTCGACCATGTCATCGCCTCGATTCACACGCTGCGGATGGACCACAAGGGCCGTCGGGAGCGACTGCTCGAGGCGCCGCCCTGGGACCTTGTGGTGGTGGACGAGGCCCACCATCTGAACCGGGATGAGGAACTCGGCGCCACCCAGTCGTTCGGGCTCGTGCAGGACCTCTGCCAGGCCGATCGCGTGGAGTCGATGCTCTTCTTCACGGGCACTCCGCACCGGGGGAAGAACTTCAACTTCTTCGCTCTTCTGGAGCTCCTGCGTCCGGATCTCTTCAGTGCCTCCCGGCCCGTCTTCGCCCAACTGCCACTTCTTGGGCAGGCCATGATCCGGAACAACAAGTATTCGGTGACCAACCTGAAGGGGGAGAAGCTCTTCCAGGAACCCCTGGTACGCCAGGAAACCTACCGGTTCAGTCCGGCGGAGGCCGAGTTCTATGACCGGGTGTCGGACTTCATCCAGCGCGGTCTGGCCTATTCCCGCACCCTGGATCAGACCCGCGGCCAGGCGGTGCAACTGGTGCTGGTGGCCATCCAGAAGCTGGCCTCCAGTTCGGTGGCTGCCGTCCCCAGGAACGGCGTTCTGCCCTGGCCGTCCGGCTGGAGGAAACGCGGGCCCTCCAGGACGAGGGGCGGGACGAGGAACTCTCGGCGATGGAGGAGGAACTCTTCGACCTGTCCCGGGAGGTTCCACTGATGGAGCAGGAGCTTCCCTACCTGCGGGACCTGATCCAGGCTGGCGAGAGGATCGTCCGGGAGACCAAGATCGAGCGCCTGGTGGAGGTTCTTGACGGCCCTTTTGCCGGGCGTCCGGTCCTGCTGTTCACGGAGTACAAGGCCACCCAGGCCTGCGTCATGGAGGCCCTCCATCGCCGATTCGGCCAGGGATGCTGTACCTTCATCAATGGGGACGAGGCACTGGAGGGGACGTCGGATGGCGCCCGGGGGGCATGCACCGTGCGCGTCCGGCGTTCCGAAGCGGCCGCCGCCTTCAATGCGGGACGGGTCAGGTTTCTTCTGTCCACCGAGGCTGGCGGCGAGGGGATCGACCTTCAAGAGCAGTGCCACAGCCTGATCCACATCGACCTTCCCTGGAACCCGATGCGCCTGCACCAGAGAGTGGGGCGGCTGAACCGCTACGGACAGACCCGCCAGGTGGAGGTCATCCTGATGACCAACCCCGAGACGGTGGAGTCCAGAATCTGGGAGATTCTCAACGAGAAGATCTCGGCGATCGGGAAGGCCTTCGAG
>JALHDH010000184.1 GCA_022839105.1 bacterium
CCAGCAGGGCATCGGAGAGGGCCAGGTTCGAAGAGACCTGGCGGAAGACCTCGACCAGACGATTCTGACGTTCAAACTTCTTCTGCAGGCGGGCCAGTTGCCGCTGCATCTGCATCTTTTCGCGGCGGGCCTGCTGGGCCACCTCGCGCCCCTGGTCCTCAGCCAGCTTCTCGGCGGCCTGCACGGCCAGACGGGCCTCGTGCAGACGCTTGAAGTTGCCTTCCATCTCCTCGCGGGCCTCGTTCAGCTCGCGCTTCACGGCGATCAGGGCGTTCTCGCGCTCGGCCACCTCGCCGTACATCTGCCCGACCTCGGACTTGGCCGCCTGGATCTCCTGGAAGAGCAGGTCCTTCTCCTGACGGGAGCGTTCCTCGATGCGGGCGCGGTCCTCACCCTCCCCGATGCAGATCGAATAGAGCCACAACAAGAGGAGCGTCACCGCCCCCTGCACGCCGGTCAGCTTGAAGAAATTCCCGATCTCGCCGGGTTCCAGACGGGCGACCAGCGAGAAGAGAAGGATGACTCCGTAGAAGAGCCCCCCCACCACCACGGCCATCAGGGCCCCGGTGGTTCCATAGTAGAAAGCCGTCGAGAGGACCGGCAGGGTGAAGCCCAGGATCAGGTAGGGCGGACCGAAGAAATAGGTCAGGCCGACGCCCATCAGGGTATCCAGGAACAAGACCAGCAGGGCATCGGAGAGGGCCAGGTTCGAAGAGACCTGGCGGAAGACCTCGACCAGACGATTCTGACGTTCAAACTTCTTCTGCAGGCGGGCCAGTTCCACCAGGAAGAGGCGAAGCCGTGGAGATCCCCCGCTCGGACTACCAGACTGGGCTGCCATCGATCCCTTCCTCAGGAACCCCGAAGGGTGCGAATTCCATGGATCCAAACCCCTCCAGATTCCATCTGCGATCAGGCTGGAGCAGGTTCACAAGTCGTGCCCCATTCTTGAAGAGATGCGCGACTCCTGGTCTGCGGGCGCCCGGCACCAGTTCGCAGGCGGCTGGCGGGCACCCTTGCCGAAAGGTCCCCTGCGGGATAGACTCCTCAGGACCCGGGGTCAGGACCGTCGGGCCCGCCCCTCCTCCGGAGCAGAGTCCATGAGCATCACCGTCGCCCCGGCCGCCCTTCTCGAAGCGGTCTTCACCCCCGTCCAGGCCTTGCCCGCCTTCCAGGAGCTGCTCGCGCGGCTCGAAGCCGGTCAGGACTCATGGTGCAGTGGCACCGTGCGTTCCTCCCGGCCGGTCCTCCTGGCCGCCCTGCGCCGCCGCATTCCGGGTCCCGTGCTGTGGATCACCCCCACCTCGGATGCCGCCGAACGGCTGGTCCAGGATCTGCAGTCCTTCCTGCCCCCAGGGAAACGCGCGCACCTCTTCCCCGAGCGGGAGATCGCCCGCGAGACCGGCCAGGGAGGGCGGGCGGCAGACCCCGAACGGATGTCGATCCTGCAGGCCCTGGATGCCGGCGAGGCCTTGCTGGTGGTGGCCCCGGTCCGCGCCCTCCTGCAGCCCACGGTCCGCGTGGAGCACCTGCAGCGGGGCAAGATCTCGCTGCGCCAGGGCGAGCTCATCGACCTGGAGCTGCTCTTGGAGCTGCTCCTGAACGAGGGCTACCATCGCGTCCCGATGGTCGAGCGACGCGGCGAGGTCTCGGTTCGCGGGGGCATCGTGGATGTCTTTCCGATCACCGGGGACCCCGTGCGCATGGAGCTCTTCGGCGACGAGGTCGAGTCCATGCGGCGATTCGACGTGGACACCCAGCGCTCCAGCACGGCGGTGCAGGAGGTGCTGCTCCTGCCGGCCCGGGAGGACGTGGAAGGAGCCTGGCTGAGCGACTATCTGACCCCAGGCTCCTGCGCCTGCCTGGAAGAACCGGCCCAGTTGCGCCTGAACGCCATGGAGTGGTACCAGGAGTGGGCCGAACAGGGAGGGGAAGGGGCCTGGGAGCGGGTCGAAGAGATGCTGGCGCCCTTCAGGAAGGTGCGCTTCACGGCCTGGGAGGGGTCCGCGGCGACGCCTCGCGAGCAGGATGCCCTGGCCTTCTCCTTCGAGTTGGAGGCCGGCTTCGCCGACCGCGTCGAGGGGATGCTCCAGACCATTCCCGAGTGGCAGGAGCAGGGATTCCGGGTGGTCGTGCTCAGCCGGCAGTACCTGCGCCTCAAGGAGCTGCTCCGCGAGCGCGGGATCGACCGGGTCCTGACCGAGCCGGTCCCCTCGTTGCAGCCCGGCCAGGTCCTCCTGGCCCAGGGAGCGGCCTCGGAGGGATTCCGGGTCCACCTTCCGGATGGAGCCCTGGTCTTCCTGACCGACCGGGAAATCGTGGGCCAGCGGCGGGCCCGCCGACCCAGCCGGAGCGTGGACCGGGGAAGCCTGATCCGCGTGGACGAGCTGCAGCCCGGAGACCTGGTGGTCCACCTCCAGCACGGCATCGGGCGCTACCTGGGGGTCAAGACCCTGGCCCTGCAAGGGGTCTGCCGGGACTTCCTGCACCTGGAATACGCCAAGGGCGACAGCCTGTACGTCCCCGTCGAGCAACTCGACCTGATCCAGAAGTATCAGGGCATCGAAGAGAAGGTGCCCCCCCTGTCCCGCATGGGCGGCCAGGAGTGGAAGAAGACCCGGGCCCGCATCAAGGAGGAGACCCAGCGCATCGCCCTGGAGCTCCTGCGCATCTACGCCATGCGCGAAACCGCCCACGGATATGCCTATCCTTCGGACACCGACTGGCAACGCGAGATGGAGGACGCCTTCCCCTATCAGGAGACTCCGGATCAGTTGCGCGCCATCCGGGAGGTCAAGGCCGACATGGAGAGCCCGCGCCCCATGGACCGCCTGGTCTGCGGCGACGTCGGCTACGGCAAGACCGAGGTGGCCCTCAGGGCGGCCTTCAAGGCCGTGGCCGAGGGCCGTCAGGTGGCCATCCTGGTGCCCACGACGGTGCTGGCCCACCAGCACTTCCAGACCTTCTCGGAGAGGATGGCCTCCTATCCCCTGGCCATCCGGCTGCTCTCGCGATTCCGCACCGAACGCGAGCAATCCCGGGTGGTCGAAGAGCTCTCCAGGGGCGAGGTCGACATCGTGATCGGCACCCACCGCCTGCTCTCCCAGGACATCCGCTTCAAGAACCTGGGGCTGCTGGTGGTCGACGAAGAGCACAAGTTCGGAGTGGTCCACAAGGAGCGCCTCAAGGAGATGAGGGCCTCGGTGGACGTCCTGACCATGAGCGCGACCCCCATCCCCCGGACCCTGCAGATGTCGATGTCGGGGATCCGCGAGATGTCCCTCATCGAGACGCCCCCCGAAGAGCGGCTTCCCATCAAGACCTACCTCTTCGAGCATCACCCCGACCTGATCAAGGCGGCCATCACCCGGGAACTGGCTCGCGAAGGCCAGATCTACTACGTGCACAACCGGGTCCAGGGCATCGAGAGGGTGGCCGCCGACCTGCGCCGCCTGGTTCCCCAGGCCCGCATCGCCGTGGGTCACGGTCAGATGCCCGAAGGTCAGCTCGAGAAGGTCATGATGGACTTCTATGAGGGCGAGCAGGACATCCTGGTCTGCACCACCATCATCGAGAGCGGCCTGGACATCCCCAACGCCAACACCATCATGATCAACAACGCCCAGAACTTCGGCCTGGCGCAGCTCTACCAGTTGCGCGGCCGGGTGGG
>JALHDH010000185.1 GCA_022839105.1 bacterium
GGTCCAGGGCCTGACCGTTCCTCCAGGAGGGGGACCAGGCGGCCCGGAGACTTTTCCAGGAAGAGTTCCCGCATGTTGGGGAGGGTGCGCTGCAGGACCAGGGCCGCCGCGCGCAACTGGTCGGGGTCGCGGGGGCTGTAGGAGGCCAGGGAGTCCAGGGCCCTCTGGCCCGTGTCCAGCCAGCCTTCCAGGCTGTTGGCGAGGCTGCTGGCCCGCGCCTCCTGCATCTCGGCGGCCTCCCTGCGGGCCTCGCTCCAGGAACGCTGACTCTCGGTGGCCAGCAGGGCCAGGACGGGAATCAGCACGGCCACGACGGCGAAGTTGAGCATGACCCCGGGCAGGGTGCCCGAGAGGGTCCTGCGAGGGGCTCCGGCCCATCTCTCCAGGGGCAGGAAGCCGGCCAGAAGCGAGGCCAGGGCCGCGTTCTGCACGCCGTTGACCAGGTGTTTCAGGGCCAGCAGGCTGGCGCTCTCCTGGTTCAGGTGCAAGGGGCCCGCCGCCAGCAGATAGAACAGGGGAGTGCCCAGGATGCACCAGTAGAAGGCGTCCAGCAGGACCAGGGGCACGGGGCGGTAGCGGCGGATGGAGGAGACGAAGGCCACCTCCAGGCTCAGCAGGAGGATCCCCCAAGGGTGACCCCAGAAGAAAAAGGTCGGCAGGGCTCCTGCCGCTGCCGTGAGGGTTCCCACCCAGGGGCCGAAGAGGGCCGCCGCCAGCAGGGCGCCGACCGAGCCCAGCAGCAGGTTCAGGCCGAAGAGAAGCTCGATGGGGCAACTGTTGCCAAGCACAGCCAGCAGCGTCAGGCCCAGAAGGATGAGCCAGCGGCGTCCCGAGCCGGGCCCCCACAAAGAGAGTGCTTCGAACGGGGGCTGTGGAGATCGACGTGGGTCCTGGGATGTGCTGGGTTGCATCGGCTGGTCTTGTGCCCGGGCAGGGAGTATTCTGGGGACCTTTGTTGCGGACCTTTGCGGGCCTGTGGGGAAGGACGGGAAGGGGAATCGGCGTGGACAGGAAAACTTGGACTCATGCGCCCCGGTTTTGATCAGGAAGGGGATCCGGAACTTACGGATCTGCCCGCTTTCAACGACCTGACCCGCGAGCTTCGCAGGTTCCTGGAGGGAAGTTCCGGGCTGTCCCAGGTCCGGGAGCTGCTGCTCCGGGTGGATCAGATCCTGGGCGGGTTGAACGAGGGATTCCTTGAAGAGTTGCCCTTCCGGGAGGAGACCGCCCTCTCGCGGGAGGTGGTGCCCGAGGTCTCGGGCGCCTTCGACTGGCTGCAGCAATCCTTGCGTCGGCTTCACGAGGCCCTGGACCGGCGGGACTCGGGCGCCCTGCTCGAGCTTCTGGAAGAGGCCCGGGATGCGGTGCAGACCCTGTGTCGGGGCCTGGCTCGTCTGCGGGCCGAGGACGAGACCCAGGAGCGCTTTTCGGAAATCTGGGCCATCCACGAGCTGTGCCGGGTAGGCCGGGCCTGGATGAGGGGGCGTCTGCCCGAGGAGAGCTTCCGTCTCAGGCTGGAGACCTTTGAGGGAGGGCATCGGGCCCTGCGCGAGTGGCTGGAGAGCCTGGAACCCGAACCTCGGGAGGCGGCGGTCCTGGCCGTGCAGGGTCCTGTCCTGGAACAGGCCCTGGACCGGCAGGCAGCGGCCCTGGAACTCGTGCATCAGGCACTGGCGGCGGCAGACGAGGAGCCGATTCTCCTGGCTCTGGAGGAGATCCGCCAGGCCGGGGCCGAGATCCTGGCAGTGCAGCAGGCTCTTGGAGAAGCCGCCACGCGCGAAGAGGAGAGGTTCTGCCCCCGCTGCGGAGCGACCAACCCCGTCTCGGCTCGTTTCTGCAGCGGTTGCCAGGGGGGGCTTCCCCGTCTGGCCGTGGAGCCCGAGGAGGTTTCACGCCTGGACCTGGTGGCCGCCGAAGAGACGGTCTCCACCCACTACCCCAACCTGGTCCGCCTGGCGGAGGCGGTCGAGGGTTACCGCTCTGGAAGCGTGACCGAGTGGGAGCTCGGAAGATTGCTCGACGAACTGGAATCGCTGCTTTCGGCGACCTGGCAGCAGTTCTCCCATATGGAGGCCCTGCCACCCCAGTTGCCGCCTGAATACCACGATGTCTATCAGGCGGCCCGCCGGGCCTTCGAGGAAGGTCAGCGACGCCTGGGCGAGGGGTTGCGCGGGATCCGAGCGGGCATGCGGGATCTCGCCGGCCCGGGCCTGGAGCAGGGGTTGACCATGGTCCAGTCCTCCACGGGCCCCCTGATGGAGTTCGAACGCCTCTACCTGGAGACCCGTCCCGACTGAACCGGCAGGCCTCCGGGCGGGCTCCTTCCGGGGTTCAGAGGGCCTGGAAGATCCGATCCAGCAGGCGGGCGCCCAGGGCGATCACCTCGGCTGCCGGGATGAAGAAGACCTGGGAGAGCAGGGTCCCGACCAGCATGCCCGCGACCAGGAAGACCGACATGGCGTGGACATGCCGCAGGGGACGCTCTCCCAAAGCCGCCTGGTCGGTGATTCGGGCCATGGTCGGGTCGACCACCACGCTGACCAGGATCGTGGCCACCCCGTTGATCACCGAGGAGAGCAGGGTGGCCGTGCGGGCCAGGCTGGCGCTGAGCAGGGCCCCCGCGTAGATGGCCGCCAGGACGCCGATGGTGTGGATGGCCACCACCAGGACGTTGCCGATCAGGAAGCCCTTGGGCAGGACCCGGAGATCCTGGAGGGTCACCCCGAAATTCGAGGGAAGGCGCAGGCAGCGGAAGAAGGCAAAGGCGTTACGGGGATGGAGCATGGCCCAGAGCATGGCAGTCGTCGAGCCGTGGCGGCGATCCAGGGCGGCCACGGCGCGATTGTAGATCTCCACGAAGGTCGGCATCAGGAGCCAGCCTGCCAGGATCCCCAGGCTGGCCCCGGCGATCACCCAGCGGAACACGCCCAGGAGCGTTTCGGGGGAGGCCTGGCCGCGGACCACGCTGTCGCGGACCGAGCCCAGGATCGGAGCGTAGACCTGTTGGGCCAGTCGGGTGAT